>NZ_JAAHHT010000191.1:9087-18547 GCF_010672085.1 Okeania sp. SIO3I5
AGTTTTCCATACCTGCCAGTAAATTTTTCCGACAAAAAGTATCAGCAGTCGTGAAATTTTCAGAAGTTTTCTCCGAGGTTTTTTTGACACTTCTATTTTCGACCGACGGATGTTTAGATTCGGCAAAAGTTGCCACCAGACTTAGCAGCTCATTCCAGAAAATTTCCCGACTTTCCAATTTCTCCCACCAGGAATTTTCGAGTCTGGCTAAGGTTAATCTTTCCGAGTCAAAATCTAGACTTTCCAATTTCTCCCACCAGGAATTTTCGAGTCTGACTAAAGTTAGTCTGTCCGAGCCGAAATCTAGATTTTCTAATGGAAAGTTTTCCATACCTGCCAGTAAATTTTTCCGACAAAAAGTATCAGCAGTCGTGAAATTTTCAGAAGTTTTCTCCGAGGTTTTTTTGACACTTCTATTTTCGACCGACGGATGTTTAGATTCGGCAAATTTTTCCACCAGACTTAGCAGTTCATTCCAGAAAATTTCCCGACTTTCCAATTTCTCCCACCAGGAATTTTCGAGTCTGGCTAAAGTTAATCTTTCCCAGTCAAAATCTAGACTTTCCAATTTCTCCCACCAGGAATTTTCGAGTCTGACTAAAGTTAGTCTGTCCGAGCCAAAATCTAGATTTTCTGATGGGAAGTTTTTCATAAGACTTAGCAGCTCATTCCAGAAAATTTCCCGACTTTCCAATTTTTCCCACCAGGAATTTTCGAGTCTGGCTAAAGTTAATCTATCCGAGCCAAAATCTAGATTTTCTGATGGGAAGTTTTTCATAAGACTTAGCAGCTCATTCCAGAAAATTTCCCGACTTTCCAATTTTTCCCACCAGGAATTTTCGAGTCTGGCTAAGGTTAATCTATCCGAGCCAAAATCTAGATTTTCTAATATAAGGCTTTCCATATTTATCAATAAATTTTTGCCATAGAAAGTATCAGTAGTAGTTAAATTATTAGAAGTTTTCTCCGACGTTTTTTTGACACTTGTGCTTTTGAGCAACTGATATTTAGATATGGAAAATTTCGACACCAGACTCAGCAGCTCATTCCAGAAAATTTCCCGACTTTTCAATTTATCCCACCAGGAATTTTCGAGTCTGACTAAGGCTAATCTGTCCGAGCCGAAATCTAGACTTTCTAATAGAAAGCTTTCCATATTTATCAATAAATTTTTGCCGTAGAAAGTATCAGTAGTAGTTAAATTATCAGAAGCTTTCTCCGATTTTCTTTTGATACTTGTATTCTCGACCGACGAATGTTTAGATTGAGGAAATTTATCCACCAGACTCAACACTTCATTGCAGAAAATTTCCCGACTTTTCAATTTATCCCACCAGGAATTTTCGAGTCTGACTAAGGTTAATCTGTCCGAGCCTAAATCTAAATTTTCTGATGGAAAACTTTCCATATCTGCCAGAAAATTTTTGCCATAGAAAGTATCAATAGTAGTTAAGTTCTCAAAATTTTTAGGAGAAGTTATTTTTCCGTTTCTACTTTTTACTGAAAAACTTTTAGGCACAGCAAATTTTTCCATCAAACTAACCAATTCATCCCAAAAAATTTCCTTATTTTCTGATTGTTCATCCAAGAAATTATTTTCTGCTATTAAATGTAAACAGCTAGAGTAAAAATCGAAATTTTGATCATCAAAACCACCAATATCTGCAATAAAATTTTTCTGAGATAAAGGATCAATAATTGTCAAATACCATAAATTTTTATCAAAATAATTTTGTCTAAAATCCCACCTTTTAAAGCAACATTTTTCTGTAGAGTTGCTCAAATACCGATTAGAAAAACAACTTTTAAATTCCTTAACGACCTTTTTTGTTTCACTTCTCTTTTCTTCAACTTTTTTAATAGCAGCAACAATTCCAAATCTCAGCAAAATATGTTGTACTTGCCTAATAAATTTTTCACTAACTGCAGAATAACCAAAACATACTCCCCCATCTTCAGATATTTTCATCCATCCATCCAAGGAAAATAGATATCTAATAAATAAAGCTAATTGTGACCTTTCTAATTTAAAGACAAGAGGAAAAAGACAAAAATTATCAGAATCGATCAGAGAAGAAAACTCACTTTCTGGAATAGTTACATTACCAAAAATATCTAACCGACGGGGTACAGCTATTTTTTCTCCTACCTCTAATTTTCCCAAAGGTTTCCAACCATCAACCGTTAAAAAAGGATGAGTAATTGTCGTCTCTACAAATCTTCCTAATTTTGTCGTTACTCTAAATACAGGTTTAATTCCATCATCAACAAAAGCGCTAGGTTTAGTCAGATGAAACCTCCTATTTTTTCCCAAAGTTAATAATTCTATTTCTTGCCTTTGATAAACCTCTGCCAAAGTAACTAAACTGCCATCCTTTTGCAAAACCAAAGTATCATAAGCAGCACATTTTCCCATAGAAGGTCTACCCGCCACAATAATCAAATCCGACCGTTGAAAACCTCCAGTCATTGCGTCTAAATCATAAAAACCACAAGCAAGACCAGGTAAAGCAACCCCCTCATTTCTATCTTCAATCTCCTGAAAAGTATCAATTAAAGTTTCAGAAATAGGAACCAAATCTTGTTGTGGTTTATCCTGAGTCAGAGCAAAAATCTTTTGTTCTGCTTGGTCAAGAATAGTTTCTAATTTAGTCGCAGTTTGAAATCCTAAATCAAAAATTTCATTTCCAGCTTGAATCAATTTTCGTCGGATATATTTATCAACAACTAAAGCAGCATATTGGTCGATATTAACTGCAGAAACAGTTCGTTCTAATAGTTGAACAATTTTTACTTGCCCGCCAATTTTTTCAAATTGATTATTATCAGAAAGCCAACTGGTAACAGTCATTAAATCTGTAGGTTTACCCTGATTATAAAGTTGCCACATTGCTTTATAAATAATTTGATGAGCTTGAATGGCAAAAAATTCTGGGCGTAAGTCCTGTGTCACTCGACTAATAGCTTCTGGATCGAGAAGAATACCACCTAAAATAGCTTCTTCCGCTTCAATATTTTGGGGAGGTAGGCGATCGCTTTGCATTTATAGATTTACCTAAAAATTATTTTGTAAGTATTGAGCTGTCAACTATCAGCTTTATTACTTTTAAAGGAGGTAAAAGCAATTGAGAAATGTAAGCATTCAGCCGTCAGCTATCAGCCATCAGCTATTACTTTTAGTTTTATATAAAAGCTTTACTAATTGAATCAGAATTAAATCTTACTACAAAAGTTGGCTTTAAAGTCTATATTCATTTAAACCCCTTCCTTTTGCTCTCGTGCTGACAGCTAATAGCTGAATGCTTACTGAGAAATTTATAAGAATAGGAACAGGTAATAAAAGCAAAAATTTTTAGTCAACAGTTAATATTTTTAATATCGAGTCAATCAAATATTAATTATTCGTATTTCAAATTCAACTGATAACTCATAACTGAATAGGAATCAATTCATTAATAGATAATTACCTCTCCTTAAAAGAGAGAGGATTGACTAAAAGGCTGAATGCTTACGGAATAAGTTATCAAATTAAAAGTTTTCATTTAATAGTTAATACATTTAATATTTAGTCAATCAAATATCATTTATTTATCTTTATAATTAATAAATAAAGGCTGAATACTTACGAAATAAGTTATCAAATTAAAAGTCTTCATTTAATAGTTAATACATTTAATATTTAGTCAATCAAATATCAGTTATTTATCTTTATAATTCAACTTAGTAGCTCATAAATTAGTAGGAATAAAGTAAGCGTTCAGCTAGTCTTTAATTTGTTAATAAATGAAGGATGAATGCTTACGAAATAAGTTATCAAATTCAAAAATTTAAGTTAATAGTTAATATTTTTAAGATCGGATCAATCAGATATCAGTTATTCATGTTTTCAGTTGAACTGATAACTGATAACTGATAACTGATAACTGATAACTGTTAACTACCTACAACTTGAACTTCCACTTCAGCACTTACCTCTGGATGAAGTTTAATTTCAGCTTTGTAGAAACCAACCTTACTAATTTCTGGCAAAGTAACACCACGTCTATCAATTTCTTGACCAGTATTTTCCTTAATTACTTCCACTAATTCTCTATCAGTAACCGTACCAAATATCGCATCATTTTCACCCACCTGTTTAGTAATTTTGAAACGACCAACTGTTTCTAAAGCAGTCTTTTGAGCTTCTGCAGCTTGCTTAAATTCTATTTGTCTTTGTCGTTCTAGTTCTTTACGACGTTCTACTTGTTTAAGAACACCTGGAGTAGTGCGAAAAGCAATTTTCTTAGGAATCAAATAGTTGCGGGCATAACCTGGAGCTACTTCTACTACATCCCCCGATTTTCCCAACTTGTTAACATCTTGATTCAATACTACCTGTAATTTTTTGGCCATGACTATAATTGTAAAATTTTTACTGCAAACTTCTATTATATCAAATCTGCTTTAATAATGATAAATAGTAAGCTAGTAGGAAAGAGCGGTGTGACTCCGAGAGGTGCGTAAGACCCAAAGAAACCTGTACCAAGAAAGAAAACAGTTAACAAGAATAGGTTTAAGGAATTTGACCGGAAAAATGGGATTCAAGCCTTGCCCAACTGAAAAAATAGCTCTAGATTCAATAATTAATAATTAACAATTAATAATTTATAATTACCTCTTCTTTTTAATAAGAGGATTGCTTAAAAGGAATTTTTTTGTTTCCAAGCGGAGATTGGATATGGTTAGGTAATCCATCCATCCAAAGACAGCTTTTTTTCTTCTTGAAAGGAGAGTCTTTAAACCTTAATTTTTTTGGTAAGTCGAGGTAGTATTAGTATTGAAAAATTGAGTAGGAATTAAAATTTACTCTCAAAGCACTTGCCTTAATTTAGCACTCTATATTCATTATTAATTAAAAAGCTCAAAGTTAGGTGTGAGTTAGCTTAATGCTTAGATATTACCAAGAGAATAGACTAGCTATAAAATCAGAAAAATCAATATAACTATTAAAAAAAAATATCCGCACTTCTGATTTTATTAAAAATAATACTCTCAGTTCTTGGATAGGTCATCCTAGTTTCACAACTCACATTTGCAATGATTTTAATTCATATTTTATAGAGGAGTTTTATGTTTTGAAAAATCTCAATCTTGATTCAGCCCAAAATTATCATAAAATTCAATCAAATAGTCTAATACCAATTCCCATGCATTAATGCTATACTTTGGTGATACTTCAGTTATCAAGTAATTAACACCCTTCTATAGCAATCCTAAATAGGTTGTGAAAAATTAAAAAGTATAAATAAACTCCTAAACTCTTACCGAATAATTAATAATTAAATAATTAAATAATTCAGCTTTGTTAGCCTCCCCTTTCAAGGGAAAAAAAATAAATTTTTTCCTTTTAGTCAATCCTCTCCCTTTTAGGGAGAGGTAATTATCCATTATCCATTAATGAACCATTGCCCATTGCCCATTCCGTATTCCCAAAAAGTAGCAATATTTTTGATACGAATATGCGGAGGATTGCTATAATAGCTTATTCCCTAATTATTAATCAGAAGTGTGTTAATTATTCTTATGTTTACTTCACCCCACGCTCCCCACACTTTCCACAATTCCCCACCCAATCAAATATAGCAAGATTTTTGAGAAATGCTATAATCTCTCATCAAGGGATTCACTCACTATAATGCAAGAATTTAGAGACTGTTTGTCACACTAAGTATTAAGAAACTTGTCTGACAACTAAATCTTAAAGCTTGAATCAGGCCAGGGATGAATATCCTTATGTATGTGTGGGGTATCAGTATTCATAGTCCTAAAGTTAGGATCAATTTATGTAAGCATTTAACTATCAGCTATCAGCTATAAATTATTAACTTATTATCACACCGAAGAAGAAATTAGTTTCCCAGGAAAATTAAAAATTATCAAGAAAAAGGTCATTAGCTAACCGAAGTAAAATTATTACGTTCACTCATCTGAATGCTGAATACTAGCTAGCTGAATGGTTAGGAATTTATTTGTTACCAATAATTGTTTCTTGGCTTATTCCCAATTAAGTGTTCCCTATCTTCTTTTTTATATTTCCTAATACATTCAATCCCTTAGTTGTGAGTAATTAACTGAAGATTAAAATTTACAAATTAAACTCAAATGAAACGAAAATCTCTAAAAATAATCTTAGGCACAATCCTAACCAGCTTATTAATAATTTTCAGCTCTTGTCAACCAGTTCCTAATTCTGAAACTGTAACTATTCGGACTGCCTACAGTACCTGGGTAGAAGAGTCATTTCAAACTAACATTGTCAATATAGGTCTAGAAAAATTAGGCTATAAAGTCGAAAAACCGCAACAAATTCAATACCCCGCTATTTATATTTCCATTGCTAATGGAGATTTAGAATATAGCACCATTTACTATCAACCATCCCATGAAAAGTTCTTTGAAAATGCTGGTGGAAAAGAAAAATTAGAGAAAGTTGGAATTTTGACACCTGAAGGGATAGCTGGATATCAAATAGATAAAAAAACTGCCGAAAAATATAAAATTACTAATATTCAACAATTAAAAAATCCAGAAATAGCCAAGCTTTTTGACTGGGATAAAGATGGTAAAGCTAATTTAGTTGGTTGTGATGCTGGTTGGGCTTGTGAGTTAAATATAAACCATCAAATTGAAGCTTATGAACTAGAAAATACAGTAGAACATAATCAAGGCCAATATAGTATTTTATTAGTAGATGCCATTACTCGCTATAAACAAGGACAACCAATTCTTTATTTTGCTTATAATCCTCACTGGATATCTGCTATTTTAAAACCAGGTAAAGATGTAGTTTGGTTAGAAGTGCCTTTTACCTCGTTACCAGATATGAGAAATATAACAGAAAAAGATACATTACTAGATGGAAAAAATATTGGCTTTTCTAGAACTCAACAGCGTATTGTAGCTAATAAAAAATTTCTAGAAGCTAACCCAGTTGCTAAAAGATGGTTTGAGTTAGTAGAAATTCCAGTTGCAGATATGAATGCTGAAAGTTTACGCATTAAAGAAGGAGAAGACAAACCAGAAGATATTTTACGTCATGCCCAAGAGTGGATAAAAAATCATCAGCAGTTGTATGATGGTTGGTTAGAAACAGCAAGACAAAGTACAATTTAAATTTATAGCTTTTTCAGTAATAAAGGGGAACCATTCAGGGGTCAGCTACACTTTTAGGAAATAATTAATAATTATTCATTATTCAAGTTAAAAGCCTCCCCTTGAAAAGGGAAAAAAATTGATTTTTTTCCTTCTTGGTCAATCCTCTACCTTTTAGGGATAGGTAATTATTAAATTATTAATTGTTAATTGCTAAAAGAGGACCTACCCTATAAGTTATTAGTTTTTATTGATTATATAGGAGGTAAAAGCCATTGAGCAATTGAGATATAATTAAAATTTACTACCAAATTATACTCTCTTAACCTTAGCCATAATTATTCATTATTAATTGCTCATAGCTGAAGGCTCACAAAAAAGAAAATAGGGAGTGGGGAAAAAGATGCAAATAAATAATAGTTTGCCACCCTAACTTGAAAATTATATGAGACTTTTTCGAGCTTTCAGATTTTAATCTCTTGAGCTATTCCTACTTTAATATTTACTACTTTGATGAAAAAATAATGTTTCAAGCCTCCCTTTTCAAGGAGATAAAAAAGAAAATTATCTATTTCAAGCCTCCAGATTCAGCGATCGGTACTGATAACTGAAATGACACTCTCTTAGTAGTTATTTTACAAAAAACTATCTCTCAAATATTTTCAAAATATTCAACCTGATAATATTGATAGAGAATTTATCATCTTATTAAGATACAGTTTTTTTATAACCAAAAAATTAGGTCTAAAGTCTGCCCTTTTAAAGGGGATGAAAAAAATAAAGTTCAGTATTTCAAATATCTTGGCTTTAGTCAGAAAAACTGATAACTGATAAGTGATAACTGAAATAACTTTCTCTTCTCATAACCAGGAAAAAAGTTCCTTGCTACTGAAGAGAATTATAATCTTAAACTTTTTAAATCCAAGCCAAATGAACAATAAATTCCTCAAAATAATCTTAGGAGCAATCCTAACCAGCATCTTAATAATTTTCACCTCTTGTCAACAAGCACCAACTTCTCAAAAAGTTATTCGTAGTGCCAATAGTACCTGGATACAAGAATTATTTCAAACCGAAATTGTCAATATTGGTCTAGAAAAATTAGACTATAAAGTAGAAAAACCAAAACAAATTGAATACCCTCCTATTTATATTTCCATTGCCAATGGAGATTTAGAATATAGTACTGTTTACTATGATCCACAACACAAAGAATACTTTGAAAATTCTGGTGGTGAAGAAAAATTAGAGAAAGTTGGAACATTGGTTCCCAACGGAGTACAAAGATATGAAATTGACAAAAAAACAGCCGATAAATATAACATTACTAACATTAAACAATTAAAAGAGCCAGAAATTGCTAAACTTTTTGACTCCGATGGAGATGGCAAAGCAAACTTAGTTGGTTGTAAACCTGGTTGGTCTTGTGAATTAGTAATTAACCATCATCTTAAAGCTTATGAATTAGAAGATACTGTGGAACATAATCAAGGAGAATATGAAATTCTTCTGGCAGATGCCATGACTCGCTACAAACAAGGACAGCCTATTTTTTATTATGCTTATAATCCTCACTGGATATCTACAGAATTAAGACGAAATCAAGATGTAGTTTGGCTAGAAGTTCCTTTTACATCCTTACCGAAAGAGATGGGAAATTTGACTGAAAAAGATACATCTGTAGATGGAAAAAATTTTGGTTTTCCCATACTTCAACAACGTATAGTTGCTAATAAGAAATTCCTAGAAGCTAATCCAGTTGCTAAAAAGTGGTTTGAATTAGTGCAAATTCCAATAGAAGATATGAATGCAGAAAGTTCACGCATTAAAGAGGGTGAAAACCAAGAAGCAGATATTTTGCGTCATGCTCAAGAGTGGGTGAAAAATAATCAAGAAAAATATGATAGTTGGTTAGAAACTGCCAGACAAGCTGCTAATGAATGAGGAGTCAGGAGTCAGGAGTCAAATCAATTCAAAATTAAAAATTATCAATTCAAAAATTATTCAATTAAGTGAAAATTTTTGAACTTTGAATTATGAATTTTGAATTGAAAAATGGTCAGGAGGAATGGGGAATTTAGAGGAGGCAGGAGGAAGAATTATCCCTTGATTTTTCTGCCAATAGTCAACCTAAAATCCTCACTTTATGCAGCTCTTTATAAGGAAAACATTGTACTTTTTCAAGACTTGAAAAAGCTCAAACCATGATTAATGTCAATGCTTTTAGATTAAGAAAGCAAGCCCTAATTACATAAATTTTGTATTTTTTGGGGTAAAAATTTTGAGAATTTTAGGGGATAGGAAAAAGTAAATTAGAGTAGGAGTCAGG
>NZ_JAAHHT010000192.1 GCF_010672085.1 Okeania sp. SIO3I5
CTTCCGCTACTGTTGCTGCTACATATTCACCCACACTATGACCCATGACTACATCTGGCTTAATCCCCCAGGATTCCCAGAGTTTATATAAGGCATATTCTATGGCAAACAAAGCAGGTTGGGTATAAGCTGTTTGTTCCAATAGAGATTCGTCTGCTTCTGGTGAATAGATAACTTCCAGTAGAGGCTTGTCTAAATAGGGTTGTAAAATTTCTGCGCACTGTTCTAGAGCATTTCTAAAGGTCGGTTGACTCTCATACAGTTGTTGACTCATGCCCACATATTGAGAACCCTGACCTGTGAATAACATTGCCACTTTGGGGGATTGACTGCTACTCACTACCCCACTCACTAGACCATTTAGTTCTTCCCCTTTGCCAAAAGCCTTGAGCTTCTCTTGTAACTCCTCTTTTGTCTCCGCCACCAGACTCAACCGATGACTATAAGACAACCTTCCAGTATTAGCTGTGAAGCATATATTCGCCAGTGCTTGCTCCGGATGACTCTCTAGATGTTGGCTGTAGCTTTGAGCTAGCTGGTACAATGCTTCTTCGCTCTTGGCAGATAACCCCAATATGTGCAATGGTCTTTCCCTGTCTACCTGAGGATTTTCTGGTAGAGATGGTGCTTCCTCCAGGATTACATGGGCGTTCGTCCCCGTAAACCCAAATGAACTTACTCCAGCCAACCGACGACCCGATATCTCCCACGGTGTCAGTTCTTGTGGTACTTGCATCCAAGGCTGCCAGTCAATCTTAGGGTTGCGCTGGTCTAAGTGCAAATGGGCTGGCAGGAGTCGATGCTGTAATGATAATATCACCTTAATTAGTCCCGACACTCCCGCAGCCGCTTCTAAATGACCAATGTTTGTCTTCACCGAGGCTATCCACAGAGGGAAATCTGGAGTACGATCCTCTTTCAAGGCTTCTATTGCTGCATTTACCTCTATGGGGTCTCCCAAGGATGTCCCCGTACCATGAGCCTCCAAATAACTAATCTCATAAGGCTTGATCTGTGCTTGAGCCAGAGCTTGCTTAATCAGCCGTTGTTGAGACTGTCCATTGGGTACTGTCAAACCACTACTTGGTCCATCCTGATTAACTGCACTCCCCCGAATCAGTGCCAAAATAGTGTCTCCATCACGCTGTGCATCACTCAGACGCTTGAGCAGCACCATACCACAGCCCTCTCCCCTTCCAAAACCATCTGCTGAGACATCAAATGTCTTACACTGCCCATCGGCGGAAATCATTCTGGCTCTGGAAGCGCCAATAAAGGAGTCTGGGGTCAAATGTAGTTTCACTCCTCCTGCCAGAGCCATATTACATTCTCCCAGTCGCAAACTATTGCTGGCTTGATGGATTGCCACTAGGGATGAGGAGCAAGCAGTGTCAATGGTAACCGCCGGTCCGATGAACCCAAAGGTGTAAGCCAAACGACCTGCAGCGCTGGATAAAGTATTACCAGTTGCTGCATAGGTGACTAATGGACTCTCTGGCTCTTGCTCCAAGTGCTGTAGGATTAACTGTTCGTAGTCATGACCATCATTACCTACAAACACCCCTACTGGTGCTTCATCCAGCCGCTCTAACACTTGTCCTGCTTGCTCTAGTGCTTCCCAGCTCACTTCTAATAGTAGGCGGTGTTGAGGATCTATTGCTACAGCTTCACGGGGGGAAATACCGAAAAAGCCAAGGTCAAATTGCTCAACATCATTAATAAAGTATCCGTAACGGGTGAGCATCTTACCCGAAGCACTTGGATCGGGGTTGTAGTAAGCTTCAATGTCCCATCGCTCTCGTGGGACTTCCGTTCTCGCACTTAAGCCCCTTTCCAACAACTGCCAAAACTTTTCTGGATTAGACGCATCTCCAGGAAACCGACAACTCATGCCAATAATCGCTATGGGTTCGTGCAAAGTATTATTCAGCTTAGTCTCTAGTTTCTTTAGAGCTAATGTTGCTTTTTGTAAAGGAGATAGTTGCTTAATCTGATCTTTTTCGGTCAATACTCGATCTTTTTGAGTGAATTGATTTGACATAACTTTATTTAATTGATTATTGCTTCCAATATTTGGTCGATTGAGCCCTCAAGTTCCAGATCGGATGATTGCTCAATCTCTGCTACAAGGTTAGTTTCCAAAGAATCGCCTTCTTGTTTATATTGATCGGTCTCAGGCTTAAAAAGGCCAACTGCGACAAGGTGCTGGTCGATTATGTATTTCTCCAACTTTTCAATGTTGGGAAAATCGAAGGTCAAAGTTGGAGGTAAATTCACTCCCAAAAGCTTGAGCAATCGGTTCTGTAAATCTATCGCCATCAACGAGTCCATCCCCATCTCAAAAAATCCTACCTTTGGACTTGGTTTGTTTGTGATGGGTAAACCCAAGACCTGGGCAACTTCCTCTTGTAGTATTTGTCGGAGCAATTTCCTTCTCTGAGTGTCAGCTACAGCCTCTAACCGTTGTCGTAAACTATTCTGTTTCAATGTATCGTGTTCTGTCAATTCCTCCTTCTGTAATAATTCTCGTAGTAATGAACTTTTTTTGATAGCACTCCAATATTCTGCTAATAACGACCAATTTACAGATATTACACCCACTTGATCCTTAGCAGATTGATTTCCTAACAGTAAATCCAAGGCATACATTCCTTCTTTTGGGGCAATCTCACTGATCCCACTACTATGAATGCGATTTTGATGATCCACTGCTAAACGAGCAGCCATACCCCCAGATGCCCATGTTCCCCAATTCACAGCTAATCCTGATAATCCTATGCTACGACGATAACCAGCTACAGCATCCATAAAGGCATTGGCCGCAGCATAATTTCCTTGAGCAGGGGAACCTATTAAGGAAGCTATTGAGGAGAAACAGACAAAGAAATCTAATGGCTGATTTTCTGTTAATTTATGTAAGTTCCAAGTTCCTATCACTTTTGGTGACATTACTTTGGCAAAACGCTCCCAATTCATCTGTTGTATGGTTCCATCATCTACCACTCCTGCTGCATGAATTATTCCTTTTAGTTTTGGTAAAGATGCCTCAATATAATCCCAAATTTTGGCTATGTCTTCTTCCACAGAAACATCTCCTAACAAAATCTTGACTAGGCATCCTGCTTGTTCTAATTTTTCTATGGATTCAGTTACTTTTTGTGAAGGAGGGCGACGCCCAGTTAAGACAATATTTTTCGCTCCCTTGGATACTAACCATTGGGCAGTATGTAATCCTAAAGCTCCTAATCCTCCTGTTATTAAGTAACTACCTTCTGATGATATCCATAGGGGTTGAGGAAATCCTTGAGGTTTTTGATTGGCCAGACGAGCCACATAGGACATTTCTCCCCGTAAAGCTAGATTATCTTCTTTTTGTTCATTGACTAACAATTGCCACAGCATTTCTATTTCGTCTGCTTTTGGATATTGTGGGTCTAGGTCTACTAATCCTCCCCATAATTGGGGATTTTCTAGGGATACTGCTCTACCTAACCCCCACAGAGGCGATGCCGCTAATCCTGTTATATTATTTTCGGTTTTTGATAATACTGATTGAGACCCACGGGTTATTAGCCATAGTTGGGTACTGCTACTGTTTTTGAGTAGAGTTTGTAACAGGTTTACCACACTGCCACATCCCCATAATTGGCTTTCTTCTAATGTGTTAATGGTTAAATCTTTTGATTCGGGTACGTCTAGACTCCACAAATGAATTAGCTTTGTCATGGGAGTTTGAGTATTTTTTTGAATTTCTTGATACAGTTTTTCAAATTCTTCTGGAATATTTGGGTTGAGTTTATAAGTATCTGTTGTTTGTTTTTGATAATTCTGGCCTCGATAAACTAGGCTGTATTTATGACCCTGTTGTTGTAATTTTTGGGCTAATTTTTCCCCTACTCCTGTGGTATCGGCGAAAATCAACCAATGACTAGGTTTAATGTTTGTTGTTGAGTTGGTTTTTGTTAAGGGTTTCCACTGAATTTCATAGAACCAATTTTTTACAGTTACTGCTGCTAATTGTTCCTGATGTTGTTTGGCTAATACTTCTAATATTTCTGGTAAGAGTTTGAGTTGTTCTGATGAAAAGTTTACAGATTTTTCTAGTTGTTGAGTGAGTACTTCTGTTTTTCCTTGACTGAGTAGTTTCACAATTAGAGTCTCGCCAATATTTTCTAACTGATGTTGTTTGTGTTGATTTTCTGTTCTTTCTACCCAATATCTTTGTCGTTGAAATGGATATGTAGGCAATGGTACTTTCTGACGAGTATAATCAGATTCAAACCCTGCCCAGTCTACTTTGACTCCCTGTACATATAACTGTCCTAAACTTGAAAGCATCTGTTGCCATTCATTGTTTAAAAGCGCAGTATCCTCTAACCTCCCCCTTTCTAAGGGGGACAGGAGGGGGATTTTATTCGGACGCAACGATGGCAACCAAACACCAACCTCTGCCGATAGACATTGCCTTCCCATTCCCAACAACACTGCTTTTGGTCCGATTTCTAGGAATAACTTATATCCTTGCTGATGCAAAGTTTCCATACTTTGAGCAAACTTCACTGGTTGCAATATATGATTTACCCAATATTTGGCTGTGGCAATACTATTGTCTGCCATTGACCCCGTCGTATTAGATATCAGTGATATCCGAGGTTGACTATAGGTTATTTCTTTAGCTACCGCTTCAAACTCGGCCAACATTGGTTCCATTAACGGTGAATGGAATGCATGGGACACTTGTAGAGCTTTTGTCTTGATTCCGTCTAATTCTAGATTTTTAACAATGGTATCTATAGCTTCTACTTCACCAGAAATCACGACGCTTTCCGGTCCATTGATAGCAGCAATCGCTATTTTATCTTGGTGTGGAGTAATTAGGTGACGAAGTTTCGCCTCTGATGCCATCACCGAAACCATCTTTCCATTTGCAGGCAACTTTTGCATTAATTGTCCCCGCATCGCAATTAGTTTTAAACCATCCTCTAAACTAAATATTCCTGCTACTGTTGCTGCTACATATTCTCCTACACTATGACCCATAACTACATCTGGTTGGATTCCCCAGGATTGCCATAATTGAGCTAAAGCGTATTCAATAGCAAATAAAGCAGGTTGGGTGTAATCAGTTCTATCTAGTAGAGATGATGCTTCATCAATTTCTTCTGGGTTTTGAGGATAGATTACTTGTAAAAGTGACTTTCCTAGATAAGGTTCTAATATTTGGCTGCACTGGTCGATCGCTTGACAGAAAACTGGTTGTGTTTCATACAATTGCCTACCCATGTTTACATACTGAGAACCTTGACCAGTAAATAGGAAGGCCACCTGTGCTATCTTAGTCCTAGGTATTTCTCCAGAAAAAATTTCTGTTGCTTGGGGATCTTTAATTTTTTCTAGTAGTTCTTGTTGGTTGGAAGCAGTAACAGCTAGGCGATGGTTAAAATGAACGCGCCCTGTATTAGCTGTATAACAAATGTCAGCAATTGCTAATTCCTGATGAATTTCAAGATACCCTTGATAACGGTCTCTCAGTTGTTTGAGTGCTTCTGGGGTTTTGGCTGAAAGGGTTAATATATGAACTGGACGCTCTGGGGAATTTTCTTTCTTAATTGATTCTGGAGCTTCTTCCAAGATTACATGAGCGTTTGTGCCTCCAATACCAAAAGAACTAACCCCTGCTCTACGAGGAGTTCCATTCGTTTTCCATTCTGAAAGAGTAGCATTAACATACAATGGACTGTTCGCAAAATCTATGTTAGGGTTTGGCTGTTCAAAATGTAGGGTTGGTGGTAGTAATTTATGCTTGAGAGCTAAAACAGTTTTTATCAGTCCTGCTACTCCTGCCGCTGTATCTAAATGACCCATATTGCTTTTCAGGGAACCAATGGCACAGAAACCCTTCTTTTCTGTACTATACCTAAAAGCTTGGGTCAGAGCTGCAATTTCCACCGGATCTCCCAACTCTGTACCTGTGCCATGAGCCTCTATGTATGAAATTGTCTCTGGATCTACTCCAGCAAGAGCATGAGCTTCTGCAATAACTTCTGCTTGACCTTCTATGCTAGGTGCAGTGTAGCCCACTTTCAAGGAACCATCATTATTAATCGCCGAACCCTTTATGATTGCTTGGATAGAATCGCCATCTGCGATCGCGCTATTTAGTCGCTTTAGAAGTACAATCCCAACACCATCACCTGGTATTGTACCCTTCCCTTTAGCATCAAAAGTTCGACAGTGTCCATCAGGAGAGAAAATCAAGCCCTCTTGATACAAATGTCCAGCATTCTGGGGAATATGGATAGAGATACCACCAGCAAGAGCTAGATCGCATTCCCCATTGAGTAAACTTTGGCAAGCCAGATGGACTGCAACCAATGAAGTTGAACAAGCAGTTTGAACGTTGATTGCAGGTCCTTTTAAATTTAGCTTGTAAGCGACACGAGTTGCCAGGAAATCTTTATCACTCCCAATCATTAGCTGATAAGAGTCCAATAGATTATCACTATCGTGGTTGGGATAAAGATTATTCAACAAGTAGTAGTTCATGCCAATACCAGAATAAACTCCTATCAAACCTTCATAGGTATCTGGATTGTAACCACCCTTTTCTATTGTTTCCCAAGCACATTCAAGAAACAAACGTTGTTGCGGATCCATGTATTCAGCTTCCTTGCGACTATAGCCAAAGAAATTAGCATCAAACATATCGATGTCTGACATCACAGCACGGGCTTTGACATAGTTAGGATTATTAATTAATTCAGCTTCAACACCAGATTCTAGCAATTCTCGATCTGAAAAAAAAGAGATAGATTCAACACCATCCTTAAGATTCTGCCAAAATTGATTGGTGTCTTCTGCTTGTGGAAAACGACCAGACATGGCAATTATTGCTATACCTTGATCGTCTATTAAATTTTCTTCATATTCTGGGTTCATTTTTTTTAATATTCACTATAAATTAATTGCTATTGACTTAAATTAAATATAATCAATCTCTGACTTGATATCTAGAACGATGCTTTTTCCTGCGTTCTAGCCTTTGTTTCATCATGCTTTTACCTTCTTTTAAGTTAGTATCACGGACATTACGTGCTTCCTTGGAATCATTGTTACTAATACTTTCACCTTTTATATACTGACTTAAAATATAAATAGTTGGATATTTTAAAAGATCGACCACTTGCAATTGTATTTTCAATATTTTTTGAAGTTTAGCACTTACCTTTATCAAAAGTAAAGAGTTTCCTCCTATTTCAAAAAAATTATCATAAATTCCTACTTTTTCTAGTTGCAGCACATCTTGCCAAACCTCAGCAATCTGTTGTTCTGTTTCCGATTTAGGTGCGACATATTCAGTCTGAGATAGATTACTTATGTCAGGGTTTGGCAACTTTTTACGGTCTACCTTCCCGTTAGGTGTCAGTGGAAATTCTGACAACATCACATACCCATTTGGCAACATATACTTTGGCAACCGCTGATCCAGATACTCCCTCAACTGTGGTATTAGTTGTTTAGCAACCACAGAAGCTAATAGTTCGGGGTTGGTGGAGGCAGTTTGAGTTTCGGGTACTATGTATGCTAATAAACGTCGATCTTCGTTTGGCTTGTCTTCTCTTGCTACTACTACTGTTTCTTTAACTTGAGGGCATGAATTGATAACTGCTTCTATTTCTTCTATTTCAATGCGGAAACCTCTGATTTTTACTTGGTGGTCTATTCTACCCAGGAATTCGATGTTGCCATCCCCTAAGTAATGAGCCAAATCCCCTGTCTTGTATAGTTTTGAGTTTTCACATCCCAACTTATTAGGGAGGAGTGGGTTAATGTTTGAGTTGTCAAAGGGGTTGGGGATAAATCTCTGATTTGTTAAATCCTCTCGGTTGAGATACCCACGAGCTAAACCAACACTACCTATATAAATTTCACCAGGTACTCCTATGGGTACTGGTTGTAAATTTCTATCTAGGATGTAGATTTGAGTATTGCCGATCGGGCGACCTATGGGTGGTACTGAACACTCTGGCGAGCATTCAGCCATGGTGGCACATACTGTTGATTCTGTTGGTCCGTAGGCGTTCACAAATTGTCGCCCCACAGACCACTGAGATATTAGCTCTGGTGGGCAAGCTTCTCCTGCTACCACTATGGTCTTTAAAGAAGGTAATTCCTCTCTCGGCATAACTGCCAGAGCGGAGGGGGGTATCGTGATATGGGTAATTTTGTTCTCCCGCAACCACTGACTCAAACCTGCTCCTGGCATTAAGGTATCTCGACTACCTAGATACAAACTGGCTCCTGAACCTAAAGCCATAACTATTTCCCAGATGGAGGCATCGAAACTTAATGATGCGAACTGAACGACTCTGCTATTTGAGCTGACTTGAAACTCTTGCATTTGAACTGTAGCCAGATTAGACAATCCCTTGTGTTCTATCAACACTCCTTTCGGTTTACCTGTGGAACCTGATGTATAAATTACATAAGCTAAATTTTGGGGGCTGACTTCACTGTTAACTTTTTCTGGTGTTTCAGTTGCTATTTTTTCCCAATCTCTATCTAGAAAAACTACTTGGGCTTGATTTTTGGGGAGTTGAGCTAATAATTTTTCTTGAGTTAGTAACACTGACACTTGAGAGTCAGCGAACATATACTCTAGGCGTTCTTGGGGATAGGTAGGATCTAAAGGCACATAAGCACCTCCTGCTTTGAGTATGGCTAATAAACCTACTATCATCTCTACTGAACGCTCTACGCATATTCCCACTAGGGTTTCTGGAACTACTCCCAATTTTTGCAAAGAATGTGCTAGTTGATTAGCTTTGTTATTTAATTCCCAATAGGTCAGCTTTTGTTGTTCAAATACTACTGCTATTCCATTTGGGTTTTTTTCTACGTGCTGTTCAAATAACTGATGGATACATTTGTCAGCAGGATAATCTTTTTTGGTGTTGTTCCATTCTACTAACATCTGCTGTTGTTCGGCTTCACTTAACAGAGGAAGTTCTACTACTCTCTGTTCTGGATTACTCACAATTCCTACTAACAAATTCTGAAAATGATCGGCGATTCGGGCAATAGTCTGCTCATCAAATAGGTCAGTATTGTACTTTAATGACCCAGTTACATGAGAGTCTTCTTCCACCATTTCTAGGAACAAATCGAACAAACTTTCATACTGCTCGAATATAAATGATTCTACTTTAAGTTCTCCCAAATCTACTATACCTTTGGCGCTACTAAAGAACAACTTTCGTATATCTTGAGATTGCTGTTGCACGAAGTTCTGTAGCACAAAGGCAACTTGGAAAATGGGGGAACGGCTGGGATCTCGTGGTGGTTGTAACTTTTCTACCAATAACCCAAAGGGATAATCTTGATGACCTAGTGCCTCAAGCACTGTGTGACGTACTCTGGAGAGGAAGTCTGTAAAACCAGGATTCCCTGACAAGTCTGCCCTCATCACCACTGAATCAACAAAGTAACCCACGATCGGGGTAAACTCTGCTTTATTTCTGCCGAAAGTGGGAGAACCTACTAGAATATCCTCTTGATCGCTATAACGAGACAGAAGTATTTGAAAAACCGCTAAGAGGACCATGTAAAGAGTAGCTCCTTCTTTTTGAGCCAGTGTCTTCAGTTCTTGAGTTAGCTTTTCAGATAACTTTAAGGGGTAGCTACCACCGTTATAGGTCTGTATTGGTGGTCGTTGTCTATCTGTAGGCAAATTTAATACAGGTAATTCTCCAGCCAGTTTTTTTTGCCAGTAGTTCCATAGCTTTTCTCCCTCTTGACTTTCTATTAACTTCTTTTGCCAACGAACATAATCTTGGTAAGAGTGCTTCAGTTCTGGTAGAGATGCTTTGATACCAGCACGTTGAGCTTGGTATACTTGTAGCATTTCTTTAATAATCAAATTCATTGACAAACCATCCCAGGCAATGTGGTGGATCGTTAGCAATAAAACCTGCTCTTGCTCCGAGCAAGTGAACCACCTGACCCGCATTACTGGTTCTTTCTCCAAGTCAAAGGGATGTTGATGAGCTTCTGTAACTCTTTTGTGCAGTTCATCTTCACTCCAGTTAGTAGCATCAATCTGCAAGAAATCTAGCTCTTGATCTTGATGTAGTTGTAAGACTGGTTCTTCGCTAACTTTCGGAAATGTACTCCGCAGTAGCGGATGGCGTTGCCTTAGCACTTCAAAGGTTTGCTGCAAAGTAATTATATCTGCTTGGGAGTAAATGCGAATTGCAAATGATAAATTATAATGATGACCCTGAGGTGCTAGTTGCCATAAAAACCACATATTTTTTTGACCGTAGGAAAGAGGATATACTTCTAATATATTTGGTTGTTCCTGTAGTATTTGTAAAATTTGAGTTTTGTATTGCTTCAGTTGGGCAATAACATCAGGAGTTAATACCTCTTGGGAACCTCCAGTACGCAACTTGTCCCCATCACACCATAATTTTACCCCTTTAAGAGAGATATCTTGTAAAAATTCAACTAAGTTCATAGTTCCACCTCTATCCAATTGTTATCTTTGACATTATTTGGCTCAACTTTTCCTTGATTATTTGATTCAAGGGTTTGATTTTGATCTGTATGAATCAGTTGTTGCTTCACCTCAGTTGCTAGAAGTTGAATCGTTATTCCTTCCATAAATCTGGTAGCTGGAATATCCGCCCCTAGCTCAGTTTGCATCTGATTTCGCAATTCCACAGCCATCAATGAGTCAAGTCCCATCATAATTAGAGATTTTTCTAACTCTATTTGAGAAACTGTCATACCCATAATATGAGCAATTTTGCTTTGGAGATAAGAAGTCAATAGCTTTTCTTGTTCCCCATCTGAAGCTAGATTTAGCTGCTCTAAAATCTGATAATTCTGATTCTGTTCTACCGATGATTTTGTGCTGAAAGCTTCTAAATATCTGAGTTTTCCTAATCCAGGCATCTGTCTAAAAAACTCAGACCAATTAACTGGAAACACCCCTACTTGATTTTGAGAGCTTGATAACAATGAACCTAATGCCAGCATTCCCGATTCAGCTTCAATGGCCATTACTCCACTACTCTGCATCCGGTTTTGATGTTCCCTTGCTAAACGAGCAGCCATTCCTGCTGTCGCCCATGCTCCCCAGTTAATACTTAATCCTGGTAATCCCTGGCCTCGACGATAGTTGGCGATCGCATCCATAAAACCATTGGCCGCAGCATAGTTTCCTTGGCCAAAATTTCCTAACATGGAAGCCATGGAGGAGAAGCACACAAAGAAATCTAAAGGTAAATCCTGAGTTAGTTGATGTAAATACCAGGTTCCTGAAACCTTGGGAGCCATTACTTTTGTAAATTTCTCCCAGGTCATTTTTTGTAATACCCCGTCATCCAACACCCCTGCAGCATGAATTATTCCTTTCAGTGGAGGTAAGGAAGTAGATATTCCTTCTAAGATTTTCATCACAGACTCTTTAGTTGAAATATCCCCTAACAAAACACTTACTGATGCTCCCGCTGCTTCTAATTCTTCTATAACTTTTTGTGCATTTTCATTCGGATTCCGACGCCCAGTTAATACTATATTTTTAGATCCTGCTTTCACCATCCATTGGGCTACTTCTAACCCTAAAGCTCCCAAACCTCCTGTAATCAAATAACTGGCTTCTGATTTTATAGATTTTTGCTCATCTCCTGTTTCTGGCAGAGAAACTACCACTTTTCCTATATGCTTACCTTGCTGCATAAATCGGAAAGCAGCTTTTACTTCTGTATTCGGGAATACTTTATAAGATAATGCTTTGAGTTTTCCTGACTGACATTGCTGGTTCAATTGTACTGAAAATTCCGCCATTAAACCTGGTTGTTGTTGAATCATCAGTCCAATATCAAAAGGCAAATAATCAACATCTGGCCGTTTCTCCATCACCTTTTGTTGATCCCAAATTCCGATTTTGCCAATTTCTACAAATCGTCCTTTTTTCTCTAAAACCGCAAAACTCTTATCAATGAAATCTCCATTAAGACTATTTAAAACTATATCTACACCTTCTCCCTGAGTAATAGTCATAATTTCATCCGCAAAATCTAAAGTACGGGAATTCATTATGTGTTTTATTCCCATAGATTTGAGAAACTCCCACTTGGGAGGACTTGCTGTCGCGAATACTTCTGCTCCTACCCCCAGTGCTATTTGAACTGCTGCTTGCCCTACACCACCAGCAGCAGCATGAATTAATACCTTATCTCCTGGCTGAATTTTCGCTAAATTTTGTAATCCATAGTAAGCTGTAGCAAAAGTCAATGGTAAAGTTGCTGCTTCCGTAAAACTCATATTTTTCGGTTTAGCCATCACTTGATCGGCACTGGTAGTAACAAAGCTACTAAACCCATTATGAACTATAGTCATCACCTCATCTCCCACCTGCCACTGAGACACATTTTCTCCCACAGATGCAATAACCCCTACACATTCCAAACCAAAATTGAGTTGAGCTACATCAGTAATACCTAATACCTCAGCATAATACTCTTTCAGTAATCCCAAAGAGTTGAGTACATCTCGGAAGTTTAAACCTGCTGCTTTGACTTCAATTTCTACTTCATTCTCTTGTGGAGGACGGCGCTGCATTACCTGCCAGTTGAGTTTGTCTATCAGTCCGTATTCAGACAACTTCAATTCTACTGGTTGATTTTCTAATCCTAATTCTTCCTCTGAGCTAATTTTCTGCTTTTGTTGCCGTACTAATCTAGCTACATAACGAACTCCCTGACGAATTGCTATTTGATCTTCATTATCTTGAGAAAATAGTTCATCTACTAAAATTGGGACCATTTCTGCAAAGTTCGATGTGGAGTCTAAGTCTATTCGTCCACACTTTAATTCTGGGTGTTCGAGATTAATAACACGGCCTAATCCCCATAAACTTCCTTGTTGGGGTTGCACCACTTCTGCTGCATCGAATACATTCTGACTTCCTTGAGTCACTAACCACATCGGTATGGCATTACTTAATCCAGCTTGAACTAAAGCTTGCAGTAAATGTAACGTTGTGGCACAACCAAGTTCTTGAGCTGTTTGTAAATCCTCAGTTTCATTTAGACTCCATAAGTGCAAAATCCCCTGAATATCTAAATTATCTTGGAGCAGTTTGGAGAATTGTTCGGCAACAGTAGGATTAATTTGATAATGTTGAGCATCTAATTGTTGATACTCGGTACCTGGGGATACCAAAATATAGTCTTGTCCTCTTTGTTGTAAATCCTGCCCGATAGACTCTACCAATTCATCAGTAAGAGCAAATATTAACCATTTACCAGCATTTTTACTAGATTTTGCAGTTTCTGTTAAAGGTTGAGGTTCCCAGTTAATTTCATAATACCAATCGCTCAAATCTGCATCCAGTGTCATTAGTAATGCTTTGGGATTTGCTTTCCTACCCTCAAAACCATTTACCTCAGCTACTAATTTTCCAGTTTTGTCAAATAATTGGATTTCGGCTTTCAGAAGTTTTTCCTCCGATCCCCCTTCTTTCAATCCACGGGTATAACACCAAAGCAAATCATTCTCAGGGCGTTGATAAAAAGTAAACTTCTCAATACTGAAGGGCACAAAAGTTTCACTTTGATCTCCAGCAAGACTGAGATTCAGTGCAGCTACTGACTGGAAACATGAGTCAATTAAAGCTGGATGTATTTGGTACTTCAGAGCATCTAAGATTGTCTCGGGTACTTTCATTTGACAGAGAATTTCTCCTTCTCCTAGCCATACCTGATGTATCCATCTAAAACTCTGTCGTAATTGAACTTGTCTATCCCATAGATTCTGATAAATTTCTGTGCTTTCTATTTTTTGACTACAACGAAATTGAATTTCGGCAATAGTTTCTAGAGAATTGGTTTTCCAAGCATTAGTAGGATAAATTTTTCCTGTGGCATGAACAGCCCAAGAATTATTATCGGAGCTATCAAAACTAATTACCTGAAATGAATATGAACTATCCTGTGGAGTTAAAGCTACCTGAACATTACGCATTCCTTGTTCGGGAATCGCTAGAGCTTGGGGAAACAGTATATCTTCCAGTTCACATCCAGTGGCAGAAAATGTTAGAGAAGCGCTTGCTAATAACAAAGAAAGGTGACTAGCTCCAGGAACTACTACTTTTTCATAGATTTGGTGATCTGCTAAAAATGGTAGGGCATTGGTGCTAAACTCTGATTCAAAAAAGATATCTTTTGATAATGGAGATTGAAACTTGCGATTAATCAGAGGATGAAGTTTGCTGGCAGATATACTTTGAGCATTGGTAGTTTCCACCCAATATTTCTCTCGCTGAAATGGATAAGTTGGCAAGATTACTTTTTGACGAACGTAATCTCGGTCAAAATCTGACCAACTTACTTTAACACCCTGTACATATAACTGTCCTAAACTTGAGAGTATCTGTTGCCATTCATTGTTCAAAAGCGAAGCATCCTCTACCTTCCCATCCTTAAAAAGCGAAGCATCCTCTGGCTTCCCCCTTTCCAAGGGGGACTGGAGGGGGATTTTAGGGGGACGTAATGACGGCAACCAAATACTACTTTCTTCTGGTATACATTGACGTCCCATCCCCAGCAATATTGGTTTTGGTCCAATTTCCAGGAATAATTGATATCCTTGTTCATTTATACTTTTCATACTCTGAAAGAATCTTACTGGTTGCCGGACATGACGCACCCAATATTCATAAGTAGCAATTTCTGCACCTACTTTTTCACCAGTGACATTAGAAATGAGTGGTATCTGAGGTTTACTGTAGGTTACTTCCTGAGCTACTGTTGCAAACTCGGCCAACATTGGCTCCATCAAAGGAGAGTGAAAAGCATGGGATACCTGTAATTTTTTAGTTTTAACTCCTTGGGATTCTAACTTACTACAAATGGTAGCGATCGCTTCACTTTCACCAGAAATCACGATACTTTCTGGTCCATTAACTGCTGCTATTGCTACTCTAGAACTATACTCGCCTATAGCTTCTATTACTTGAGATTCTGATGCTAACAAAGATACCATTTCACCACCGGAGGGTAATTGCTGCATCAACTTGCCCCGCATGGCAATTAATTTTAGACCATCCTCTAGACTAAATACTCCTGCTACTGTTGCTGCGACATATTCTCCCACACTGTGGCCTAGCGCCACATTAGGTTTAATCCCCCAAGATTCCCATAATTTAGCTAGGGCATATTCTATAGAAAATAAAGCAGGTTGGGTATAAGCTGTTTGGTCTAATAAACTTGACTTTTGTGCATCTTTAGGGTAAATAACTTCTAATAGAGGTACTTCCAGATAAGCTTCTAAAATTTCGTTGCATCGATCTAAAGCTTGACGGAAAGTTGGTTGCGTTTCATATAGTTGCCTTCCCATGTTCACATACTGGGAACCTTGGCCTGTGAATAGGAAAGCTATTTTCGGACTTTGGCTACCCCCATCTACTTGTCCATAATATACTCCTACTACTTCTTTCTTAGCTTTCCAGTCAACCAGTTTTTCTATTAATTCTTTTGGCTCAGAAGCGATAATTGCTAATCGATGATTAAAATTCCCTCTGCCTGTGTTAGCTGTGTAACATATATCTGGTAGAGATGTTCCATTATCTGGTAAGGACGTTCTATGGAACGTCCCTACATAATTTTGATAACTACTGACTAAATCTTCTAAAGCCTTTTCTGTCTGAGCTGATAAAGTTAATAAATGTAGCGATCGCTCTACTAAATCATCCCCCCTTTCAAAGGAGCGCTCTAAATCATCCCCCCCTTTCAAAGGGGGGGTAGGGGGGGATTCTTCTGAATTCTGACTTCTGACTTCATTCGGGGATTCTTCTAAGACAATATGAGCATTAGTACCACTAATAGCAAAAGAACTTACTCCGGCAATTCTTTTATCCCCCGACGATCGCCATGGTGTAAGTTCAGTAGGTACTTTAACAGGTGTATTTTCCCAATCAATATAAGGGCTAGGATTCACAAAATGTAAATGAGGAGCAATTTTTTGATGTTGCAGTTGTAAAATCACCTTAATAACACCCGCAATTCCCGCTGCTGCTTCTAAATGACCAATATTTGTTTTAACTGAAGCAATATGTAATGGATTTTCCCCATCCCGCCCTTGCTCAAATACGCTAGCTAAAGCTCTGACTTCCATCGGATCTCCGAGGGAAGTTCCTGTACCATGAGCTTCCACATAACTTACTTGATCCGGTTCTACTTTTGCTGCTTTCAGAGCTTGCCGAATCAGTTTTTCCTGAGCTAGTTTATTAGGCACTGTTAGTCCACTACTAGGCCCATCATGGTTAACTGCTGAACCACGAATTACTGCCTGGATATTGTCCCCATCTTTGACAGCATCCGATAAACGCTTAAGTACCACAATGCCACATCCTTCACCCCTACCATAACCATCAGCATTGGCATCAAAAGTTTTACACTTGCCATCGGGTGATAGAGCCTTTAATTTTGATAGGGCAGTTGTCACTTGAGGAGAAAGAATTAATTGAACTCCTCCAGCCAAAGCCAAATTAGATTCACCCTGACGCAGACTCTGACAAGCTTCATGTATAGCTACCAAAGAGGACGAACAAGCTGTATCTATTGCCATCGACGGGCCTTGCAATCCTAAGAAGTAAGATAACCTACCTGCTGCAAAACAAAATCCATTTCCTGTAGCATCATAAGGGCTAATATTTTCCACTTGGCTCAAACCCAAATTAGCATAATCATTTTGCCCGATACCCAGAAATACTCCTGTCTGAGTGTTTTCTAATTTCTGGGGATTAATACCAGCTCTTTCTAGAGCTTCCCAAGTTACTTCTAATATAAAACGTTGTTGTGGATCGAGGCTATGAGCTTCTCGGCCAGAAATACCGAAAAATTGTGGATCGAACCGATCTACTTGATCGACTAATGCTGCCTGCCGGATATACATTTTCCCTGGAGTATCAGGGTTTGGATCGTAGTAGGAATCTATATCCCAACGTTCTAATGGAATCTCCCTCACAGAGTCTTTACCATTAGATAATAATTCCCAAAAACTTTCTGGTGTATTGGCATTTCCAGGAAATCTACAGCCCATACCAATGATGGCGATCGCTTCACTTTTTGAACGCTCCATCATTTCCAATTTAGTTTCTGCTTGCTTTAAAGCTAAAAACATTTGTTTGGATAATGATAGTTGATCTTTTTTAGTAGTCGGTTCCATAAATTTCTAGCCTTAACCTAATTTGTTTTCAATATTTTTTATAGTTATATAGCACTACGCATTAAGGTTAGGATATTTCTAAATCCTGAAAGCCTTTAAAAGTCTGCTGTTCCCTTTTCCCTTTTCAAGTAGCCCGATAAAATCCACCTAATTGATCATTTTTCATACCTTTTTCCTCATTTTCTAAATTTTCTAAATCCCAAAATATATAGAAATAGATTTTTTTAAGATTAATTATTAGAGCATATTCTTAATTTTTTCCAGTTGTTGAGCTGCCAGAGCTTCAAAATCTTCTTCTGAAATATCTTCGATAACAGGCAATATCTCACCATCTGTTTCTGATACATCAGTCTGACTCAGATCGTCAGATAATGCACCATTTTCTGTTGTCTTCCATTCCATCAATTCCTGTATATGTAAAGACAACTTTGCAATTGTTGGATATTCCATAGCTATCGTCTCAGGTAAATTAACTTCTAGTTGATTTTGCAGTCGATTTTTTAATTCCACCACCATTAAAGAATCCATGCCCATTTCCATAAAGCCTAAATTTAGTTCTGGTAATTGAGATGAATTTAAACCTAATACCTGAGACACCTGCCCTCGAATGTGCTCGGTTAAAATTTCTTGACGTTCCTCTAATGAAGCTGTCTCTAATTTGGCTAAAATTTCTATTTTAACTTTTTGTTTCAGTGTATCATGTTCTGTCAATTCCTCCTTTTGTAATAATTCTCGTAGTAATGAACTTTTTTTGATACTATTCCAATGTTCTGCTAATAGGGACCAATTTACAGCTATTACACCTACCTGTCCAGGAAAAGTAGAGTATCCTCTGACTTCCCCGTTAGAAAGGGCGACTGGAGGGGGATAGACAGATTGATTTCCTAACAGTAAATCCAAGGCATACATTCCTTGTGTGGGGGGAATTTCACTTATTCCACTGGCCTGAATGCGATTTTGATGCTCCACTGCTAAACGAGAAGCCATCCCCCCAGATGCCCATGCTCCCCAATTAATTGCCAATCCTGATAATCCTTGGCTGCGACGATAACTAGCTAAAGCATCCATAAAGGCATTGGCTGCAGCATAATTTCCTTGGCCAGGGGAACCTATTAGGGAAACCATCGAGGAGAAACAGACAAAGAAATCTAGTGGTAAATTTTGAGTTAATTTGTGTAAGTGCCAAGTTCCTATTACTTTAGGCGACATTAC
>NZ_JAAHHT010000193.1 GCF_010672085.1 Okeania sp. SIO3I5
CCGAGCCTTCTTTGAGAGTTCATACTCAAGAAGAATGGATCGATGCTCCCTGTATAGAAGATGCTTTTGTCATTAATTTAGGGGATATGTTACAACTGTGGACAAAAGGATTATTTGTTAGTACACCCCATGAAGTATTTCATCGGAATCCTGATGCAACTAGAATATCAATTCCTTTCTTTGTTTATCCAAATATTGATGCAATAATTGAACCATTTGATACTAATGAAAAAATTAGTTCTGAAGAAATAATGTTGAAGAATTTTGTGTCAATTTGGGAAACCCATGAAGGGGGAGGTAGGGCTAAAGAATTAGTATAATTTAGAGATAGATAAAAATTCAATAATTTCTACAGATAAAGCTTTAATAAACTACTTAAGAACGAATTTGTTAAGGCTTATGTTTCTATGGCTATCTATAAATTGGGTGTAGTTGAGAAAATAAATGATTAACGAATATGTTGAGATAGCAAATTATTATGACAATCTATTGACAAGTGGGTACTTTGACTTTGATTCCCTTAGCAATACCTTGTACAACTTACTTGGTGCAAGAAGAAAAGTTTTAGATATTGGTATAGGAACTGGATTACTTACTGAAAAAATGCTTTCTTTGGCAAACTATCAGATTGTTGGTGTGGATTTTTCTCCCCGAATGTTGGAAATTGCTAAGGAGAGATTAATAAGTTCAGATGTTAAGTTAATTTGTGAAGACATTACAGAATTTGAAACTGAGGAAAAGTTTGAAGCCATAGTTTCAACTGGAGGTGTTATTTGCATAGTGAAAGAAGATGAAGAATATAAAATTTATAGCCACATAACCGAGCCAGAAAAAAGTAAGCAGTTGCTGAAAAAGTTACACATTCAGTTAGATGAAGGTGGATTTTTAGCATTAGGAATTCAGGGAAGTCATACCAACTATAAAAAGGAAATAAAAGATGAGATTTTTTATGAACAGAAAATCAAGAAAGAGGGAAATTATGTTGATAAGTGGTATGTGTTTTCTGAAGCTAATGGAGAAATAAAGAGCGAACAATTTTGCCGTTTTTATGTTTTTGATGGACGACAGACAACTCAAGCGCTGATTGATGCAGGATTTAAGCAAGGATTTCAGATTATTGATGACAAATTTTTAGTCAGCTACAAATAATACAGCAATTATGACACAATTAATGAATCAGGACTTAGGTAGACGAACCCAGAAACCCGGTTTCTCTTAGTAGTTTACTGTTGAAAACAACTATTTATCGTAGAAACCCGGTTTCTTTGCGTAAGTCTGATGAATGTTGTTCTTTCTTCCCTTCCCGAAAGGAAGAGTAAGCGATCGAGATACTTTGTTAATTATGGGAACTGCTGACGGTGTTGGGAGTTCTGCCGTTCAGTTAGCTAAAATTAGAGGAGCAAAAGTTAGCAATTGTCGGCAAAAATAAAGAACATTTAGTTAAGGAATTAGGTGTCGATTATATTTATCCTTGAAACGATGAATTAGGATCAAACTTGGCGCAGCATCAAATTACTGTTTCCTTAGATGTGGAGATGTGGTAGGTGGAGAATATTTTCAGGACTTACGCAAAGGCACTATATATGGTGTTTTGGCGCGTTACGCTAGCGCTAACACACCCTACCAATAGCGTTCATGCGTAAGTCCTAATTTTGAGATAATTTTCAAAGCACTGAGTCTTGGAGGACGGTATGTAACAGCAGGAGCGATCGCTGCTCCTATAGTTGAGCTAGACTTGCGAAATTTGATTGACAAAAATACAGAAATGAGCGTAGCAACTCGCATTGAACCTCAAGTGTTTCAGAACTTGCTTGAGTATATTGAAAAAAGTCTACTGAAACCTCAAGTAGCTAAAGTTTTTACCCTACAGCGCTTTTCAAATTGATGAACCACATCACCATAAGCAAAACCTTGTAGGGACGTTCCATGGAACGTCCCTACTGTGGTCTACTGAAATGAAAACTCCTGTAAGTGAAATTAAGGAAGCTCAGAAATTTTTTCAAAGCAAAAGCTTTTTTAGTAAAGTTGTGATTACACCATGTTAATCTAACTATGATAGTAAATTTGCTAAAATAGAAGCAACTATCCTGAATTAAGAAAATCAAAAACAATGACAGAATTAATGAATGCTGTTGTCCTTAATGGATATGGCGGACCTGACAAATTACTTTATACTCAAGTTCCTAAACCTACTCCCCAGAAAGGAGAAATATTAATCAAAGTAGGAGCTTGTTCTATAAATAATACAGACATAAGTACCAGAACAGGTTGGTATGCAGCAGATGGAGGATTTCAAGAATTATTGCAAGACAAAGACAGCTACGAAGAAGGAAAATCAACCTGGAATATGATGGGTGTTACATTTCCTCGAATTCAAGGAGCTGATATAGTGGGGGTAGCAGTTGAAATTGGTGAAGGTGTTAACCCAGATATACTAAATAAACGGGTTATTGTATATCCTTGGATTCGTACTGCTAAACTTGCAGACTATCAGTATGTCGGCAGCGAAATTGATGGAGGTTTTGCAGAATATGCTGTTATTCCAGCGACGAATGTTTACTCAATTAATTCTGAGTTGCCTGATACTCAGTTAGCAACACTACCATGTGCTTATTCTACAGCAGAAAATTTGGTGACAAACGCCAGAGTTTCAGCTAGAGATACTGTAATAATTACAGGAGCATCTGGTGGTGTGGGTAGTGCGGCAATTGAGTTATGCAAAATTCGCGGGGCAATAGTTATTGCGATTGTCGGAGCGAATAAAGAACATTTAGCTAAAGAGTTGGGTGCTGATTACGCTTATGCACGTGACGAAAAACTTGCCGATAATTTGGCGAAGCACGAAGTGACAGTGACTGTGGATCTGGTAGCAGGAGAATATTTTAGTCTTGTTTTCAAAAGCTTGGTTGTTGGAGGAAGGTATGTGACTTCTGGGGCGATCGCTGGTCCATTGGTTGAGTTAGATATGCGAGATTTGATTTACAAGGATGTGGAAATGAGAGGAGCAAACCGTTATGGCCCAGAAGTGTTCCAGAACTTGCTCGGATATATTGAACGAGGTTTGTTGAATCCTGCAGTAGCTAAAATTTTCCCCCTGAGTCAAATGGAAGAAGCTCAGAAATTTTTTCAAAGTAAAAGCTTTTTTGGAAAAGTTGTAATTACGCCTGAGTAAAAGTATTATATCAAATCCGCTGGCAACGGTTCCCGAGAAATCGGAGTGATATAATTCTACTATCAGAAAAGAGTTAAAACTCCTAGTTTGTCGAGGGTTTGGAGAAAAAACCCCTACAGGGCAATAATTCTACCGATACTACCGGATTTGATCTTAGACATTTCCAAAAATCAAAAATGAAATCGTAAAAGCTTTTTTGGAAAAGTTGTAATTACGCCTGAGTAAAAGTATTATATCAAATCCGCTGGCAACGGTTCCCGAGAAATCGGAGTGATATAATTCTACTATCAGAAAAGAGTTAAAACTCCTAGTTTGTCGAGGGTTTGGAGACCAAACCCCTACAGGGCAATAATTCTACCGATACTACCGGATTTGATCTTAGACATTTCCAAAAATCAAAAATGAAATCGTAAAAGCTTTTTTGGTAAAGTTGTAATTACGCCTGAGTAAAAGTATTATATCAAATCCGCTGGCAACGGTTCCCGAGAAATCGGAGTGATATAATTCTACTATCAGAAAAGAGTTAAAACTCCTAGTTTGTCGAGGGTTTGGAGACCAAACCCCTACAGGGCAATAATTCTACCGATACTACCGGATTTGATCTTAGACATTTCCAAAAATCAAAAATGAAATCGTAAAAGCTTTTTTGGAAAAGTTGTAATTACGCCTGAATAAAAGTATTATATCAAATCCGCTGGACAACGGTTCCCGAGAAATCGGAGTGATATAATTCTACTATCAGAAAAGAGTTAAAACTCCTAGTTTGTCGAGGGTTTGGAGACCAAACCCCTACAGGGCAATAATTCTACCGATACTACCGGATTTAATCTTAGACATCTCCAAAAATCAAAAATGAAATAAATTCAAGACATGAAATTGTTATTTCATTCCCTATTCCCTATTCCCTATTCCCTGACTTCTGCAAGAAGTCTATTGACAAATGAAAACTAAGGTCACTTTACATGATAAAGTGACATATATCTGAAAAAATTAGAACTACAGAGGAAATTATGGCTAAACAGAAAGTTGCCTACATCGGCACCGGTGCTATGGGCAAACAAAACATCTACAAACTGCTAGAGGATGGGTATGAAGTACAAGTTTATGATAAGTATCCAGAAGCAGCAAAAACAGTCATTGCCAAAGGAGCAGTTTGGAAAGATAGTCCCAAGGAAGCTGCCCAAGGTGCGGATCTGGTGATTACCAATTTACCCTTACCCCATCATGTATTAGAAAATATGTTAGGGGAAACTGGAGCAGTTGAAGGCATGAGAACTGGTGCAACTTGGATGGATTTTTCCACAACTGACTACCATAATACTCAACATATAGCAGGAGAAGCTGCTAAGAAAGGACTATTTAGTTTAGAATCTCCTGTGAGTAATCTTTCTCACATGGGTGTAGATTTTTGTAATGTTAGTTACTATGTTAGTGGCGATCGGGAAGGGTACGATCTGAGTAAAGAAACCCTTGATACGATCGGCAAAATTTCCTTTTTTGTTAGTAAGACTATAGGTGAAGCTCAAACCGTAAAATTGTTAACCAACTTGTTGTTTTATTCACAAATGTTGGTATTAGGGGAAGTTTATATGATTTGCAAAATATATGGCATTCCCTTGTTATGGATGTGGGATTATATTCGACCTTCCATAGGAAATAGTGTGGTGACAGAGCAAGTAAGTCCGTTTATTTTTGATGGCAGTTATGATTATTCCTGTTCTTTAGAAATTACGGTGAAAGATACTGATTTAACAGTCAAGTTAGCGGATGAATTAAATGTTCCGTTACCGTTAGGGCGTATTGTTGAAGAAAGATATCGAGAAGCAGGACAGAAATATGATGCCCATGATAATCATGTGAAAGTCACTAAATTAATTGAAGAAGACAATAATTTAGATTTGCGGTTGCCTGATTTTACCGCTCCTTCTCCTTATGGTTTAGACCGGAGTTACATTCATTCTGAAGAAAGAGTAACTGATGGTTTTGGGCGCATTAAACCTCTTCCCTATCAACTAGAATATTCGGCACCGGAACCATTAGAAGATGAGAAATTGATGGATATTGCTAAATCTCTGACAGATTTTATGGCTTATATCAATTACTTAGTCTTAGGAGAAGCTAACGATCTAGGGAGAGGTATGGGATTAACTGATGAATTATTAGAAGATGTGATTCGTTGGAGTGTTGGCACCTGTTGGATATCCGATCATACTGATACTTATCAACCTAATCCAGAGATTGTAGAGAAGATTAAATCCTTTGATTTTGGCAGTAAAGTCAAACTTCCAGTTATGACAAATATGCTGGCACATCTAAGTCGTTAAAAGAAGTTTTTTGTTTGTAGTTTTGCTCTAGCCCAAAAATAAATATTTGAGGGGCTAAATCAAAACTACGAGCCTAATTAAGTTTGCTGAAAAAGTCTTTTTTAAGGAGTAGGGGAGCAGGGGAGTAGGAGAGTAGAGGAGTAATTTTTTTGCTCAAATCTTGCCCAAAATGCGCTCCTTTTTGAGCATAAAGAGCTAAAAACTAGGTACTTTTTCAAGACCTAAAAAGTCGCTTACCTTTATCTGTAAATGCTTTTAGATTTCATTAGCAAGCTCTAATTAAAAAATGAGCAAACTATTAAGTGTCAAGATAAACACATTGTGATTTGGAAGTATCACAGTTATTGAATCTATGAGATGCAGTTTTAAATCCCGCCTGCCTTAAAAAGCAGGGGGACTTTGAAAGTACCCCCCTTTTTAAGGCAGGGTTGTTTCAAAATATCGTAAGTTAACTATTGAGGGAAAACGGGAGATCAGGGGATAGGGGAATAGAGAAATTCAGCAAAATTTGCTGAATTTTCAGCCCATGAGGGGTTTGCTGAATCAACGAAAACAGCGCCCTAAAGAGGAAAAGTGTGAAGTCCGAGGGAACGTTGAATCAAGTTTTTAGGAGTGTCTTACTCCCCATACTTCCCATATTCTCCTTACAATCAATCAATACTGTTAACAAAGTTAATATGAAGAAAACTTTCAGACAAACTATCAAGTTTATTATAATTAGCATTCTCAGCTTAACTTTAAGTTTAACTTGCTCTCCTAAAAGTTTAGGACAAATTCCTTTATTTATTTCCGGGAGTGATAGCCAAAATCCTCAACTCACATCTAAACCTTGGGATTTACATAAAGCAATTCGTTGCGGTAAATTTTGGTGTAGTGAGGTTCATTTCATCGATGGTGACGTCAAGCAAGGATTAACAGCAGACTTAACCTTAGCTGCACCTCAAGATATCAATAGCTCAAATGTAGAAATTATTCAACAATTAGAGCAGCGATCGCAATTAATTGTACGATTCTTTAAACAAATTATTAACTCTATTATCGAGCAGCAAACAGAGTCAGAAGTTCCATATCGCCCAGATTGGGAATTTTGGCTACCTACAACAGAAAAAACTTTGCATCCTTTGACTCCAAAAGTAGAAGTGGGGATCAAAAATCAACAGACTGTTATCTATTTACCAGAGCAACCAGAATTAGACACTATTGTCACCATAACCGATCCAGATGCTAAAGCTAATGGAAAAAAAATTGAAGAATTAGCTGAAATTTGGCGTAACAACATTCGTACCTCTTTCAGTTATATTCTCTGGGGACATGAATTATCTTTACAGCATCCTGGGTGGCGAGCCAAAATTTCTGTTGCAATTATTTTGCTAGTATTGGCACTTATTTGGTTGAGTCATTTAATTCGCAATTTCCTGAAAAAACAGAACAATCAATTGCGACAACAACTTAGTCAACTAACTGAAAGTATGGCGACTGAAACTGAGGTAAAAACTGTTATTGAATCTGAAGTTCCTTCTAGCAAAATAGAAGAGAATATAAGTAACACAGAAGAATTCTCAGGAACAATAAAACCAAAAAAGGAGATAGTTAGGCAAGATAATGTTTCAGTTCAACCTTCTCTAGAAATTGCTCCACCCCTGTCATCACAGAAAAATCCATTCCATTTTATTCGGCGTTTAGCTAAGAAAACTCAGTTACTAGCTTTGGAAACTTCTATTTCTCAGGCAAAGTTTTTTTTGCAACGTCAAAACCTGATGAAACAAAGACAAAATCTCTATCAGTTGTTTCTGAGATTGATGTTGATTTTTCAATTCTTGTTCCTATCTCTGGGATTAATTGGAATTGTTTTTACATTTCGTGAAACCCGCTTTCTTTCAGTCTATCTATTTGAGCAAATGTTAGTTATAATTATTCTCTGGCTAGGGTTGAGCTTAATTGATAAATTAGGAGGTATTTTGATTGATTCTCTCCTCCATCATTGGGCAAAGGAAGGACAACTCCTGTATCCGAAATCTAATCGTTATACTCTCAGAGTTGATACTTATTCCCAGGCATTGAAAAAAGCTATTACCTTTTTGACAATTTTTTTTGGTATTTACTTGAGTCTGTTCTTGCTTGGAGTTAATTTGGGGGTATTAGCTAGTGCGGGGGTTTTTGCTGTTGCAGTGGCTTTTCTTTCCCGCAGTATACTTGAAGACTTGCTCAATGGAATCTTGATTTTATCTAGCGATCGCTATGCTATGGGAGATGTAATTGATGTTGGTGGAGGGATGTCAGGAACGGTAGAAGATATTAATTTATTTATCACTTCTCTACGTAATTTAGACGGACAATTAATGGCTATCCCTAATCGTAGGATCGAGTCCGTGATTAATATGACTAAATATTGGTCTCGGGTTAATTTTATGATTAAAATTGCTGGGAATGAAGATATTGATCGTGCAATTGAAGTAATGATTCAAGTAGCAAACCAATTGCAAAGTGAATCCCAGTGGAACCAACACTTTCTGGAACCTGTAGAAGTTTTAGGGGTTGATGAGGTATCCCATGAGGGGATTTTGATTCATTTGTTGATTAAAACTCCACCTGGACAACATTGGCCTCTAGGTAGAGAATTTCGTCGGCGAGTGAAAAAAGCTTTTGATGAAGCAGGAATTTCTTTAGGTATTCCTTATCATCAAGTTTCTATTGTTCAGTCTGACAAAGCAGATAATAATAATCAACTATTCGTCAATTTTAATTCAAAAAAAGACTCGAATTTGTAGTTGTTTTGATCTAGGTATAGCATTTATCATAAAGATGAGGTACATTTACGATCCCTCTAAATCGCTCTTCAGGGCTGTTTCAAAAAGCCATAAGTAGAGATTTTCGGATTCTACATAGTATAGTATAATAACCTGAATTATTACGGTTTAATATTTTTTATATGCACAAAAATAAAGAATATCCAGAAAAAATTTATAATGATGTGCAAGAGTGGATTTTTGGTGCTGAAATAGCTAATAGATTTACCGATGAAGCAGAAAAACATATACCTGATTATTGGAGAGTAATCGAGCTAACAATTAATATACTTAAAAATAATCTACCTCAAGATGGATCTATTATAGATGTAGGATGTGCTAGCGGTAATACATTGTTGTATTTATACAAACAGGGTTTCAAAAATTTGTTTGGGATAGATTCTTCTCCAGAAATGTTAAAAGTAGCTGGCAAAAATCTGAGTAAAGTTGACAAAAATTTCGCTTCAAGACTTTTTCAATCAAAAACATTTGTTCAAAATATGACTTTTAATGCTGTTCTTTGTAACTGGACTCTTCATTTCATTCCAGAAAGACAAGAATACTTAAAAGCTATTTTTGATTCTTTAGTTAGTAATGGATTATTTATCCTGACAGAAAAAACACTTCAAAGTCAAATAATAGAAAATCAATATATACTTTTTAAACAAGATAAAGGATTAAGTAATGAAGAAATTGAACGCAAAAAACAACAATTAGAAGGTGTATTAGTTCCTCTGTCTGTGAGACAAAATCTAGAGTTATTAACTAAAACTGGTTTCTCTCAAGTAGAGATAATAAATGCTAAACTAGGGTTTGTAACTTTTTTGTGTATCAAACTATAAGTATAGCAATCCTAAATTAAGTTGTCATATCAAATCCGGTAGTATCGGTATAATTCTTGCCCTGTAGGGGTTTGGTCTCCAAACCCTCCACCAACTAGGACTTTTCACTCTTTTCTGATGGTAGAATTATCAGGACTTACGCAGGTGAACCCAGAAACCCGGTTTCTCGTAGACATCTATTGCTTAAAACAAGGATTTATCGTAGAAACCGGGTTTCTTTGCGTAAGTCCTAATTATATCACTTCCGTTGCCCAGCGGATTTGATATTAGATTTGATCGTAGGGGTTGGGTTTCCTTTCCCCAAGTTTAGATCGGGTTTGGAGACCAATTTTTCTCAAGTAGAAATAATAAATGCTAGACTAGGATTTGTAACTTTTTTGTGTATCAAACTCTAAGTATAGCAATCCTAAATTAAGTTGTCAGATTTTATCCTAGGGGTTTGGTTTTCTTTCCCCAAGTTTAGATCGGGTTTGGAGACCAAACCCCTACATTTTGCTTGCAAAAATCATTTAGGATTTAGTATAAATCGCAAAAATTGTCAATATACTATCTTAGCTACTAATGATGGAAAATGATTCTTTTCTAACAGTTAACAACAAACGCTTCCACTACATTTGGTTGCGCGATAATTGTCTTTCTGAAAAAAGTCGCCATCCTACCTCTTTTGGGAAACTCTATGACTTCAGCGAAGGAAAAGAAATCCCAAAGCCAAAATTTGTAGAGTTAACAGATCGGGAATTAATAATTGACTGGGATGAAAACCCTCCACATCGTAGCATCTTTCCCATTGAATGGTTGATGACTTATGCTTACGATCGCAACCAAGATGACCACAACGACAAGCATAAAGAAGCACAAAGTCGCTATCCTAAAGAAGTTTTGTGGAATAGAACTTTGTTTGAGAGTTATCTATCTGAGTGGGAAAATTCTAGTGTTGGGGTTTCTCCAGGATGGAAAGATCAGCTTTTTAGATTTGGTTTTAGTTTAATCCACGACTTAACTCCACAAGAACATCAGGATTTTTTGACTTCTATCGGACCAATGCTCCATACTGAAGCAGGAGCTTTCTATGATCTAGAATTCAAGTTTGGAGCAAACGACTTAGGAGATACTTGCCATGCTCTCACCCCTCACACTGATTACCCAAACAGAGATTATCCTCACTTGCTAATGTGCTTTTATATGCTTAAAAATGAATCCATAGGAGGAGAATCGACTTTAGTCGATGGTTTTCGTGTTGCTAAAGACTTTGCTGAAAAATATCCCGATTACTTTCGGTTATTAGCTGAAACTCCGATCCAGTTCCGTCAATTTTATCAAGATTGGCAGTATTTTTATACCAGAAGTACACCTATTTTTAAGTTGGATGATTCTGGAGATTTAGTTGGGATTACCTTTGCTCACTTCCATGCTAGTAATTGGAATCTTCCTTTCGAGCAGATGGAGGAATTTTATCAAGCTTATACAACCTTCTTTAAGTATCTCAAAAATCCGGATTATCAATACTGTTTCCGTCTGGATAAGGGAGACTGTTTGCTGATGAATAATAATCGGATTCTTCATGGCAGAAAATCTTTTGACCTCAGTTCAGGAAGCCGACTTTTGAGAGTAGGATACTTGGTTTGGGATCATATCACAGGTAGAGACAATTTTGAGCAATATAAAGATTTATATCTGAGTAAATAGCTGTTGTATTTCTGTTCTATTATTAGTCGTGTAGTATTTTGAGAAAATTATGAAAATATCTAAGATTACTGTCTATCAAGTAACTTTACCTCTAGAACATCCTTACCGACTATCAGGTGGTAGGTTGTATTTTGATAAACTTGATTCCACCATCATTGCGATGGATACTGACGAAGGAATTCGGGGTTGGGGAGAAGGATGTCCTTGGGGTTCCACTTATTTACCCGCTTTTCCAAGAGGTGTCAGAGCTGGAATTGAAGAACTCGCCCCCCAACTTATCGGACTCGATCCCAGACGTATTGATTTTATTTATCGGACAATGGATACTGCTCTACCGGGTCATCCCTATATTAAATCAGCTCTAGATATGGCTTGTTGGGATATTCTGGGTAAAGCAACAAATCTACCACTTTGCGAACTATTTGGCGGTCGTCTCGACCAAGAAATAACCATTCAAAATTCTGTTCCCACAGGTACTCCAGAAGAAATGATTGAATCCATTAAGCGGGGTCAAGAAAAAGGGGAGACTATCCATACCTGTAAAATTGGAGCAGATGTAGCTTTAGATATTGAGAGAATTCAAGCAATCGGTGCTTATTTACCTGCTAATGAAACTGCAACTTTTGATGTGAATAGAGCTTGGTTAGTAGATGAAGGTATGAGGGTAATGAACTCGGTAAAAGAACCGATTTTGTACTTTGAACAGCCTTGTGAAACTTATGAAGAGTGTTTACAACTACGTCAACTGACTTATCATCCAATTATTTTAGATGAATGTATTCAAGCTTATGGTCATGTGGTTCGCGCTCAAGCTGACCGTGCTTGTGAGGCTATTGGCTTGAAAATTGGTCGGGTAGGAGGATTAACCAAAGCCAAGCGTATCCGCGATTTTTGTGTGGAAACAGGAATTCGGATGAATATTGAAGTTACTGGGGGAAGTGTAATTGGAGATGCAGGATCGGTTCATCTCGCTCAAAGTACCCCATTAACTCACTTGCGGGCAACTTGGTTATGCCATGAAATGTTGACTGTGGATACAGCTAAAGGTGGTCCCCGGAATAAAGGGGGTAAGACTTCTGCGCCAGAAGCTCCAGGTTTAGGTGTAGAGCCAATAATGGATGTTTTGGGAGAAGCGATCGCTGTGTACGAGTAAAGGTGCAGAATTGTTGGACTTTCTGCAAAAATAAAGATGAGGAAAAATGGCTAAAAGCGATCGTCTCTATTTTTGAGATTTTTTTGTGGTTTCATCAAAAGATACAGGTTCAGTTAAACTTAGCAGTATTCCAAAAAAATGAAAAAAATATTAGCTTTATGGGCAGCACCGCGCTCAACTTCCACCGCTTTTGAAACAATGATGCGGGAGAGAGGGGACTTTATGGCTATTCACGAGCCTTTTGGTTATTATTTTTACTACAGCGAGGAGAGGAAATCAGATCGCTATACAGAGAACGCGATTAATCCTGCTTATAACTTTCAACCTGTATTTCAAGACTTAATCGCTAAAGCCCAAAGCCAACCTGTCTTTATCAAAGATATGGCTCATTATATTAGCGATCGCGTCGATGAAACCTTTTTATCCTACTTTGACCACACCTTTATTATTCGCCATCCTGCCAAAGCTCTTCCTTCTTTATTTACCGCTTGGCCTGATTTTAGCTTTACTGAAACTGGATATGCAGAACTTTACCAATTGTTTGAACTCACCAAAACCATTCTAGGAAAAATTCCTCCCCTTATCGACTCTGATGACTTAGTACGGAAATCAGAGGCTACAGTTAAAGCTTATTGTGATGCTGTGGGAATCGAATTTATTCCCCAAGCGTTAGTATGGGAATCTAAAGAACGCCCTGAAGTCCTTATATGTGAAAATTTTTGGCATGATCACTTACAATCTAGCCAAGGATTTAAAGAAAGGGAAAAAAAAGATAATGTTAGAATTGAAGAGTGCGATCGCTTAAAGCAAGCCTACGAATATTGCTTGCCTTATTATCAAAAACTTTACGAACATCGACTGCGGATTGAATAACGGCTTATAACGCTGAAACAAAGGATATTCTATCTTTGCCAGGAAGAGAATCAATTAGCGTTCGCCATCCTGAAGACTAAATTTTTCCCACAAAAAGGAAATGTTATGAGCCAAGGTGCTTTATCCGATTTAAAAGTTATCGACTTGACCCAATATATAGCAGGTTCATATTGTACAAAACTCCTCGCTGGCTTTGGTGCTGAGGTCATAAAAGTCGAACCACCTAGTGGCGATCCCGTTCGACGTAAGTTGTGATAATATTATATTGTACATCTACCTAGTTAAAAAAATAGATTCTAATATGGACAGCTTGCCAATTATTTCCCTCAAAAAGTTAGCGGAAGAAGATCGGCACGAAATCGAACGATTATATCTTGCTTGCGATGATCGTGGTTTTTTCTATTTGAACAATCATGGTATTGCCAAAGAAGTCATAGAAGAAACGATCGCTACTTCTCGGCAATTTTTTGAACTACCAGAAGCTATTAAAAATGAATATGGACAGGACATTCAGACCGTTTCTCCTAAAACTTGTCGGGGTTACGTTCCACTCTACGGCGAAGCAACTAATGGAAAAGCTGGCTTCGATCCTAAAGAATACTTTGAATTTGGTTTAGAACGTCCTCATTCTGACAAACCCTTTACTGGACAGACTGTTTTTCCCGATGATACTGTTGCACCTGGTTTTGCTTTTTGTCACTATCGCTTGCAAAGCGAGATAATGACCAATGTAGTTCCAGTTTTATTAAAGGGAATGGCTTTAGCTTTAGGTCTGGAACCTACATGGTTCGATCGCTTTTTTACCGATCCAATTTTAATTCATCGTACCATATATTATCATCCTGGAACAGGGAAAGCTGGAAAGCATACCGATAGTGGAATGTTTACTATATTAATTCAAGAAAACCTTCCTGCGCCATCATTGCGGGTGAGGAGCGATCGCCGTTGGATGGGCGTTCCTTGTCTGGAGGATGCTTTTGTCATTAATTTAGGCGATATGTTGCAAATGTGGACGAAAGGGAAATTTGTTAGCACTGCCCATGAAGTTATTCACGATCTTCCTGTCAGTCGCATATCAATTCCCCTATTTCTGTATCCGAATATCGATACAATTATCGAACCTTTTGGCACAGAGGAAAAAATTAGCGCTCTGGATGTAATGCTGAAAGATTACCGCTCAATTTGGGAAACCCACGAAGGGGCAGGTCAGGCAAAAGAACTAACTTGAAGTCTAAGAATTTTTGATGATATTGTATGAATAAAATTTTGGCATTATGGGCAATACCCCGCTCCACTTCCACTGCATTTGAAACAATGATGCGAGAAAGGGGAGATTTTCTAGTTCTTGATGAACCCTTTGGTTTGTACTTCTACTACAGTGAGGAGAGGAGATGCGATCGCTATAAAGAGGCCGAGAGTAATCCAGCTTATAACTTTCAACCTTTATTCCAAGACCTCATTAATAAAGCCCAAAACCAATCGGTATTTATTAAAGATATGGGGCGTTTTATTTATGATCGCGCTGATGAAGCCTTTTTATCCCACTTTAATCATAGCTTTCTGATTCGCGATCCCGCCAAAGCTCTTCCTTCTCTATTTGCAGGTTGGCCTGATTTTAGCTTAAGTGAAACTGCGTATGCAGAACTTTACCAATTATTTGAAGCCACCAAAGCATTTTTGGGAAAAGTTCCTCCTCTGATTGATTCCGATGACTTAGTACAAAAACCAGAGGCTACAGTCAAAGCTTACTGTGATGCTGTAGGAATTCCGTTTATGCCCCAAGCCTTAAAATGGCAACCCAAAGTACGTTCTGAAATTCTACAATGGGAAGGATGTTGGCATACTTATTTACAATCTAGTCAAGGATTTAAGGAAAAAGAAAAAAAAAATTATGTCAGGATTGAAGATAATGATCACTTAAAGCAAGCTTATGAGTATTGTTTGCCTTATTATCAAAAACTTTACGAACATCGACTGCGGATTAATTAATAGAGTTGTTGGGATAATTACTTACTATAATGAAGAAAATTCTGGCATTATGGGCAATACCCCGCTCGACTTCTACTGCTTTTGAAACTATTAGACATCTCCGAAAATTAAAAATAGAATCAATTCTTATCCATAAATTATCAATTACTTCTTCCTGTTCCCTGTTCCCTGTTCCCTGTTCCCTCTTTTCCGGAGAGGTCTATTATGAATATCGACTGCGAATTGAATAAAAATTTTTGTTCTACATACTAACGAGCAATATTTTTTGAAACTGGTATTTAACTTATACTTGGAGAAAAAAGTGAGTCAAGGAAAATTTCTGCAAAATCGCATAGCAATAGTAACAGGTGGTACATCTGGTATAGGCAAAGCTATTGCTATTGCATTAGCTGAAAGTGGAGCTAATGTAGCAGTCGGTTCTCGTTCTGCTAGTACGAGTTCATGTCAAGCTGAAATTGAGTCAGAAGGTGTGAAAGCTCTAGTAATGAATCTGGATGTATCCTCAACTGATTCAGTTCAGGCTTTTTATGATGCCACAATAAAGGTATTTGACAAAGTTGATATTGCTCTTAAACTCAACCTCACCAAACAGCAAATCCCGATCGCTATCCGACAACCTAGGAGTACAATATTTCCTATAAGCAAGTCGCCAAGTCAGCTTGCGCCTCAAGTCACCAAACTTTCTAATATCATCCTCCCCCAAACCCGCCCGCCGAACAGCACGACGAACAGCACGTCTAAGTTCATAAATCGTAAGAGTATTTATATCTTGGGTAGTTGTTTCCATAATCACTTATACTTTTTTGTAGTCTATATTCAGCGCATTTTTGTGAATGCACTCGCTTACTTTCCCTTTTAAACTTATAATTATCTCTAGGGAGACTCATACGAGGGCGGTGGGATAGGTAAGTCAACGATTCCACCATCTTTAGATATCTCAGAGCAGCTTCTATCCCCCCACTCTGAATAATCATCCTGAACTGTTTGCTCTGTTCCGGTGTCATTTGTAATTATCTTAATAAACTCCTGGGGATGATAACTTTGAGAAAGCTGACTGAGACTATTAGCAGTGCCATTCATAAACTCAATAATATTTCCCCTCCTTTGAAGATATTTATCGCGCTCAGGCAACAATATCCCCAACTCATCCCACCATTCATCCCCCCGTTTTTCTCTAGCTTGAATATTTTTATCTACATAAGATTGAGATTTCTTGTGTGGTTGAGGTTGATAGCGATTTCTAAGTACAGCTTTAAAATACCCCACCGGATTATATGGAGTTGCTTGCTTAAATATTTGTATCGCTTCATCCAAATAATGAATATTCTGACAAACATCATGTTTCACCAACTTCCACTCAATCCCCAAAGCTGTAACTCGTTTCTCAGCTACAGCCATTTCATCACTTGCCACAGATTGAGAATTGTTATCCGTCGGTGGTGGTGTAGCTTCACCCTGAGTTGCAACTCGCTTCTCAGCTACAACCATTTCATCACTTGCCACAAATTGAGAATTGTTATCTCTCGGCGGTGGAGCTTCAGGTTTAATAGTTTCTCGGTGACACCTACGAATCAGACTCGCCAAAATACTCTCAGGAGCGACACCGTTCTCTTGCGATATCTCCCCCAACAAAATCCAGTCATCCTCCTCAAGCTCAAACTTAAATTGATGATTTTTCACACTAACTTCTACTGAACTTTGACTTGACTTCTCTTCAGTAACAGGTAACTCTTGTTTTTCATTCTCCTGCTTATACTTCAAAAAAGTCTCCTGAAGTAACAGAGAAACATAATCATCAGTATTAACCGGCACCCCTACCTTTTCCTGATGAACCCTAGCCAACTCCCTAGCTGCATCATAAGTAGGGTCATTCATTTTAATATTGCGTGGTTGGTATGATAAAGGCTCCAAAGTTTTAACTATGAAATTTGTAGTTATAGGAGCATCAGCAACCTTAGATGCTGCCAATATCTGCCCCCACTTTTCTACCAGAAGCTTGACGTCATCAGGCCGAGGTTTTCTCCTATCAATACCAAGAATTTTGGCTAACTGAGCTGCTTGAGAAATACACGCAGGCAAGATCGAAAATCCATTTTCAAGTAAAAGCCAACTCACATGAGCAGCTCGAATCTGCCTTCTACCGTACCCATCTGATTGCCTGAAAAATTTCAAAAAATATTCTTGAAAATTTTTGCACCCCCTATATAGTTGATTTTTAATAATTTTCCCGAGTTTTATCCCAAACTTGATATAGCCGTAATTTTCCGCAATCAAATCATTATGAAGATCCTCTGCCGTCTCCGCATCCGAGGCATCAAGAAACTCCTGCTCCTGGCGACATTGCTCCAGTGCTTTCACCCAAGGGGGCGAATCTTCTGTTATCGTTAGTGGTTTAAAAGTTGGCAGAGGAATCTTCATAGATTTATAGTTTTACTTGTGCCAAAAACTCATAGCGAGTTAGAGATGTATTTAGATAATCCGGTGAAATTCCGGCTATCAGAGGGATATGAAATAAGTAGAGACTATCTCCTGGTTGAAATGTTGGCATTGGAGCAGGTTTGTCATCGTCGGGAAAATCAAATTGTATATTTAGTATTTCCTCTAATTTACAATAATAAGATTCCATAGTAAGACAATAGCAAGCGATCGCCTCTCTCAAAACCTCCCTCATACTGTGATAATATTCATCATCACACTCAGCAAGGTTCTTCAGACGAGATATTCTCATCTGGCCTACATCCACTGAGGTGTAAAAGGTAGTTGCATTATCAGTCCCAGAATAAATATCAGCGTATGTTGTCATGACCTATCCTGTTATAAGTTAAACGGCGTTGATTAATAGCATCCAACCTTTTCTCCAATTCATTACGAGCGCAAGTGTCAGTAGGCAGGTTACACCAAAAGTGATAGTAGTGAATTCTGAACAAAATTAGGAGATCGTAAGGATTTTTGTTCTCTGGGGAGAAACTGATTAAATCTTTCCAATACTTGAAAATTTGTATCAACTCACAAAATCCTTGTCTGAAATTATTCATCTTCTCCTGGTGTTTCCTCTCGTACTGGAAATGCCGACTTTAATGATACTTTGGCTTCACGGAATTGCTCAACAGCTATCATGCTAAACCTAGCTGCCTTTTGAAGTTCCACTGCCAGTTCGGCATCGGTAAAATCGTCGCGGTATTGATGAATATGTGGTAACAGACTTTTATAAATATCCAGTTCCAACCATTCCTCTGTTAGAAATTGTCGCAACTCTTCACACACTTGGGATGCTAAATACTCCAGAGAAGCAGAATCTATGGAGATATCATTTTTGATTTTGACGGCTCCGAGTTTTAGTTTTACCTCTTGAGCAGTTAATCCCTTAAAAGCATCATCCTGAGTTGATTCTAGAAAACTTTCTGTTGTTGTCATAATTTACTCCTCATATTCATACAATTCATCAAACGTACTAGCAGA
>NZ_JAAHHT010000194.1 GCF_010672085.1 Okeania sp. SIO3I5
CGGGAAGAGATGGAGTAGTCGTAATTTTCACTTCTTGTCAAAAAGTTCCAACTTCTGAAATAGTAACTATTCGCGGTGCTAATAGTGGCTGGATAGGAGAATCATTTCAAACCTATGTTGTTAATATAGGTCTAGAAAAATTAGGCTACAAGGTTGAAAAACCGAAAAACATTAATTACCCACCACTTTATATTTCCGTAGCCAATGGAGACTTAGACTATAGTGTAGTTTACTACCAACCACAACATAATCCATTTTTTGAAAATGCGGGAGGCAAAGAAAAATTAGAGGCAGTGGGAATTTTGACTCCTAATGGCATACAAAGATATGAAATTGACAAAAAAACAGCCGATAAATATAACATTACTAATATTGAACAATTAAAAGACCCAAAAATTGCTAAACTTTTTGATTCAGATAAAGATGGTAAAGCAAATTTAATTGGTTGTGGTGCTGGTTCTTCTTGTGAGTTAGCCATTAACCATCACCTTAAAGCTTATCAATTAGAAGATACAGTAGAGCATAATCAAGGTCAATATTCAGTTATTTTATTAGATGTGATTACTCGCTATAAGCAAGGAGAACCTATTTTTTATTATGCCTATGATCCTCACTGGATATCTACAGTTTTAAAACCAGGAGAAGATGTAATTTTCCTAGAAGTACCTTTTACCTCTTTACCAGAATCTATGGGAAATTTGACTGAAAAAGATACATCAGTAGATGGAAAAAATCTTGGTTTTCCCATACTTCAACAGCGTATAGTTGCTAACAAAAAATTCCTAGAAACTAATCCAGTTGCTAAAAAGTGGTTTGAGTTAGTAGAAATTCCAGTAGCAGATATGAATGCGGAAAGTTTACGGATTAAAAATGGTGAAGACCAAAAAGAAGATATTTTGCGTCATGCTCAAGAGTGGGTTAAAAATAATCAAGAAAAATATGATAATTGGTTAGAAACTGCCAGACAAGCATCTAATTAATTACATAAGTTTTGTATTTTTGGAGGTAAAAATTTTGAGAATTTTAGGGGATAGGGGAAAAGTAAAAGAGATTAATATTAAGTTGACCAAACAATTAAGAATTAATAATTATTAATTAAATAATTCAGGTTAAAAGCCTCCTCTTTTAAGGAAAAAAAGCAGTTGAGGGATGGCGAGGTTTCCTCGCCATATCCAATCAACCAAGAGAAATCAATTTTTTCCTTTTAGTTAATCCTCTTCCTTTTAAGGAGAGGTAATTATCAATTATCCATTATCAATTAATGAACTTCCTTCCATAAAAATTGCTGTGAATATTCTACTATTCGCAGAATTTGAAAATCATCAAAAAGCTGAGATTGGATTGAATATATTTCAGTCTAAATTCAAGAGAATATTGCAGATTTTAAAACTGATATAGGATTGAAATTGTAAGTTTAGTTTCTATAGAATTGTGGGAAATTCAAAAATAATGTCTAATCAAGGTTTTCACTACGGAAATATTCGGCAAATAGCATTTAGTAATGTCAAATATCTAAAGCTAAGTAAATCATTATCAAAGAAAACCAGAAGGTCTAAACGATATGAAAAATTATGATTTGGAATAGCTGAATTTCATGCCAAATTCAAAGATACCAGAACAGATTTTCTGTATAAATTATCTACTGAAATTATTAACGATAACCATAGGGTAACCGTCGAATTGGCGAGGTAAATAGTTTTATAACTATGACAATTTGGAGAACTCATACAAACATTTTTAGAGGGAAAAGCAGAAAAATAAGGTCGTGATTTTAGAGTTATTGATAGATGAGCCAAGTACAAGTAAATGCTCTAGCTGCGGTTTTAAAGTTGGCAAGTTATACCTGGCGTGATAAATGTTTGCGACGAATCTCTCTTACCTGTTCCCTGTTCCCTAAATTTTAATCGCCTAACAAAATTCAAAAAAGGTCGTTACAGTATTAATCTCTAAATTTTCGCCATCATCTTAAAATACTCGAGAGTAAAAAGTTCTCCTAAAAAATGATTTACTTTAAAGGCTGAAAGTATTACTGGCAAATGCTGACAGCACCTACAGTTCTCAATAGATAACTTCCAACCTTGAGATTGCTGAAAGCCCTAGCTAGCAATAGTTATTCCAAGAACTTCGCACTGTCTAGTAAAATACTTTAGTAATATTTCATAAAATTGGTATAACCAAAAATCTGTCTTACTCTATACCCAGAAAATTGGAATTTAGATAAAAACACTGTATATACTAACCAAAAACTATAACGTCTTATATATGTAGCGTTTTGAAGCTTAAGCACCTAAATTATAATAATCTAACTAAAATTTAATCTAGATCCATCTCTGTAAAAATAGATAACAGTAACACCATTAGAATAAACAGCCAATGTCCAGCTCAGAACCTAACCCTTCCCCTGAACAACCAGAAAAAATCCATTTACCCCGCACTAGCGAGTCAGAAACTCTCAAAAAAATTCGTCACACCACATCCCATGTCATGGCAATGGCCGTACAAAAGTTATTTCCCAAAGCCCAGGTAACAATTGGCCCCTGGATTGAAAATGGCTTTTACTACGACTTTGATACCCCAGAAGCATTTACAGAAGCAGATTTAAAAGCCATCAAAAAAGAGATGGTCAAAATAATTAAGCGCGATTTACCTGTAATTAGAGAAGAAGTCAGTCGGGAAGAAGCTAAAAGTCGAATAGAAGCAATTAAAGAACCTTACAAATTAGAAATTCTCGAAGATTTAGAAGACCCAATAACCATTTATCATCTTGGAGAAGAGTGGTGGGATTTATGTGCAGGTCCTCATATTGAAAGTACAAAGCAAATTAATCCCAAAGCAATTGATCTAGAAACTGTTGCTGGTGCTTACTGGCGCGGAGATGAAACCAAAGCCCAATTGCAACGTATCTATGGCACTGCTTGGGAAACTCCAGAACAACTAACTGAATATAAAAGACGTAAAGAAGAAGCTCTCAAAAGAAACCATCGTAAACTAGGTAAAGAATTAGGACTATTTATTTTTTCCGACCTTGTTGGACCGGGATTACCTCTTTGGACTCCTAAAGGGACCATGTTAAAGAATTCACTGAAAGACTTTCTCCAACAAGAACAAATGAAACGGGGTTATTTACCTGTAGATACTCCCCATATTGCCAGAGTAGATTTATTCAAAACTTCCGGACATTGGCAAAAATATAAAGAGGATATGTTCCCGATGATGGCTGAGGATGAACAAGCAGAAGCTTTGGAACAGGGTTTTGTTGTAAAACCGATGAACTGTCCCTTTCATATCCAAATTTATAAAAATGAATTACGTTCTTATCGAGAGTTGCCAATACGACTTGCCGAGTTTGGCACTGTTTACCGCTATGAAAAGTCTGGGGAATTAGGAGGTTTAACACGAGTCCGGGGTTTCACTCAAGATGATTCTCATTTGTTTGTGACACCCGAACAACTTGATGATGAGTTTCTGAGTGTGGTAGATTTAACACTATTTGTATTTAAAAATCTACAACTAAAGAATTTTCGGGCGAGATTAAGTTTCCGCGACCCTAAATTAGATAAGTATATTGGCTCTGATGAAGCTTGGGAAAAAGCTCAAGGTGCTATTCGTCGAGCTGTGGAAAAAATGGGAATGGAGCATTTTGAGGGAATTGGTGAAGCTGCATTTTATGGTCCAAAGTTGGATTTTATTTTCCAGGATGCCTTGGAGCGAGAATGGCAATTGGGGACTGTACAGGTAGACTATAATTTGCCCGAACGATTCGATTTAGAATATGTAGCAGAAGATGGAACAAGGAAACGTCCCGTGATGATTCATCGCGCGCCTTTCGGTTCTCTGGAAAGGTTAATTGGAATTTTAATTGAGGAGTATGCTGGAGATTTTCCTGTGTGGTTGGCTCCCACCCAGGTTAAACTTTTACCAGTTAATTCTGAATTTTTGCCTTTTGCTCAAGAAGTTGTCCAGCAGATGCGTCAAGTAGGTATTCGTGCTGAGGCAGATATAAGTAATGAGCGTTTGGGTAAATTGATTCGGAATGCGGAAAAGGCAAAAATTCCTGTAATGGCTGTCGTAGGTGCTAAGGAAGTTGAGTCTAATAGTTTGAGTATTCGGACTCGTAGTGCTGGTGAATTAGGAAGTATTTCTGTAGTAGATGTAATTCAGAAGATGACAGAGGCGATCGCTAAGTATGAAAATTTCTAGTGCTCGATGGCAGAAATAACAATTTGCAGTAAATAGCTTCCCTTAAGCTTTACTAAGCAATAATTAATGCGCGAATTTTGAATTTTGAATTTTGAATTCCGCGTAGCGGGACGATGACAGAGGCGATCGCTAAGTATGAAAATTTCTAGTGCTCAATGGCAGAAATAACAATTTGCAGTTACGTGCATCCGAAAAGCCTTATTAACCAATAATGCATGAATTTTGAATTCCGCGTAGCGGCACTAAGTTCCTGGGTATAGAAATTATGGCGTTGCTGATTCGTGGGTATGATTTGTATTTTTTGGTAATTGCTAAACTATTAAATAACAAAGCCTTTGAGATTGTTCAATTTTTATTTTCATACCTTGATTCAGCAAGGCCAAAATTATTTAAGGTTTGTCGAAAAAGTCTTATGAGTGAGGTGAGGAATCAGGAATCAGGGGAATTATGGAGGAGGTTGGAATCAGAATTGTGCCTTAATGTTTCTGCTTTTGTCTACCCAAAATACTAACTTTTTAAGCTGTCTTTACTAAAAGCCTTAACTTTTTTTGTCTCGGACTGTCCACCCGCGACTAATAACAAAAAAATAACAACATATCTATTTATTTTCAAAAAAAACAACTAAAAAGTAGCCCACTTAAGGACGAGGCTTTAAACCCAATGTTTTGGTAATTAATAAATTGAAAATTATGAGATTAAGTCTATTTATTTCATCTGTTGTTTGATAAGCTCTTGATAGTATATAAAACTTTTGAGTTAAGAACAGCTAGTTGGCCATCAAGTTATAATAACTATAAGTAATTATACTGATAGTTTAAACCTCAAAGTATAGTATTATTTTTCAAAAGTTCAACCAGATTGTTATATTATTAATAGGTATATTACCTATCTTATTATCTAGAGCCAAGGTCGGCGATAATCTGAAATATTTTTTTTGCTAAAGGCGCTGGAACATGAAAGCATCTAATTTAAAGGAACTATATGAAACTTACTGGTTTCAAAATAAAAAAATTACAACTAAAAATGATTACTACCTTTAAGGTTCCTCTGGGAAGAGGTGTGTTTTTCGCTTTTTTATGTCTGGAAAGCGCGAAAATGCAAAACACCAGATGTCGCTGTCCAGTGGCTCATGTACACCTAGGAACAGTGACTTAATAATATGAACTTTATGAGTACCGCTAAGAAAAAAGTAGAATCTCTATTAAGCAAATTGCCAGATAATTGCTCCCTTGAAGATGTTCAATATCATTTATATGTAATTGAAAAAGTTCTTCATGGTTTAGAAGTAGCTGATAAAGAAAGAAAAATTACACAAGAAGAAGCTGAAGGGCTTTTGAGTAAATGGGTTATAAAGTAGTTTGGTCTTCTAAGGCTATAGATGATGTGGATGCGATCGCTTCCTACATAGCTCGTGATTCTGTTTCCTATGCTGCAGCAGTAGTTCATAGGATAATTAATGTCACTAGAAATTTGATTAATAATCCTTTAGGGGGAGAAGTAGTCAAGGAGTTTGGTGATGATAGTTATCGACAAGATTATGCTTATAGTTATCGAGTCCTTTATAAGGTTAAGGGTGATGTGGTAATGGTTGCTGCTGTTATTCATGGAAAAAGGTTATTAAATTTGTAGGTAGGGGCGATCGCTCCCCATCTAATATCAGCTCAGAACCGAGTTTCGTAAGAAGCTCGGTTTTCTAATTAGGGTAGGAAGTAGGGAGTGTGGGAAGTGTGGGAAGTGTGGGAAGTGTGGGGAGTGTCGGAGGTGTGGGGAGTGTGGGAAGTGTGGGGAGTGTGGGAAGTGTGGGAAGTGTCGGAGGTGTGGGGAGTGTCGGAGGTGGAAGAATAATTGTAGGTGTATCTTTCTGTTCTAGTCTGCTACCCGTTCTAACTTTTTAGCCACTCAAGCTGAAAAATTTGTACTTTTTTCGCCCCAAAAATGCTTTTGCCTTTATCTGTCAATGCTTTGAGATTTAATTAGGGTTTGCTGAAAAAGTATTTTTGCTCTTTGTAGTAGTAGGGACGTTGCATAAGGGCGTCCGTACGGAGTCAGTAGAAATGGGAATTTAGAGGAGTTAGGAGTTAGAATTGTTCCTCAATTTCTCTGTCCAACTATGCGTCTAAAATACTAATACCATTTCTGTGTAACAATGCGCTTAATAATTGTTGCTCAGACCTTATTACACTGACTATTCTCATTTTTATATTAAGCGCAACATCAGGTCGAAATGGTATAACATTTTGAGGCTTTTCAACTCAAAATCTCCCACTTTTTCAATACTTAAAAAGACTAAAAGCTTGCTCTGTAAATACTTTCATATTTAATCAGCAAGCCCTAATTAGCAAGCCTTAAATAGAAACCAGGTTTATATAAAATGCCGGTGGTGGTGCTGAGGAATGGTAGAGAGAGTGTGGGAGGTGTGGGAGGTGTGGGAGGTGTGGGAGGTGTGGGAGGTGTGGGAAGTTGGTTCGTGTGGGAAGTTTGGTCCGTGTGGTCCGTGTGGGAAGAAATTACAAAACTTATGTATCTTCGCCATTCCTCAGCAGGACTACCAAAATGCCTAACTATATTCAACAATTAATAATTAATAATGAATAATGAATAATTAATAATTAATAATTACCTCTCCTTGAAAAGAAGAATATTGACTAATCATGAAAATTTTTATTTATTATCCCCTATCCAAGGGGAGGCTTTAAACCAAAATTTTTCGGTAACATCTGTCTCCCATAAATCCGGTTTCTTAATCAGCCTAGTATCCTGCATAATTCGAGTGAGTTAATGTAAATAATGCGATATAATATACTGCTTCAGTGCAGTTAAAATAGCGAATAAATTATCTTTTTTTGTTACTAAAAAACGTCTTTTTAATGATTGTATTGCTTTCCATAAATCTGAGTGGGAGAGTGGAAAGTCTGGGGGAGTATTGGAAATATCTACTGCTGTTTCTTGAGTTGCTATCCATAATATTACTTGTTTTTCTAGCTCGGACAAACGCTGAAAAATTCTCTCTAATATCGGTTCTAAATCTCCTAAATATAGATTTTTACAAGATAAAAATTGAGCGACGTTTCCATCACATAAATCTTCGACTGCATCGGCAATAATATTTAACCATAAAGGATTTCCGTCATAGAGATTAATTAAGTCTAACCATTTATCTTCATCTGTTAAGTTTTTACTTTCTAAAATTGCTGCTGCTGACTTTCCTAAACTATCAAGTTTTAAGGTCTGAAAATGATTATTACTTGATATTATTTTTGGTTGTTCTTGACTCAGGAGTAACAAACAACTTTGGTGGGATGATGTGGCTATTTGTTGAAAAAATTTACCATAATTTTCATGTTGTTGCAGATAAGTACCAGCTAATTTTCCACTGGCAAAAATTTCTTGTAAATTATCAAAAATCAGTAAACAAGGATATTTTCGGAGGTAATCTATTAATTGATTGTTGATGGTTTGAGAATTGGAAATTTTTTCTGATTTTTGGGAGGGAAAATCTGTTTGAGATAAGAATTGAATAATGTTTGTTTGTAGAGATTCACAGGAGGGGTAGTTATCAATATTGCGCCAGATTATATAATCAAATTTATCTTTTATTTGTTGAATTAATTCTACAGTCAGGGTACTTTTGCCGATGCCAGTTAATCCTAATATGGTGATGATGCGGGTGTGGTTTTCTATCCATTGTTTCAGGGTGGTTATTTCGGTGTGGCGATCGCACAACGAATATAAGTCGGGAGCTTCAGATAAATCATAATAATTTTCTGGATTAGTGTTGTTTGAGTTTTGATTAGTGGGAGTGGGAGAAGATTTGTTTTTAGGGGAGGGAAAATATCTGTTTCCTTGACAGATATTTATATGATTACCATTAACATTTACCCAGTCATTACCTGTATTTGAAATATGTGAAAAGTAGAATTTTTCTAATATGGAGCGGATATTAGATTGTTTAACATCTTCCTCTTTTAAAACATCCTCTAAAAGTTGCCATAATTCACTACCAACTTGTTTAACATGATTGTACTTGCGATTGGTATTATCTGCTATTTCCGGGTATTTTTTACCTTCCATAGTGCTTTGCAAAATTACTCTTTGCAGAGAATCCAAATGTTTTCCAGTTTTCGTGAATAACAAATTATCCGTTAATTCAACTAACGTCTGAACATCCATATCCACAGATAGAATTATAGTTTTGTTATATTTTATCTGACTGTATCACACTTTTTCCCACTAAAGCAACTAAACCCCACAGTTTCACACTAAATAACTGCAAAAAAAATTTACTATTTGCTACTAAATCACATTTTTTAAAGTTGGCAAAATAGAGATATATGTGACTTAATAGAAGATGTAGAAATCAAATATTTAGAAATTGAAAATACCGGAATCCTAAATATAGGATTTGTAGTTTATTCAAACCATTAGACATAGGAATTATGCAATGATTTTGAACTGGTTTTCTAAAGACTCTTCTGAGGGGAGTAAACAAATAACTCCCCAAGAAGAAAAACGAATATTAGCTCAGTTTAAGGAATGGATGCCACGAATTCAGGTAATACCAGAACTTCGGCCACAACTCAAGTATGATCAGATTATCAAGTATTTCGACAGCGATCGCCCACCGAATTATACAGTTACAAAGGGAGCAATTATTTGTCAAAAGCGTCCTAGAGGACAACTTTTAGGACTTATGTTTTTGGATGAAAATAATAGGTTTATTTGTCGTCCTGATGGAACTCCTTATGGTCGTCAATTATTAGGAGAAAAGCCAGATAAAAAACTGAGCAAAAATTTCGGCAATCGAGACTTGATTGTTGTAGAACTTAAATCTCAAAAATCTGGTGTAGCTCAGTTTCATCAGGAGGTTGTCTCTCAATTCAGTGAATGGTTACAAGACTTCCTAAAGATGGCAGAAGTCATACCAGTTATGACCTATGAAGATGCCATTCAGTATTTTGTTACAAGTAGGCCATCAGACCCAAGAGTCCAAAAAGGAGGAATTCTACGGCAGTCTCATCCCCAAGGTCAACTCTTGGTGCAGATGTTTTTAGACAACAACGATCAGATTATTCATCGTCCAGATGGAAAACCTTATGGTCGCTATCTAGTGGCAAAAGAATTGGATGAAGAACTACAGGATACTTTTGACAACCAAGACCTTATTATTGTGGAGTAAGAGAAGATGGTAGAACCAATTACAACTTTGTTGATCGGCAAATGGATTTTAACTCACTTAGGTATTCATGGAGCTAGTGCTGCAACTGCAACTGCCGTAGGTACTCCTGCCGCAATTACAGCTGTTGGCGCTCTTATATATATCAGTTACCTTACTGTTAATGCTCTTGTAAACTGGTTTCAGGCGCGTACCTATATTGCGACTAAACCGGAACACGTTGCTGCTAGTTACCAAACAAACCTAAAATCTGGGAAAACAGTTATTGTTCAGGGTATTTTCAAGAAAAACACTGGTTCTCTTGTAGAAGGTCGTACAATTCAATATGATAGTCTCCAATCAGAAGTACGGAAACTTCACGATGATGATAGAACAGTGATTTGGGAGTAGAATTGGAAACCTTTGTTAGATTTTATGGGAAATGAACACATCTCAAAAGCTACTTATTCAGGGAATTCCTGATACTGTACCTGAACCTTTAGCTGCTGTTTATCGCTCTAGACTTTTAACCGCAGTTAACAAACTACTTGATGAAACTGGTATTGAGAATATTCAGGTAATTATTGGAACTCCACTTGATTCTTCATCAAGTACATTTGAAAAAAACAATTCGCAAAACGGACAAAATTCTACCGATAAAAAATCAGATCGCGACTTATCACCAGAAGAACGCGCTAAAAGGTACGAAGCTCAAGAACCCCTATTTACTTTCGAGCAGTTAGTCATCCCTGAAAAAGTCACAGAAGACCTCCTGTTAGCTGTTGACTTAATTGAGTTAGAGGCTAAAGTTTTTGACAAGTGGGGTTTGCGTAAAATTGAACCTTTTCCTCGTACAGCACTAAACTTTCATGGTAAACCAGGAACGGGAAAAACTCTCGCAGCACACGCCATAGCCTCTAAAATCAATCGTCCGATTTTAGTTGCTAGCTATGCTCAAATTGAGAGTATGTACCACGGTGAAGGACCCAAAAACGTCGAGGCAATTTTTCTGGCAGCAGAACAACAAAATGCTCTCTTATTTATAGATGAAGCTGACTCCTTACTTTCCAAACGACTCACCAATGTCACCCAAGGATCGGAGCAAGCTATTAACTCTATGCGGAGTCAATTACTTATTTGCTTAGAGAGATTTCGCGGAGTAGTCATGTTTTCCACAAATCTTGTAGAAAATTATGACAAAGCATTTGAGACGCGGGTGAGAAACATAAATTTCCCCATGCCAGACGAAACTTGTCGCCTTGAAATTTGGAAAAGACACCTTGTCGAAGAACTACCTACACCAGATGTCTCCCTAGAAAAACTAGCTCAGGTTGAAGATGTTTGTGGGAGAGATATAAAAAATGCTGTTATAGATGCAGCTATGAGAGCAGCACGTCAAGGAAAAGAAGAAGTCGCACTAAGCCAACTACTTGATTCTATTAACTCCATTAAAAAAGCACGAGTTAACGTTACTCAAGAATTAAGACCTTTAACTCCAGAAGAAAAAGAGGAGGCAGAGAAAAAAATCAAAGAAGCTTTAGCCAAGAAAAAGCAGGAAGCTACATCCTGATATAAAAAATGTGAAGCATTTGGAGGCTATATCTTTTTCTCCGAATGCTTCGCTCCCTCATCTTCCAATTCTTAAACAAGAGCGATCGCGCAAGCGGTGCGGAGCATTATCGCTCCTTCCCAAACAAATCACATTTTCAGAGCGATCGCCTATTCCCTATTCCCTATTCCCTATTCCCTATTCCCTATTCCCTCTTTTCCCCGAACTCAAAACCTTCACAGCCGCTCCATCATTCAACCTTTGTATACCCGAAACAATCAAATTCTCCCCAGACTCCAAACCAGACACCACCTCAGCCATATCACCCCGAACCAAACCCAACTCAATTATCTGACGCCTTGCCTTTTGCTGTTCACCCTCTCCCTCCAACAAATACACAAACCGTGTCTCTCCTTCAAAACCCACTGCCGTCATAGGCACTACCACAGCTTGACGCTCTTCCCAAATCATATTAACTTCCACAAACTGACCATCCTTTAAATTTCCCGCCCTATTATCCACATCTACCTTAACCAAAACAGTTTGAGAATCACTAACAGTAGGAGAAATAAAACTAACCCTCCCAATTCCCAAAACCTTACCTTCCGGACTCCTAATCTCCACAGGTAAACCCAATCGTAAATCTCCGCGTCGCTCCAACGGAATTGGTAAATTGATATCTAATACCCGATTTGCCGTCACAGTAGTCATAGTGTCACCACTATCAACAAAATCTCCTATCTTGACAATCATATCTCCAATTACACCTGCAAAAGGAGCTACAACTACCGTATCCTCAAACTCAGCTTGCCAACTCTCGACCTCTGCTAATGCTGCTGCTACCTCTGCCTCTGCTCTGGCAATTTCTTCAGGACGAGTACCATTTTGCAACTCCTCCAAATTACTACGAGCTTCCGCCACCTCCGCATCTGCCCTGGCAATTTCTTCCGGGCGAGTACCATTTTGCAATTCCTCTAAATTACTACGAGACTCCGCTACCTCTGCCTCTGCCCTAGCAATTTCTTCCGGGCGAGTACCATTTTCTAGCCTTCTCAAAATCTGCCGTTGTTGTTCTAACGCTGCTTCTAAAGTTTGAATCGTAGACTCTCGATTTCTTTCCAACTGCGTCACTCGTCTTTTTGCTTCCTCTACCCTTGCCCGAGCCGCTCTCTCCTCTTGAAAAATTTCCTGAAAAGTTAACTCAGCGATCGCTCCTTCTGCTCTTAACTTTTGGTTTCGCGTGACTTGTTCGGTAGCTAATTCTAATTCTGCTTGTTGTACTTGTATTTGCGCCTTAGCTTGGGCAATTTCTTCTAAAAGACTACCGGATCTGGCATCTTCTAGTCGTACTTCTGCCTCTTGTAATTCTGCTTTTGCCTGAGCAATCTCCTCATCGCGAGTACCCGCCTCCAATTCAGCCAAGGTAGCCTGAGATTGCTGAAGACGCGCCCTCGCTGCTGCAATTTGTTCTAGCCGCGTGCCTCTTTTCAGTTCAGTCAAGGTAGCCTGAGATTGTTGGAGACGCGCCCTCGCTGCTGCAATTTGTTCTGGTCTGGCTCCTGTTCTGAGTTGTGCTAAACGTGCTTCACTTTGCTGAAGGTTAGCTTTTGCTCTCCTTAAATTAGCTTCCACATTATCACTTTTTAGTTTAGCGATCGCCTGCCCCTCAGAGACAAAAGTTCCTTCCTGTACTGAGATTTCTACTACCCTACCATCTATTTCTGGTCTGATTCTGACAGAGCGTTTTGCTTCCATGGTTCCCACAAATTCTGAGGTTTCTTGGAGGGAAGTAATTTGTATTGGTATTGTTTTAACCAAGATACTTCGTCGTCTACCTGGAGCTGTTGTTGATGGCTGACTTGGTGTTTCATTGCTATGAGATTGCCACCATTGTCCTCCGATAAATCCGACTCCGAGAGTGGTGATAATTACTGTTGCCCAAAGTACGGAAAAATTCTTTTTGTCAGACTGAGACAATTTAGGAGTAGTGTTTGTCTGCTCTTCATGGAATTCTATTGTAGTATTTTCTTGTAGATTTTCTGGAGATTTAGGTTTGTCTTGAATTGCTGAATTTGATGAATTATGCTTTAGCATTTTTTGAATTTTACTTTTAATTTTTTTGACCAAAGTTATAGCAATTCCCATACTTTTGAGGTACAAAAATCGTGATTTTTAGGCAGTAAGGAGCAGGAGTTATGGTTATGTGCGAATAGGAAAAACAACCGTACTTCAGTAACTTGAGAAACGCCATTATTCATAGTTCTACTCATTCTTAGATTGAGAATTTTTCAGTTATAACTCTCTTATTACCTAAGTTATTTGATTTAGGATTACTTTTTACTTCCGGAAAATGGTATAACCTATGCCAAAAAATATTTTGATAGAATGAAATATATCGTAACAAATCATAAGTTAATTTTCAATATTTCTTAATACTTGTCGAGTCTTGTTTAATGATTTGTCGTGTTACAGTAGAAAAATGTATTAAAATTATATTAATAATAAAAACTCCAACGTTATAGTTATGACAGTTTTATATGTAAGTACAACAGAAGCAGCATTTCTACTCAATATTTCTACAGGTAGATTACGATTTCTACTAAATCAAAAGCGAGTTATCGGTGCTAGAAAAGTTGGGCGACGTTGGATGATGCCCGTTAATGATCGGGGGATGCCAGAAATCATACCAGGAAGTCGCGGTCCGGAAGGTACTTGGAATAAATTTCAACGACAAGCCAAAACTATTATTCATGTTCTGCGCAAGACTATTGATTATAACCGAGACAATAAAACTTCTCATCCGGTAGTCGCTGTAAAAGTAGGAAATAAAAAGGATTATTGCCACTCTCTGAAAATTAATGGACCTTGCCAAATAGTTTATCAGCCTCATCAACCAAATAGAAGTCAAGCTGGGGGGGCCCGTCTGTGGATAGAAGTTGAACCACAACATATTGTAGAGCGGGTCTATTTTTCCAATGGAGATTATGGTCCGCCTCCAGAAGTTGTTGAGCAAAGAGCGAGATTTCAAAAGAAAAAATCAAAATCCAAAAAGGGAAAATCTAAACAGTAAGGATAATAAGAGAAGAAATTAAATAATTTATACAAATAGTTAGTTTGATAAAGAGGATTTTTGAGCAGTGTCTATTTTCTGTTCTATTTTTTGCTGTCTAATTTTGGCTGCTTATATTTAAAGATGTAGCGATCGCCAAAATAAGTTAATTTCATACTTCATTTGACCGAATAATTAAGGTTTAAAGCCTCTCACTCGCCGTGGAGAAACAAGCGGTCGTTTTGCTACGCATAACTACGTTAACGCGGAGCGACATGGAATAGGAGCATTCCGTCAGGAAAAAGCGGAGCTTCCCGTAGGGAGGGATGGCGTTTTGCGCTAGCTAAACGCCATATCCAATCGACCAAGAGAGAAACAATTTTCCTTTTATTCAATCCAATCCGTTTTAGGGAGAGGTAATTATCAATTATCAATTATCAATTATCAATTATTGAAGCTTTACCTTTGGAAGTTAATAAGTCTAATACAAAATGGGTTAAGTGCAGAACCAGAAATTGCTAAGATTGTTGGCGATGATAGAGTAATTGGAGGAGTATGTAATCTTGCTTCTAATAAAGTGATTTTTGGTTATATTCATCATATAGATTATGGTTTAATTAGAATCGGAAGATATGCCAGAAATTATCAATTTGCTGAAATTACTAATAAAATGCGCGAGATTTATCAGGATTTTGAAAGTGCTGGAGTTCCGGTGAATCTCACTGAATATTTACTACTAGAAAGATGGAAAAAATTAGTTTGGAATATTCCTTATAACAGCTTGTCAGTAATTTTAGATGCTCGAACCGATGAAATTATGGGAGATGCTAATACGAGAAATTTAGTAACAGAAATAATGCAAGAAGTTTTAGAGGGTGCAAAAAGTTGTCAGTGTCAAATTCCAGATAGTTATATTCAAAAAATGTTAGACCATACTAACAAATTACGACCTTATTTAACTAGCATGAAAATTGATTATGAACGACGACGACCTTTAGAAATAGAAGGGATTATTGGCAATCCTTTACGAATAGCGAGTGAAGCTGGTGTGAAGTTACCAAAAATTGGAATGCTTTATCAACAATTAAAATTTTTAGATGCTAGAAATAGACAGAACTTTTCAAGTTAAAGGAAAATCAAAGGAAAATCAAATTATGGATATATTTGAACATTTTTTTGATTAAAAAAATTTGTTCACGATAGCATTTACAATATTTTTCTTTAATATAGCAGGAAACAGGGAACAGGGAACATTGGAAAAAACATTTCCTACTCTAAGATTTATCGTCAGTCCATGTCCTAACCAATTCTTTCTTAGCTATAGTTGCTTTTGTCGTATAATTTGAAAATCTGACTTTTGGAATAATTAGGGTTTGCTGATTAAATATTAAATCCTTTTTAGGTAAAAGTTTCAGGCTTTTTAGGTATTTAAAAAAATTCAAGCTTTTAGGTCTTTTAGGTTCAAAAATGAGCGTATTTTGGGCATATAAAGACAGAAAAATTGACGAACAATTCTTACTCGTACCTTCTCTAAATTCCCCTAACTCCTAACTCCTGACGGCTACCCTTACCACAAGACTTTTGAGCGCAAACCCTAATTATATTTTTAGCTGTAGTCCTATTTTTGGTTACTACTATTTTTTCTATTTTTCTTCAGACAATTTCAATGAATGAAGCTGTAGATAAAAAGTCTGAAACTTTTACCTCTATTCCTCTTTTTTTACATAATTCTGTCGCAAACTGAATAAAGCTCTATACTTGAGGAAAGCTATATAGCGTTTCTGAATGGGATATGGAAACCGAGTCCTGTTAAAAAGGTAATAGGGAATAGGTATGGAGGGAATAGTAAAGAATGAAAAATAGCATTAAATAGTAGTAAACATCAGGATAGATGGTAGTCAAGACAGCACTTTTATTATTAGAAAAAACTTCAATCTAGATTTATATCTCATTTGAAAACACTATAGCAATCAGGAATGATTAATATCATGTTTGGTTAAATACTTATAAATAATTACCAAGGAGTCAGGAGTCAGGAGTCAGAATTGCTGGAAAAAGGAGTCAGGAGAAAAGTAGAAGTGTAATATCTTTTCCCTAATGTTAGAGCTAAAATTTTATTTATAATTGATGATCCGAACATGATATAATAACGGATTCCAAAGATGCCAACCTAGAAACATTTAATTGTTAATATTTGTACTTCATATACTTGGAATCTGCTGTATGAGAAACAATATTTAATTCTCTTATAAATCAAGCTATAATATCAATCAATCTCTCACATCTGACTCCTGATAGCTGACCGCTGAATACTTATATAAACCTTTTGATAAAATTTACATAATTATGTCTAAAGATATTGCCAAAATTGGAAATCAGACTCTACCCTCTAGTGCGGAAATATTTGCTAAAAACTGGCAGATATATCAGAAAATTATCAAACATAATCACATTAGACATAAAGAAATGTATGATGTCTTACATCAATTTATTCTCAATTCTCCAGCTAAATTATTTTCTTTTTTAGACCTCGGTTGTGGGGATTTATCAACTATAACACCTTGTCTGATTGATAGTAAAATCTATAGTTACACTGGTGTCGATTTATCACCACAAGCATTAGAAATTGCTCAAGAAAATATTGGCTATATTCCTGGTGAAAAAAAATTAATTACAGGTAATATCAGGGATGTAGTTAAAGAATTAGTCTCTACTAAAAATTTAAAAATTGACATTGTTTTTTCGTCTTATACTATTCATCACTTAAATACATTAGAGAAGAAAAATTTAATTAATGATATTTGGCAAATACTGCATCCTAATTCCTGTTTTATTTTAATTGATATTTTTAGAGAGCAAGGAGAAACTCGCAATCGCTTTTTAGAAAAATATTGGCAAAATATCAGTAAAAATTGGTTTAGCTTGACTAAAGATGAAATAGATGTGGTAATTACACACATGGAAACTTCCGATTTTCCTGAAACAGAAAATACAATTATAAATCAAGCAAAAAATGCTGGTTTTGGGAAATGTGAGTTTATTTATCGAGACCAAGAACATCCTGGATATTTGCTAGTTTGCTATAAATAGGGTTTGCTGAAAAAGTCTTTTTGCTCGTTGTAGGGAGTAGGGAGTTGTTAGGAGAAATGGGAATTATAAAGAAATAGCTGATAGCTGACCGCTGAATGCTTACCCTAATCTTTGAATCGCAATTTCCTTTAACAATTTCTGATTGACTTTCCCTTGAGAATTCCGAGGTAAACTTTCCACTCTCACCCAATATTTAGGTTGTTTAAATTTGCTCAATTTTCCATCAATAGCAGCTAACAAATTTTCCCTAGAAACTTGAAAAGTATTACCAACATAAATGGCAGTGACAATCTCACCCCAATATTTATCTGCTAAACCAATTACACAAACATCACTTACTAACCCAGTTGCTAAAATAGCAGCTTCCACTTCTTTTGGAAAAACATTTTCCCCACCAGTAATAATTTTTTGACTGCTACGACCTACTATTTTTAAGTAACCTTGAGGATCAAAAAATCCTAAATCATCCGTTGCTAAACTTTCATAATTATTAAGTATATTGGGGTAATATCCTAACGCCAAAGAACTAGCTTTGATAATAATATTTCCAATTTGATTCTGACCTAATATCTCTCCACTTTCACTTTGAACGATAATTTTAGCGTGAGGTAATACTTGACCATTACTATTATTTCCTGCCAAAAAATCTTCTGGTTTAAGAGTCGCAACTTGAGAAGCAGTTTCTGTCATTCCATAAGTTGGAGCTAATTTAATCTGATATTTTCTTGCTGCATCAAATAATTCTTCCCAAGCAGGGGCACCACCTAAAAGCACTGTCTGAAAATTTGATAACCAGTTAGCTATTTCTGCATTTTGTAGCAATTTTTGTAACTGGGTTGGTACCAGAGAAATGAAAAATTCATTGGGGTTAATATTCCATTCCTTTTTATCAAAAATATCTTTATAGGATGGCAAAATTATTAAATTTCCTCCAGTAGTAAAGGAGCGCATAAACTGCATTAAACCACTGACATGATATAGGGGTAAAACACAAAATGAATTAATTTCTTGTACTTGAAAATATTCTTGGAAACCTCTCACGGATGACATTAAATTTTCCCATGTATGAACAGCAAATTTAATTTTTCCAGATGAACCACCAGTAGGAATCATAATTAAATTTTGTTCATTAGGTAGAGTTTTTTTAAAGAGGTTTCTCTGGGTTGATTTAAAGTTTTTT
>NZ_JAAHHT010000195.1 GCF_010672085.1 Okeania sp. SIO3I5
TTAGTTTTCCCTAAACTCTAATAATTATTCATTGTTCATTATTCATTATTCATTGCTGACGTACCCACTGTTAGACGTAATGTAAGGTAATGAGCAAGCAATGAATAAAGCTAAAACACTAAAAAGACGGTTAGGAAACCCTAAACGATTTTTAAGCGTGGCATGGGATACAGACGATATACCAAATCCAGTAAGTATTAATCCAAATCTCAAATGGAGAGATATCAACTGGAGACGGGTTGAGAAGAATGTATTTAAGTTGCAAAAATTAATTTACAGAGCATCCAGCCGTGGCGAAATCCGCAAGATGCGTAAATACCAAAGACTTCTGACCAAAAGTTATTACGCTAGGTTGCTAGCTGTTAGGCGTGTGACTCAGGATAACCAGGGGAAGAAAACTGCTGGTATAGATGGTATTAAGAATCTACCACCAATGCAGAGACTAAACTTGGTTGAGTTATTAAACACGCGATACCTTAAAGCAAGCTCTACCCGTAGAGTCTGGATACCAAAACCAGGACGGGATGAAAAGAGACCTCTTGGAATCCCCACAATGTACGACCGTGCATTACAAGCTCTGGTTAAGCTGGGTATGGAACCAGAATGGGAGGCACGTTTTGAACCTAATAGCTATGGTTTTAGACCAGGACGGTCAACGCATGATGCTATTGAAGCGATATATCTCAGCATTAATAAAAAACCTAAATATGTACTTGATGCTGATATATCAAAATGTTTTGACCGAATTAACCATGATGCACTGTTGAGAAAAGTAGGTCAGACGCCCTACAGGCAACTAATCAAACAATGGTTAAGAGCCGGAGTATTTGACAATAAACAATTCTCAAACACTGTGGAAGGAACACCACAGGGAGGGGTTATATCACCCCTACTAGCAAACATCGCCTTACACGGTATGGAAGAAAGGCTAATGGAATTTGCCAAAACTATAGACCTTAAAAATGAAAAAGGGGGTCAAAAAGGTTGGCAAAATAAAGTATGGAGTCTTTCCCTAATACGCTATGCTGATGACTTTGTAATCCTACATGAAGACATCAAAGTAGTGTTAAAAGCAAAAACCGTAATACAAGAATGGTTAAACCAGATAGGATTAGAACTAAAACCAGAAAAAACCAAAATTGCCCACACCCTAGAAGAATATGAGGGAAATAAACCTGGATTTGACTTTCTAGGTTTCACAGTTAGGCAATGGAAGGTTAAGTCAACCAAACAAGGATTTAAAACGCTAATCAAACCATCCTCCAAGAGTATTAAAGCTCATTATCGGAAACTGGCAGGGATATTTGACACACACAAAACGACTCCTACCAGGGCATTAATAGCCAAATTAAACCCGGTAATAAGGGGATGGTCTAACTACTTCTCAACCGCAGTCAGTAAAGAGGTATTTAGCGAGATAGACAACCTCTTATGGACAAGAGTATGGAGATGGGCAAGTAGAAGGCATCCAAATAAGTCGGCCAAATGGGTTAAGAAAAAGTATTTCCCAAAAATTAGTAACACTAGAAACTGGGTTCTAAATGATGGTGAATACATACTCAACCGACACGTTGATGTTCCTATTGTAAGACACGTCAAAGTGAAAGGTAATAAATCCCCTTATGACGGCGAGTGGACTTATTGGAGTAACAGAATCGGCAAATATCCAGGCGTAAGGAAAGAAGTCACAACGCTTTTAAAGCGACAAAAGAATAAGTGCGCATTTTGTGGACTAACTTTTAGTCCGACTGACCTTATGGAAATAGACCATATAAAACCAAGGTCATTTGGTGGTGACAACACATATAAAAATAAACAATTGTTGCACAGACATTGCCACGACAGTAAAACTGCTTTAGACAAAAAAAACATATCCAAAGCCAAAGTTACAGGATTTACCTGATGGTTATTTATGGGTTGACGATATGTTAACTCTGAAGCAGGATGTACCTATGAAAAAGGACGTTTAAGAGAGGAGCCATGGATGAGGTGAAAGTCTCACGTCCGGTTCTGAAGACGAGTCGGGTAGGGTAACTTATCTGGCTTAGTTTAACGGTTTCAAGAAAAAATTAGTCCCACTAGGAAAAAATAGTTCCAAATCTCTACTACTGATGCACAGAGTAGATTTGAACTATTTTCTCAAGAACATAAAAGTAGAAAATTAGTGACTTTTGACCTCAAAAATAGGACTTCTATGAAGAAACTTACGATCGCTGAACGCTATCTATTACTTGCACATATCTTATCAATGGTTTTTGGCCTAGCAGGTCTTTTAATAGTTATACCGAGTCCCGAAATTATTGTCAGCTTGCCTCCTATAGGACAAACTGCCTTCCAATGGAGCATGGCAGGTGGAGGAGCAGCTTACATTATCTTTGGGGCATTAGCAGTTGCTCTATATGGCATAAGGAATTTAGGAATAGGTACAACTTTGGCTTTTCTGCTACCTTCTGTATTTCTATCTTTGAGTAGCGAACTATTAGGAACTAGCACAGGGTTTCCTTTTGGGGATTATGCTTATCTTGGAGGATTAGGATACAAAGTTGCAGGTCTCGTACCGTTTACAATTCCCTTATCCTGGTTTTACATGGGATTTGTTTGTTATTTACTAGCTCGTTGTGGTTTACAGGTAAATAGTTCTAGTTCCTGGATACGTCATTTGGGAGCGATCGCTATAGCAGCAATACTTCTAACAGCTTGGGATTTAGTTCTCGATCCGGCCATGAGTCAGGCACCTGTTCCATTTTGGGAATTTCAAGATGAAGGTTCTTTCTTTGGAATGCCTTACCGGAATTTAATTGGATGGGTAGGTACAGGTGCAATATTTATGACTGTAGCTGCTTTGCTTTGGGGCAAGAAAACTATTTTATTGTCCCGTCAAGAATTAAATCTACCATTAATAACTTATTTAGTTAATTTTGCTTTTGGAGCAACAATTACTATAGTTGCGCTAGATAGTAGATTCTTATTGCCTACTGCTTTGAGCATTTTATTGGGAGTCGTTCCAACGATTATTTTTTGGTGGAGAGCTGAAGCTAATAAATTAAGGCAGATGGATGTTTCCATAGAAAATGTTGTGACTGGCGATGGGGAACAACTACCTCCAAAACAGGTAGACATGGCTATTAAATAGGACTTACTCATACCGTTTCACTGAATTCTGAATTCTGAATTTAGAATTCAGAATGACAGATTTGATAGGCTAAAAACTTTAACACTCACAACAGTTTCAGGCAATTATTTGACATTTAAAGTTTGAAACTATTTGTGACATCCTTAAAGTGAATTAATATCAAAAAGTCTGATGTGTGACAACAGGAAATGGGGAATAGACAGCGAGTCATAGTTTGACTATTAAATTTCCTATATTTGGCTTTGTCTGTAAAGATATGGCAAATTGCAAGTATATGAAGTACAAACATTTGATTACAAATGTTTGTACTGCGGGCATCTTGCCCGCTACAGAGATACCTCACTGATATCAAACCCGCTATAATACAGACTCTAAAATACTCCTCCATAAAATCCAAAATTATGCCTGAAACCTTTTTGTTGATCGTATTAATGCTGCAACTGCCAGCAATAGCTATCTTATTATCGCGTCTGATTAAAGGTCCGACTCGCCAACCGCCATTAAAACCGGAGGAGCCTACACTAGAATTATTAGGTAAGGTGACAGTTGTGGTACCAACTCTTAATGAGGCAGAACGCATCACTCCTTGTTTAATGGGTTTGAGTAGACAAAGTTATGAAGTGCGAGAAATAATTGTAGTTGATAGTAACTCGACAGACGATACTCAATATTTAGTTAAGAAGGAAGCCAAAAAAGACCCAAGGTTTCGCTTAATTACGGACGAACCTTTACCTCCTGCATGGGTTGGTCGTCCATGGGCGTTGCATACGGGGTTTTTGGCAAGTTCTCCAAAGAGTGAGTGGTTTCTGGGAATAGATGCGGATACTCAACCAGATCCAGGGTTAGTCGCTAGTTTGGTTAAAAAAGCTGAGACTGACGGCTATGATTTGATTTCGCTGTCGCCACGGTTTATTCTGAAATATCCAGGAGAATTGTGGTTACAACCTGCTTTACTAATAACATTAGTCTATAGGTTTGGACCGACGGGTACGGGGGCGCCAACACCAGAACGAGTTATGGCTAATGGTCAGTGTTTTTTGTGTCGGCGTTCGGTATTGTCGAAGATGGAGGGTTACGTTAGTGCGAAGGGTTCTTTTTGTGATGATGTGACTTTGGCTAGAAATATTGCTGCTGAGGGTTTTAAGGTGGCGTTTCTGGATGGAGCGCAGGTTTTGCAAGTGAGAATGTATGAGGGGATGATGGAAACTTGGCGGGAGTGGGGGCGATCGCTTGATTTGAAGGATGCTTCTCCTGTTGTTCAAGTTTGGAGCGATCTTTGGTTATTGTTAGCAACTCAGGGTTTGCCTTTGTTTGTCATATTGGGTTATTTGTTGTTTGGTTTGCCGATTTCTATTTCTGTGTCTGCCAAATTTTTGTTATTTGGTTTGAATTTATTTTTATTATTAATGAGGTTTGCTTTGTTATTAGGTATTGCTCCTTCTTATGATTTTAGTAAAGCTCAAGGTAGTTGGTTATTTTTATTATCTCCTTTAGCAGATCCTTTGGCAGTTTTGCGGATATTTTTATCTGCAATTAAAACTCCAACAAAATGGCGAGGTAGAGTTTACAATGGATAAAATTTAGGGTAATAAACCTGGTGTCTTGGTTGGGTTGCGTCCTGTAGGGGCGAATGGCATTCGCCCTTACTAGATATGGTGGTTCTGTGTAAGTCCTGTAGGGAAATAAAACTGGTTTCTTGCTAGGAGTAAAAGGACTGATGCAGAAACCGGGTTTATGAACTAAAATTTGTCAGATAAACCATTAAATTAGGGAAATAAAATCGGTTTATTGCTAGGGGTAAAAAGACTGAGGCAGAAACCGGGTTTATGAACTAAAATTCGTCAGATAAACCATTAAATTAGGGAAATAAACCCGGTTTATTGGTAGAGTACATAAGTTATAAGTAAAATAAAAAATTATGTCTACTGTAAGTTTAATCCGAGCTAATTCCTATAAAATTAATGAATTAGAAAAATCAATAGAGAATCTTTTAGAACCATTGGGGGGAATTAATACTTTTGTCAAACCAGGCGATCGCGTCCTCCTAAAACCAAATTTGCTCACAGGTTCTCGCCCTACAAAAGAATGCGTAACTAGACGAGAAATAGTTTATTGTGTAGCTAAAATGGTAAAAGAAGCGGGCGGTAAACCTTTTTTAGGTGATAGTCCAGCTTTTGGTAGTGCTATGGGTGTGGCAAAAGCAAATGGTTATTTATCATTGCTCAAAGAATTTGATTTACCAATAGTTGAATTTCATGGGAAACGTTATGACATAGTTAGTCAAGAATTTAATCATTTACTATTAAGTAAAGAGGCAATGGCAGCAGATGTAATAATTAATTTGCCTAAGCTTAAATCTCATGTTCAATTAACTATGACAATGGGAGTCAAAAACTTATTTGGTTGTGTGCCAGGAAAAATGAAAGCTTGGTGGCATTTAGAGGCGGGTAAAGATGCTCATCGTTTTGGAAAAATGTTGGTAGAAACAGCAAAAGCAATTAATCCAAATTTGACTATTATTGATAGTATTATTGGTCACGAAGGTAATGGTCCGATTGGAGGAGAACCTAGAAATTTAGGTATTTTGGGGGCATCTACAAATGTATTTGCTTTAGACCGAACATTTGCCGAAATTTTGAAAGTTAATTCGGCAGAAATTCCTACAGTTGCAGTTGCTGAAAAAATGGGATTTTGTTCTGATTTAAAGATGGTTAATTTTCCATTATTACAACCTGCTGAAGTCGAGGTAGAAAATTGGCAGTTACCCACAACTAAGACACCTATTGATTTTGGTGTTCCACGGATAATTAGGTCTACTTTTAAACATTTATTTGTTAAGTTTATTCGGGAACCAATGAATATTTAAAATTAGCGATTAGGGAGTAGGGAGTAGACAAGAAGATGCAGCTATTTTTATAAAAGAGAGCGGCTTTGTTCTACGAAAACATATAGCTACCGCACAAGATCCAAGCATCTGTACTTCATACTTCTACAATTATTGTCCAATAAATAAATCAAACATCAATCTTTTCTTTCTTTCTTTCTTTCTTTCATAAAAAAAAAGGCTGAAACTTTTACCTGCAAAAGCTTTGAGAAATTTTACTCTTGGCCAATAAATAAATGAATAAAGCATCAGATTTATAGCTGAGGGTGATATAGCTGCCACTAGGTTCACCTTTCATATAGAACCCGGTTATATAGTATATGTTCATTATTTACAGCGGTTTAATGATGAATAAACCACAATCATACTGACTCCTTACTCGTTACTCCTTACTCATTACTCATTACTCCTTACTCATTACTCATCTTGTTGTGCCTGTTCGTCTCCTGTTAATAAAATCCTACCCGATTTATCGCACCACCGCAGCCAATTATATTCTTTACCCTCAAATTTGCCAGACCAAATTGTTAATCCTAAGCCTACTTGCGACAAAAATAAATTATTTAAAAGAATATAATTTTTCCCTTGCAAATGATATATGCGTAGTATTGATTCACCTAATTGATGAAGTGGGTCAAAAACTACATAATAAGCTACTCTAGCACGAGCATAATCTTGCAACTTACTACCTAGTTCATTTCCAATTTTATTAGAAACAATTTCAATTGCTACCTCTGGAGATTTGCCGAACTCCCAGACAAAATAGGAACGATTCTTTTTTTGACTCCAATCTTCAGGAACTTCTACTTCTAAACTTAGGAGAATATCTGGTACAAGAGGTGGCTGTTTTAGACCATAAAAAAGTCCGACATTAGCAGTGGCTAAAAATGGTGTATCTGTCTGAAAGGAACTATAAAGAGTAGACGTTAATAGTCGTTGTTGTTTTTCAGAAATTAGATTATCCACAGGTGTATCATCTTCTGTGATTATATGACTAATATCAGGAGTTGGGACTTCCCAATTTTCACTTTGATTTTCTGATATTTTTGATAGTGATTCAAGATTTTTTTTTGTTGGAGATTTAGACATAATTTTTGATTGCTGTTTGGCTCCAAACTATTGTTATAATGTAACCCTTCAGCTATCAGCTATCAACTAATAGCTAAGTGGTTAGGTTAGAATTAATTATAGCAATTATCATGCTAGTGAGGTAAAAATTATAGATTTTTGGGAACAATTTAACTGGAAAAAAACTGATAACTGATATGATCTTTTTTATTTTAGCTTCTACAGCTTTAAATATAGTGGGTAGTATTTTCCTCTTGACTGGTATTGCTAAAGTTATAGAACCTTGGAAATTTACCCAACATATTACTAAACTGAACTTAGTAAGTCCTAAATTAACAATACCCGTTGCCCTAACTTTTACTGCGATTGAATCAGCTTTAGGAATTGCTTTGATATTAGGAGTTTTTCCGACTGTAATAATGCCTGTAAGTATTTTATTATTATTTGGTTTATCAATGCTTACTTACTGGAGTACATCAACTGGTAAAACTGAAGATTGTGGTTGTTATAACGGTTTGTTGAAAATTACTCCCACCCAAAGTTTAATCCTGAATGCTATTTATATTTTTCTGTTAATATTCGGTGAATTTTTTGGTAAATATCAGCCTACTATTTTGTGGCAATGGCTAGTGGTATTAATAACTTTTATAATTAGCTATGCTTTGGCTGCTGGTTCTCTAGAATATATGCAAGAAAATGGTCGTCCTTTTATTGATTTTACCCCATTAAAAGAAAATAGAATGTGGCAAATAGAATGGTTAGGAGAGGATTCAAAATCTTTAATGTCTGGGTCTGTAATTGTAGTTTTTATGAGTCCTGAATGTTCTCAATGTAAACATTGGTTGGGTGTGTTGAAGTTAGTGCAATGGCAAGATAATTTACCAGCAATAGTTGGATTAATAGATACTGAAAATATTCAAGCAGGGCAAGATTTTGTAGATAAATATTTTTTGAATTTTCCTGTTGTTGCAGTGGATAAAAAGTTCTATAGAAAATTGAAGATAGAGGTAGTACCTACGGCGGTTCTTTTGGAAGATGGAGTGATTCAAGAAAAATGGATAGGGTTAATGCCGATGTGGTTTATTAATAAGATTAAGTAGGTTGGCGTTAAAAATTATTGTGATGACAAGGCAACAGAAAAGAGGTTTTGAGTAATTTTACTTTTCATTACATACTTCTTTTATGAGATTTTATGAGAGTTTTCCTGGCAAATACGGAGTCAACAGCTCAGTTTAGGAAACTGCTATTAAAAGATATTACAATCTATTGTCAGATTGTATAACTTGAAATTACAATATAGATAAGTCTACCGGATTGTGTGTTTATTTTCTAGGTAAATGAATAGATAGACTCTAGGAGCATCTTCCAGTGGCAACTTTGATTTAAGTTGCTCAAAACCGTTTAATAATTTTTGAATCAAACTCTGGACTCTGAGAAAGCAGTAGCGACTAAAACTTGAGGAGAACTAAATTATGGGAAAAATCTTCATATCAGCAGGTCATTTTGTGAATGATGGAGGTGCAAATACCGCCATCGGAACAACTGAAGCCCGAGAAATGATATTAACTCGTGACTTAATTGTAGCAGAACTAAAATCACGGGGTTTCAAAGAAGGCGATGATTTTGAGTCTGTTTCTGACACAATAGATCTAAGACCTACAATTAACTGGATTAATGCCCGTGCTGTAAATGGTGATGTAGCTTTAGAGATTCATGGCAATGCTTATAATCGTCAAGTCAGGGGGGCAGAATGTTTCTACATTGCTGGAAACACTCAGCGTCAGCAAGATGGAAGACAAATGCTTGATGCTTTGTTGAGAGCTGTGCCTGAACTACAGGATCGTGGTTCCAAGCCAGATACACTCGCAGGCGTTGGTAGTTTAGCTTTTTGTCGCGATATCAGAATTTCTTCTCTTTTGTTAGAGTTGTGTTTTGTTGATCAGATCGACGATATGAATCTACTGAAAAATAAGCGTCAAGATTTTGCTAAGGGTATTGTAGATGGCTTGATTGCTTGGAGTGGTATTGATCTTACCGATGAAGTTACACTACCTATTATTGATATTGAAATCAATGGAGAAATCTACGAGGATAAAGGCATCATTATTAATAATAATTCCTTGGTTCCAATTGACATCATAAATGCTTTAGACATTGATTTGCCTGGAGAAATCTCTAATTTGGGTATAACCAGGAAAGGTGGTGTTCTTTATGTATTAGCTGTCAATCTGCAAAAATTTCATGTTTCTGTTAATTGGAATGGTGATACAAGAACAGTCATCTTAAAAACAAGTGGAACTGATACACCCATAGATCAAATTATGGGTAATGGTAGAGCAGCTATAGAAGAGTTAACTAACTTCTTGCAGGAAAACAATTCAGGAGATTTTGCTAACAGATTCCCCGATATTGCCGAACTCTATGTTGAAGAAGCTAAAGTTGAAGGGGTTAACCACGACATTGCTTTCTGTCAAATGTGTCTGGAAACAGGTTATTTAAGATTTGGTGGGGATGTTACACCAGAACAGAATAACTTTGCTGGTATTGGTACTATTGGCGGAGGAGTTCAAGGGGCTTTCTTCTCTGATGCCAGAATTGGAGTAAAAGCTCATATTCAGCATCTCAAGGCTTATGCTAGCACTTTAGCAATTAAACAACTACCTATTGTCGATCCTCGGTTTGATTTAGTCAAACGAGGTGTTGCTCCTACTTTAAAGCAACTGAGCAAACGTTGGGCAGTAGACTCAGAGTATGGGAATAAAATTCTGTCTATCTTGAACCGATTGTACGACGAATATAATTTGTTGGGAAATAATGGTATACGCCGAAGCCCTTCTCTGGGTATACCCATTAAAATCCCTGAAGAACAAGTCAGTCCTCCTTATACTGATATTTTTTTGCATTCTATCCTTGGTCGGATAACAATTACGGGTGGTTTCATGGAACCGTACGGGCATAGTTGGAAACCAGAACTACAGGCAATCTTTTTGAATGGTAGATTAAGAACTCTTATACCTAGTAATCGCAATATTGGCATTGATTATTCTGTAGATGACTATAAGGTCATAGCTTGGTATGGTGGTAAAGTGATTAAGGAAGGAACAGAAGGTGGGTATGGTAATCGTATTCATATTCAGTTAAATGTGGCTTATCAATTTCAAGGGAAAAACTACCAGGTTTATCAAGCATACGCTCATAACGAAAAAAATTTAGTAACTGTCGGACAAACTGTTAAACAAGGAGAGCAAATTGCAATTATGGGGATGACAGGATTGGGTTCAGGTCCTCATGTAGACTTGAGTACCTATATTTATCTAAATGGCTCTAGAGTTGAACTGAATCCTCAAGCCTTGGATCAACAGTTAGATTAGATTTATTAAGATCACAGGACTTGCGCAACCAAACAAGAAACCGGGTTTATTGCCCTCAACCTCGCCCTTAAGGGTGGGGGTGATAATTGATTTTATTTAGAGCGGTTTTCATTTGGGTAAACCACAGTAAGGGCGTTGCATAACAAAAATGCGAACGTCCCTTCCTGACTCTTGATATCATCTCCGGTAGCATCGGTATTGTATAGAGAAAGAAAAGTAGGGGCGAACGGCCGTTCGCCCCTACGAGAGAGGGTAGATATTTCCCAAACTTTTAGACAAACGATACCAACGGACATGATATGACTCCTACCCTAAGCAAAGGACTTTCTAAGCAAACCCTACTTAAAACACCATTGGCATTGAATTCATATCCTCCTCCCGCAACGCTTCAGACAACAAACCCATTTTCACTGGAACATCATACAACCTCCCCTTGCCAAAACGCGACCAAAAATGACGCAATCCAGGCACAATAACTTTAACTACTTTTAACTCAATATCCGGGCGAGTCTGATCCAAAACCAAAGTTTCCATTCCTGCTGCTTGAGCAATTTTCACACAAGTCAAAACATCATCATAAATGTCATCACTCCAAAGTTGCGGATAATCTCCATAAACCTTAGCACGTATTTCTGGGTTGGGAGCTAAATAAGGATGACTTGCTAAAGTTGCTGTCGTCATCCATTCTTGCATCCCCTCTTCCATCTGACTAATATCTTGCCCATCCATTCCCAACCCTATTTGATTGACTTCCGTTACTGCTCGCAAAATAGCAATTTTCGGGTCAAAATGCGCTCCAAAACCAGTAATAACTCGCTCATATTCTCCATCAACTCGACGCGACACCGCAGTAAAAGCAGGTATCCCTAAATCCGTAGTTAAATCCAATACCCATAACTCCCGCTGATTTTGTCGATAAAATTCTTGCACTTCCAATAAATAGGAATCGCGAAAACTTGCTAAATCTACCCCCGGACGCTGCAAACGGTTGTACCACCAAATTGCTACACTGTCGCGCTCTACTAATTCCATAAATCCTTGCAAAATTGCTTCTTCTATGGTATTGCCAGCAGCGTTGCCATTGGAGTCAGCTACACAAAAATTATGATCTTTGGGCAATTTATAAGCATAATAACACCAAGCAGTAGGCAAATATTTGTGAGTCTGCTCCGTCAACGACCATACAGGAGTCCATTCAATTTTTTGACTGGCATCAAAAGGTTGCGGAATCCAATCATGAGCTACTTTACAATTAGCATTCAATTCCTCCCGGTTAGCATACTGAGTCGGACTAAAAAGCAGACATTTCTCTGGATGAATACCTTGCTCTCCCAACTCAGCTAAAGTTGACTTTTTCCGAGCTTCGTCTCCCTGGAATATTCCCGAATAACGTTCGATCGCTTCACAAAAACCACTCGCTTTAGATTGGCGATCGCTCTTACCTTTGCCTCCACTTTTATGACGCAGGGAACGACGCAAAGCACCGAGACTTTTAGCTGAACCAAAACTATGAATAGCACTGTAAGTATGAATCAAAGAATTTTCGGGGTCGGAAACTCGCACCAATGCACTGACAACTCCAGTTATTGGACTGATTAATTTTTCATAGCGTTTAGTTGTTTGATCGGGAGTGAAAGCGCGATGCCCCCCATCTGTGGTAAAATGCTTTTTGCGACTGGTGAGACTCAGAGGAGAAAATGAGATTTCTTGAAGTAACTTGGGATTTCCACAAGCTTGACATTGGGGGCGTTTACTCAAAAAGTGAGTTTCTGTGGTCAGGTTAGCTTGGTTGAAAGTAATTACTTTGCCAGCGAGAGTGGTAAAGTAGGGCATTTCTACCCCGCTTTGTTGTACTATCCATTTCGCAACTTCCGTGGTTATGAGATTAATTGCAGTTGCCAAAGTTGAAGGGAGGAAAACAGCAGGAGGAGGCAAACATCCAGAAACTTCTCTTTTGCTGGCAGTAGAGGCAACAGATTTTTGTTTTTGTCGCAAAACTGTAGCTTCTACTTCCCGATGTCCGCGTAAACGTTGACTCAAGCATTCCCAACATCCTGTCTCTTCTGGTTCAAATATCGGACCTAACCACAGTAAACCGCCTACTGGTTTTGCTAATAACCAAGGTTGGTTAGCTGCAATAGCAGTTTTATTGATTTCTGCTAGTTGTGGTTGGAGGTAGTCATCGGTGAGAACAACTAATAATGCGTTGCGATCTGATGTAAGTGGGTAGTCTTCCCAATGTTTAGTTTTGATACCCACTGCTGTCAAACTTTCGACTAACAAATCTGTGGTTGTTTCTCCTACTGAGGCGACATAAACGGTAATTTTTTCGAGAAAGTCGGCAGCGAGTTGAGGTTCGACGTTGAGTAAAGACCAAAATGCAGCAGCAGGTGGGGATAGTTCGGGAGTTGCTTCAGTTAAATAACCTTTACTTCTGAGGCGATCGAGAACGTATTCTACATCCTCCGGATCTACTATTTCTGCTAAAGTTTGACAGATTTCCTCAAAGCTATGTTGACCATCTAATAGGGGGACGAGCTGACAATAAAATTCTCCCGTGAGCGCCTCAGTGGAATTTTCCCCAAGGAGGTAAACGTGCTTGGGTTCGATAATTTCGATGCGATAGTGGGGTTTGATTTGTGGGTTTGACATTATAGTTATTTCAGTTAATTATGTAGGTTGGGTTGAGAAACGTTAGCGGAGCTTATCCGCAGGATAAACCCAACACATACAAATTGTTAGGTTACACTCTCATTGCCAACCTCAAGTATTAGATCTAATTTCATAACCAGTAGTTAGACAAAGATTTGGTATACTGCTATGTGGTGTATTTCAAATAATGTAGGACTTACGCAAAACAACGTAGTTCTGTCATTGCAATCGGTTTCTTGTTAGGTTTAGTGTTGGGTTGCGCTGGCGCTTAACCCAACCTACACAAAACTAATTTCATCTTTATTCCCATTCTTCTAGAGCTACAGGTTCGTAAGGTTGTTCATAAGAAATTACTTTTCCTTTCAGGGGGCGCTCCTGAGAGGATAGCTGTTGTGAAGAAGTCGATCGCATATCATGTTTCAATGTTTGCAGAATTGCTTCAACAATCTGGATGCGTTCTTCGACAGATGTTCCTTCTAGTTTTTTGAGTATTTCAGATTCTATCATGTTTTTTAATCTACACAAGACTTACAACTAATTACATTATGTTGAATATACTACCATTACTATGCAGGAATATCAACTATTCAACCAGAGTTTAACCAGACTTTCGATTAAAATTCACAAATATCCAATCATTCTTACTTTTAACTTTTAACTTTTAACTTTTAACTTTTAACTTTTGACTTTTGACTTGAAACATATCTTACTTCTGTTTGCATGATGACTTCATTTTCTCGAATAGCACTTTCAATCTCTTCTAGATGTGCTTCTGCATAAACCCAAGCATTGACTAGATCGACAGCACTAAGAGTGGGAAATGCTGCTAAAATTTCAGCATCGTTCATCCCTAAGCGACGATCGCTCACCAAAGACCAAACTGGAATTCGAGTATTACTGACACAAGCATCACCACCACAAACATTTGGTGTTTTGTTAATCCCTTGGGAAGTAAGAGTTTGAGTTGCTAGTAGTCTCAAAGCTACATTCATTACTTCATCAAGGGAAGCATATTGACCATTTTGTACTTGATTGCGAATAAATTTTTCTAATTCTGGATCGAGAGTTATTTCCATAATCTTATTATATTTCAAACTCAAAATTTAGGAGGCATCAAGGTAGTAGATTGGGTTGAACGGAGTTAAACCCAACAAAACCTTACTATTGTTGGGTTTACCTTCCCTACGGGGCGCTAACGCGAACAGCTCAAACGAGGAACTAACGCAGGTTGTGAGTCAATTTGTTGAAGCTAATAGACAGCCGTTGCAAGAAGGAAAGGATTTTTGATATTATGAATATGTTTGTGATCTTATGAAATTATTCTGGGTCGTCTCCGTCGTAAGAACACGGGATATAGGGGAGCCCACATCCACTTGGAATTAACGCAGCCAGGCCACGGTCGGGAGTAGCGCTGGTCAGGTTTTCTTCGCTAAGTCCGTCTTCCAGGGCAGGTTTAGCAACATTGGTACGGATTACTGGCTGATTGAGATTTGGCTTGATATTCTTTTTACCCATTGTGATTTTTCTCCTGAGTTGAGTTTTTCTTTTTGTATAGTATACATTGTTCATCTGGAGTTGGCAAGAAATTTACATTTCTTTTGACTCAGTAGCGATCGCCCTATTCTTGACTTTTGAATGCATGACTTGTTTGTTGCTGTGAGATAGGGGGCGGGTTTACTTAAATGTTGGTTGAGAAGCATTAATTTAGGGTGAAACCCGCCCCTACCTATTGCTAAATTTTCAGCTGTTGGTTATTTCGTTATTTGAATTTTGAATTAATTGGGGGCGATCGGTGTAGATGGTGCGTTACGATAGGGCGATCGTACTTTGTGCAACAAAAAAAACACAAAGGCCAAAAGCATTGAGATTAACCCTGACTTTTAGCCTTTATTTCATCACAACCAATCTTTCCTCACCTCTTACTTTTGACTTAAATTGCCGTGCCAGATCTGGTCAAACTAAGAACGCCCCGCAGTTTGTAAGTCAATTTGTTGAAGCTAATAGAAAGCCGTTGCAGGAAGGAATAGATTTTTGACATTTTGTGAAAGAGTTGTGATACTCTGAAATTATTCTGCGTCGTCTCCGTCGTAAGAACATACCCCCGCCAGATCCCATGGGTCCACTCCCGGTATTTCAATAAGGGGGGCCAGGCCCACGTTGGGGGCAGCAGCAGTGGTCAGGTTTTCTTCGCTAAGTCCTAACAGAGCAGGTTTTGCAACATGAGTGCGGATTACAGGCTGATTGAGATTAGGCTTGATATTCTTTTTACCCATTGTGATTTTTCTCCTGAGAGAGTGAGTTTTTTTGTAGTATACATTGTTGATCTGGAGTTGGCAAGAAATTTACATTTCTTTTCACTCAGTAGCGATCGCCCTGTTCTTACTTTTGACTTTTAACTTTTAACTTTTGAATTAATTAGTAGCGATCGCTCTTTGAGCCAAACCCTTCAAAATACTCACAACAGTATATAAATCTGACTCATTTAATATTGAAAATAAACGAGATAATCCATATTGAGGATTACCTCTTTTAAGTAGTTTAACAAATATAAACTCACTACCATTTGTCACAAATCCAAAAGCAGGTTGTTCAATTTCTGGAGCCTCCAACATATAAGCTAAAATTTGAGGAATTCCCACATTTAATGAATATTCAACCCGTTTCGCTTCAATTACTAAGACCCAAAATTGAGGAGTATAAATTAATATATCAATTTTACCTTTAATTGTAGTTCCTTCATCTTCTGAAGTAATTTCCACCTGTTTTTCAGCCGATAGAAAAAACGGTTCGCGATCAAAACCTGCTAATTTCAACAAAGGTGATAATACCACCATTTTCACTAGAGGTTCTAACATCGGACGTTCCATAAGGCGCAAATAATCTGTTCTTAGCTGCGCTAATTCTTGTTTTTCAGAATTCGTCAATTCTGGTAAATTTTCTTGCCACTCTCGGAAAAAATCTAGTGCGTCTATCCGCTCTAAACCAAACTTTTCTTTTAAGCTATATAAATCTATTTTACTAGCAGGTATTGTTTGAACCATAATATTTTTTTGTAGATTTTCTAAAAAAGGCAGGAGGCAAGAGGCAGGAGGCAGAAGGGAAGAAAAGGCTAGATATAGAGCGATATAGCTGCAGCGACGGCTCCGCCAACGCCCTGTTCTTATTTTTAACTTTTGCCTTTTAACTTTCTACCTCCTCTGACTTGTTATCAGAGCTAACTTTACACAGAGCTAATCTGCATTTAGGATGCGTTGCAATTACTTCTACTACCTCTAATTGAATTTTTTGTCTGGAATTAATTGCACCTACCCAAGAAGAAAATTTCTCGCCCACTACAGGAACTTCTTTTGCTGTAGTTGACTGATACCAACCTACATATTCTGTTGGTGTATCAGGAGTTGAAACATATACATTGTAAAAATCTACACCATAAAAATTTTGTTGCTTTTCTTGGCTGTCTTCATTGTGCAGTTTCAATTGATCTAATTGCATTCTAGTCTTACCTCTCTACTTAACACAATCATAATAAACGCCACCTGCCATATCAGTAGTAGCTACAGCATGAGTCTAACCTCTTTCCCGACATCTAGCATTAGCAGCAGCTAACGATGCTGCATAAAATCCCCCTGATTCTTCTGCTAATGTTGGTAATACAATGGATACAGCTAATACTGATGCGGCTAGTACCACCTTTCTCAAATTTGTCATCTAAAATTTTGTTACTTTTAACTTTTGACTTGAAATATAGCGATCGCCATGTTCTGACTTTTAACTTTTGCCTTTTGACTTCAAACAAAGCGATCGCCATATTCTGACTTTTAACTTTTGATATCAAATCCAGTAGCATCGGTGTTATTCAGCATTCAAAGATAAGAATCTATATTGTAAGGGCGAATGCCATTCGCCCGTACCCATTGTATGACGATCAACGGAATTATATTACTCCGAAGCCAACGGATTTGATATGACTTGAAATATAGCGATCGCCATATTCTTACTTTTGACTTTTGATTTGTTATGCCCAAATGCGTCCGCGACGAGGGAAAGGAGGGTTGCCTTCCCGTTTGTGGTCTTTGAACATTGCCTTCCAACGTCCGTAGTCTTCTAAACCTGTTGCCAGTATAGTCTTCTCTTCTGCTTCTGGCTCTGGTTGTTGGGTTGGTTGTGATGGTTGAGCAGTTGTTACTGCATCAGTCTGAGGTTCTTTTTCCTCCTGAGTGCTACTTGCTTTGCTCGTAGCTTTAACTTTTTTTTCCGACATAAATTATTCTCCTTATTTGACATACTCCCGACGTTGCGCTTGCAAGGGCATCGCGGGATTCTTCAGCCAGAGAAACTCTGACCGCAGTTTTGACAGAGGTGATGTCCTCCCCCTGTGTTGGTTATATTATAATAAAATATCTCCTGCTTGTCAAGGTCGGAAGAACGTTTTCTTTGTGGAGACACCCAACCGCTGACCTGGCTTTCCCATCCCTTCGCTCCCCTAATAGCTGCCGCTAGGCTCCGCCAACGGGAGAGCGCGGGACTTCCCGCCAGGGAAGTTAACAAAATTATGGTTAGAGAGAAATTGTTAGGAGAACAGTGGGAGCATCTTGCTCCCGTACTCGCGGGCAGGATGCCCGCACTGGGCATTGGAGCGATCGCTCTGTTATTACTTTATCCCTCCTGCCTCATGCCCCCTGCCCTCTGCCTTCTCCTGCCTCCTGCCTCCTGCCTCCTGCCTTCTCAATTAGCGCCAACCA
>NZ_JAAHHT010000196.1 GCF_010672085.1 Okeania sp. SIO3I5
GAAACCCTGACCGCTGCGCATGACAGAGGTGATGTCCTCCCCCTGTGTTGACATTGATAATAACAAAATTCTCCTAGCTTGTGTCTTGGGCCTATGAATGTTTAGCTTATGAAGGTATCCGAATCCTAGCCCTGGCTTTCATCCCGACGCTCCCCCTCCCCCCTATGCACGGGGGGTTAGGGGGGATGGAGAGCGCGGGACTTCCCGCCAGGAAAGTTAAATAAGTAAGCAGTGAATGGTTGAAAAAGCCTACAAATTTAGGTTTTACCCGACTCCAGAACAGGAAAATTTGTTGAGGAGAACAATAGGTTGTGTACGCTTGGTCTATAACAAAGCTTTGGCAGCAAGAACTCAAGCTTGGCATAAGCACCAAGAACGAGTAGGCTACAAACAAACCTCAGCTATGCTGACGAACTGGAAAAAACAAGAAGATTTAGATTTCCTCAAAGAAGTAAGCAGTGTTCCATTGCAGCAAAGCTTAAGACATTTACAAACAGCTTTCACTAACTTTTTTAGTGGACGAACTAAATATCCTAACTTCAAGAAAAAGCGGAATGGTGGTAGTGCTGAATTTACAAAGTCTGCATTTAAGTGGTCAGATGGCCAAGTCTATTTAGCCAAATGTGCAGAACCATTACCTATAAGATGGAGTAGGCAACTACCACAAAACTGTGTCCCAACAACAATAATAGTTAAACTTAACCCCTCTGGTAGATGGTCTGTGTCTGTTAGAGTTAATGACACTAGAGATTTGAAACTTAAGCCAGTCAAAAAACAAATCGGGATTGACTTAGGAATTACCAGTCTTCTTACTACCAGTGATGGAGAAAAAATTGCTAACCCAAAGAATCTGAATAAGCTACACAAAAAATTAAGGTGAGCTGCTAAAGTCTTTAGATAGAAAAACCAAGGGAACAAATAACTATCAGAAAGCGCGACTCAAAGTAGCTAGGATACACGCCAAGATTAAAGATTCAAGGCTTGACTATACCCATAAGCTAACCACTCAACTAATTAGAGAAAACCAAACGATAGTAGTTGAGGATTTGGCAGTAAAAAATATGGTCAAGAACCACAAGTTAGCTAAGGTTATCAGTGATGCTAACTGGGGAGAAATAGTTAGACAGCTAGAATACAAAGCAGAATGGTATGGAAGGGAGTTAATCAAGATTGATAGGTACTTTCCAAGTTCTAAGCATTAAGGTAGTACACTACTCTAATTCTAGCGAGTTAAAGAAAAGTTGGGGACTTAGGCATGACTACTAAAGAAGAATTACCTTGGCAATGTGGAATGGGTTTCTATGTGCCAATTTTAAATGATGGAGAATTAGTGGGCATTTGTAAACCCGAGTATGCTGAAGAAATGCTCGAAGTTATGAATGAGCAGGAAAGACTACGCAAAGCTTTGAGGTTAGCTTGTCTAGATTTATTGCGACGGGTAGGAGGAAAAAGAAGCAAAGTCAATGATTTGATGCAGAAATATATAGCTCTAGCAGAACGACCTAAATATGGACCAAGGGCGATCGCTCTCCTACTCCGGGAAAGACAAGAACAATTACAAGTTAGTGGCCATGAGTTTATTAAATTCTGTGATATTCACAAAGTTTCTCCTGAACAACTCAAGGATATTTATGCTGGCAAAGCAGTAGAGGAAACTTTAATACCACCTATAGCAAGAATTTTAGGTAAAACTAACATTGAGGTACAAGAAATACTAGAAGGTCCTAGGGAATAAAAAATTCAAAATTCAAAATTCATGCATTAATATAGGAGAAAAAATCTGGTCTGCTTTGGAAAATTCAAAATTCAAAATTCACAATTCAAAAGTAATATGGGAGAAAAAAATGCGGTTCAAAAATTTAGTATTTTCGGCAGACAAAGACATAAAAATTGAGGAACAATTCTTATTCCTACCTCGTCTAAACTCCAATTTCTCCTGACTCCTGACTCCTGACTCCTGATTCCTGACTCCTATCGCTACCACAAGACTTTTGAGCGTAAACCCTAATTAATTTTGCCATCAGGCATAATTGTTTCGTGAAGATTAGCGTCTACGAGGTTAATATTATCAATCAAAGCATCAGTCAGATTAGCTTTATTCAGGTTAGCTCCTCTTAAATTTGCTCCTCTTAAATCTGCTCCAATTAAAATAGCCTGACTTAGATTAGTACCTCGGCAATAAGTTTCCTGCAAATTTGCATCTTGAAAATTAACTTTTTTGAGTTGAGCAAATCTCAAATCTGCTCTATACAAATTTGCTTCTTTTAAAGAAGAATTTGATAAATAAACCCCACTTAAATGAGCTTTAATAAGATTAGCTTTGTACAAATTAGCTTGGTAAAAATAACCTCCAATTAATTCAGCTTCATAAAGATTAGCATAACTAAAATTAGCATAACTGAAGTTAGCCTCCATTAAATCTGCTTTGGCTAAATTGCTTCTGCTCAGGTTTGCTGAAGTACCATCAACATATCTACACTTGGAATTTTGTAGATCAGTTCCAACCAAATTTGCATTTACTAAATCGGCTTCAATTAAATTAGCAAGTCTTAGATCAGCAGAAATAAAATTAGTATTGTTTAAATTCGCACCCTGAAGATTAATAGCAGTTAGATTAGCATTAATTAGTTGAGCTGAAGTCAAAATAGCATCTCTACAATTAGCATTAACCAATTGAGCTAAAGACAGATTAGCTCCTGTTAAATTTACTCCTTGAAAATTAATACTTTCTAGATTAATACATCTTAAATTAGCATCAGTTAAATCTGGTTTTAGATGTATATTTTTATATTTCCATTCATTCCATGCAATTACACCACGATTGATTAAAGCTAGATATTCTTGATTCACCATATTTTTATCATAAATTACTCTTACCGAAGAATTAATAATTAATAATTATTAATTAAATAATTTAGGTTAAAAGCCTCCCCAATAAAGAGGAAAAAAAGTTCTAGGATATTTCCTTATATTCAATTCCCTCACGATTTTAACGAGAGGTAATTATCAATTATCAATTATCCATTATCCATTGTCAATTATCCATTATCCATATTTCCTAGAAATATCAACAATATATGTACCTCATAACTTCGGAAACTGCTCTAATAATATTTCAATGAAACTTAAAAAATATAATTATATCTTATTAAGATAAGTTTTATTTTTAAAGTTTATCAAACTAATATCAAATTAATAAATGTTAACAAATGTCAACTAAATGTTAAGTACAATGATTGGGAATTAGGGTTAAACTAGCAGACGAGACCAAAGATAAACTCCAAAAATCAATGGGAGGAATTTTAAGGAAGCTGTTTTGACGGCTGGTTGATAATAACAGGTAGGATTTATGTCAATGCCAATACCTGAATCATGAAACTTTGGTAATGAAATGATGAATTGTTCCGTTGAATATTTGACAAATTTGTGCCCAATCCAAAGTTGATATCATAAGAATACAAACAATAAATTCCGACCCCCTCTATCTGTATTAGGTATTGGAATATGACACTGTTTGTTTAGTATGCCTTCAAGCATAATTAAATAGTAAACTCCCTAGTGGAGGATGGCAGAAATAACTGACCAGTTACATGCATCCCTTAAGCCTTACTAACCAATAATGCATGAATTTTGAATTTTGAATTCCGCGTAGCGGCACTAGAAAAGCCAACAACTCTAATCTAATCATTCAATAAAATTGACGTTGGTACAATGAAAACTCCCACTAAGTTATTTAGTCATTAATCAAGGATTTGACAACTATGCTAAACACCATAACTATCAAGGAACCGTTAAATCCAGATCAAAACGTGAATCACGGTTGTAATCTAAAGTGGAAGTTAGACGAGAAAGAAGAAGAGCAACTTTCTACTATAGAAGTGTGGAGAACTAGAATAATCAGCGAAAACCAATAAGCATCAGTTCAGTTTTGCTATCAATAGTAAGTAAAATGAACCAAATTTGGGCTTCAGTAAAAAAACGATTGCATAATGCGCTCTTCTATACTTAGGAAGATTATTAAGTTTAGTGTGGAGAAAACTGAGCTAATCTCTGTATTTTTCAGGAATCTCTATATGAATCCTGAAAGAAAATAGTTTCCTGGCAAAAGCAAATAAAAGTGTGGTAAACTGTAAATGTGATGCTTAATATGTCAATACTTAGGCATAAGGCAGCAACAAAAATAATTACACTATCATTCAATAACTTCTTAGAAACTATTCTAAAGAAATGCCCAACCCTCTAGTTTGTGTTCATCTCAATAAGTTAAATTAAGCTACTATACTGACTTCAAGTGTAGGTGCAAAAGTTTGTTGTGCAATAACACCAGACAAGACTTCAAAGCAAACAATTATCTAAATACAATCATGAGTAACGCAATATCAACTTCTGTAGCAGTCATTGAAGAAGTTAAGAAAGCAGACTTCACATTTGACCCAAGTATTAGGCGCGATCATGCAGAAAAATATCGCACCTCAGAATGGTATGATGGTCGTGGAGAAATAAGGGCAGTAGAGGATGGTCGCTCATTCCAGATTTCTGCAACATTTACCCTCGAGTCAGAAGTAAGATTAGTAGATAGAGTTTTCGACCCATCTAATCCTGTTTTAGCTGAAATATACAAAACCCGTGGTCGGTGTGTAGCAGTTGTGGATCAGACAGTAAATGAACTTTACGGAGAATCACTGCGAGATTACTTTAAGCAGAATGAGATTCCTCTAGAAGCTCTTGTGTGTCGTGCTTGGGAGTCAGACAAGACTCCAGATACAGTCCATAAAATATTAGCATTCTTGGGTAAAGATGGGTGTGATGTATCCCGTAACGAACCTGTTTTGATAATTGGAGGTGGTGTACTAAGCGATGTTGCAGGTTTAGCTTGCAGTTTGCAGCACCGACGGACGCCTTATGTGATGATTGGAAGTTCAATTGTTGCAGCTATTGATGCCGGACCATCCCCTCGTACCTGTACGAATGGTAATCTATTTAAGAATGGTATTGGTGCTTACCACCCTCCTGTGCTAACTATTGTAGACCGTACTTTATTCCGTACCCTGCCAAAAGGTCATATTCGCAATGGGATGGCAGAAATCATCAAAATGGCAGTTACCGATGATCCAATATTGTTTGAGCTGATGGAAAAATATGGTCAGCGTTTAGTGGATACTCATTTTGCTAACATTGATGCGGATGAAGAATTGGAAAAAGTAGCTGATGAGGTGATTTATCGTGCTTTGTATTCCTACATGAAGCATGAAGGAACAAATATGTTCGAGACCTATCAAGACAGACCTCACGCTTATGGTCACACCTGGAGTCCTCGTTTTGAGCCAGTAGCGAAGCTGATGCACGGTCATGCTGTAGGTGTTGGTATGGCTTTTGGAGCTACTTTAGCATTAGAGATGGGTTGGATAAATGAAGCCGAACGCAACCGAATAGTTGCATTGTGTACTTCTATAGGTTTGTCAGTTTACCATCCTATTATTGAAGATACAGACTTAATGCTTAAAGGTCAGAAAAATATACGTCGCAAGCGCGGTAGTAGTGGATTATGGGCACCTTTGCCTACAGGTATTGGTTCTTGTGGTTTTGCTGGTGAAGTGCCTCCAGACTTATTAATATCTGCTGTTGAGGAACATAAGCGTTTTTGTGCTTCTTTACCTGGTGAAGGAAAAGGCGAAGAAATGTATTTGAGTGACTTAGGTCTGGAGTAGAATTCTGAATTTAGAATTCAGAAGTTCAATTCTTGGCAGAACTAAATTATAGCACTTTTGCAGAGAAACCGGGTTTATATGAAGTGCCCGTCTCCCATAAACCCGGTTTCTTGTAACACTCCGAAGCAAAAAGCAAGTAGATTTGATTTAATAGAATCAGGACTTACGAAAAATATCTAATCGTACACCACCTGTAGAGGCGATTTCCTGCGGAATGCTACTAATTAAGCGAATCGCCCCTACTAGATATGGGGGTTATGCGTAAGTCCTGAGAATAAAAAAATGACCAAAAAATCAGGTCAATAGCTTCCCCTTTCAAGGCAATAAAAAACAGTCGTTTAGCTAGCGCACAACTACGTTAACGGCTGCTCACAACATGAAGCGGAGCTTGACCTAGGGTGGGATGGCGAAGTTTCCAGAAGAATGCAGAGTCGCTCCGGGAAACGCCATATAATCGACCAAGATCAAGGAAAATTAGGATTTTCGCGTGCCTCCTAATTCAATAAGAGGTACTGATAACTGATAACTGATAACTGATAACTGAAATGACAACCGTTGTGAAAACAGAAACCGCTAGACCAGTTACACCATTGGGTATTTTAGTAGAGCAACTTGAAACAATTGTCAAGATGGCAGAAACTACAGAAATACCATCAGAACTAGCTGAAGCTATTAAACAAGCTTATCAATTAGGAGCCGGTATCGATCCCTATATAGAGGAAAATACTACTCAAGAGTCAACTGCCTTGGCAGCATTAGCAGAAAAGACTCGCCAAGAACCCTGGCATTTAAGATTTTCCAATAGTGAGACTGTACGTCAACTAGAACAGGAAATGTTATCTGGGCATATTGAGGGACAAACTTTAAAAATGTTTGTCTATATGACTGGGGCAAAACGTATCCTGGAAATAGGAATGTTTACTGGGTATTCAGCGTTGGCAATGGCGGAAGCGTTGCCAGAAGATGGACGGATGGTTGCCTGTGAAGTCGATCAATATGTAGCTGACTTTGCTAGAGCTTGTTTTGAAAAGTCTCCTGCTGGTAGTAAAATATCAGTGGAAGTTGCACCAGCTTTGGAAACTATGAAAAAGTTGGCAGATGCAGGAGAAACTTTTGATTTAGTATTTATTGATGCTGATAAAAAAGAGTATATCGAATATTTGAAAATGCTCTTAGATACAAGTTTATTGACAGCAAATGGATTTATTTGTGTTGATAATACTTTACTTCAAGGGCAACCTTATCTCCCAGAAGAAAAACGTACTCCTAATGGAGAAGCGATCGCTGAATTTAATCGCTTTGTTACAGAAGATCCTAGGGTTGAACAAGTTTTACTACCTTTACGAGATGGTCTAACTATTATTAGGCGAAAGTAGCAATTATCGGCGTTGGTAATTTGAGGTATGATATCATATTGTATTGAATAGCGTAAGAGAACTCCGTGACCTTTACGCGACAAAAAACTTTCTCCTTCTATTCCTCTTTTTTCTTCTTTCTTCTCTCCTGACTCCTGACTCCTAAGTAATTAAGATTAATATCATACACGCGCTTTACCAACGCCCAATTATCGAAGGATAAAAATATCATGCCCGCTGGTATCGTTTGTGTAAACTGGCACAGGCAAGATGCCTATTCCACAAACAGGCAAGATGCCTATTCCACAAACAGGCAAGATGCCTATTCCACAAACAGACAAGATGTCTATTCCACAAACAGGCAAGATGTCTATTCCACAAACAGGCAAGATGTCTATTCCACAAGGTGAATATCTACAGGAAATTTAAGTTTTTTTTCTTGCTCTTAAGTATTCCTCCCAGTTAAGTGTTCCCTACCTTTGCATACAATACCGATGCTACTGGACATGATATAATTCCTCTATCCTTGGGTGAAATTTCTCTTGTTTAGGTAAAATTATGCCAATTTTTCGGAGCCAAATAAAATGTTAATTACAACCTTGAAGAGCAAACTCCATAGAGTTAAAGTAACTGAAGCAGAATTATACTATGAAGGTTCCATTACCATTGACGAAGAACTACTGAAAACTGCCGGTATTCTTGTCCATGAAAAAGTACAAGTAGTTAATGTTAATAATGGTTCCCGACTGGAAACATATACTATTCTTGGTGAATGGGGTAGCCGAACAATTTGTCTCAATGGCCCTGCTGCTAGAATGAATTCTGTCGGCGACGAAATAATAATTATTGCCTACGCTCAAATGACAGAAGATGAGGCACTTTTATATCGTCCGAAAGTGATTTTGGTGGATGACAATAACAATCCACTTACTTAACTAAAGTCTGCATGAGACAACCTTCATAGAGAAAATATTAATATTTTCTCTATGAAAAATTAATTACCATTTGGTAATTTAAAATTAATAAAGTTTCTTCCCTGTCAAAAACCTAAAGCTGCTCAACAGTTATAGTAGTTTAACTTAAATATGAGACGTTTTTTCGTCTGAAATTCCCTCATAGCAAGAAAGCTTTGTCTCAATATAAAGTTAAATAACTATATTGTTTAAAGTAATGTCTTTATAAAACTACTAACATGGCACTAATATTATTTGTTCGAGTGCGTGCTTATGCACTGTTCCAAAATATCGGAACTTTTGCGCTATTATTCGTTCTTCTACCATTCAATTTATTGAAGGTAATACCTTCACTGCTCTGGAATTTTATAAGTCTACTATTTTCAAAAAAAATAGTAGTAGAAAATCCCAAAAACATCTTAATCACGGGTGCAAAAATGACAAAATCTTTGCAACTTGCCCGTTCATTTCATGCAGCAGGTCACAAAGCTTTTCTATTAGAAACAAATAAATATTGGTTATCAGGAAATAGATTTTCTAACGCCGTTGCAGGTTTCTATACTGTACCGAATCCCCAAAAAGATTGGGATGGTTATTGCCAGGGATTATTAGAAATTGTCAAAAAAGAAAATATAGATGTATTTATCCCGGTATCTAGTCCAGTAGGAAGCTACTATGAATCTTTAGCCAAACCACTTTTATCTGAATATTGTGAAGTCTTGCACTTTGATGCTGAGATTACTCAAATGTTAGATAATAAGTTTACATTTATCGAAAAAGCTAAAAGTTTTGGTTTATCTGTACCTAAATCATTTTTAATTACAGACCCAGAACAAATTCTCAATTTTGACTTTGCTGCGGATGGGAGTAAATATATTCTTAAAAGCATTCCTTACGACTCAGTGCGTCGTTTAGATATGACAAAATTGCCTATGAGTTCTCAATCAGAAATGAAGCAATTTGTTAGAAATTTGCCTATTAGCGAAGAGAAACCCTGGATTATGCAAGAGTTTGTTAAAGGCAAAGAATATTGTACCCATAGCACTGTTAGAAAAGGGAAAATTAGACTGTATTGCTGTTGCGAATCATCAGAATTTCAAGTAAATTATGACCATGTTGATAATCCCCAAATTTATGATTGGGTTGAAAAATTTGTTAGAGAATTAAATATTACTGGGCAAATTTCCTTTGATTTTATTCAGACAGAAGATGGTCGAGTTTTTCCCATAGAATGTAACCCCAGAACTCACTCAGCTATTACAACTTTTCACGACCATCCAGGGGTAGCAGATGCTTATTTAAAAGATAGTCAAAATGAAAATGAAACTTCACTAATACCACTGGCAAATACTAAACCTACTTATTGGACTTACCATGAATTATGGAGACTGACAGGCATTAGATCATTAGAGCAATTCAAAGCTTGGATGCAAAAAATTAATCAAGGAACAGATGGTATTTTTCAAGTTAGTGACCCCTTACCATTTTTGATGGTACACCACTGGCAAATTCCTTTACTTTTATTAGGTAATCTACAAAAATTAAAGGGGTGGATGAGAATCGACTTTAATATCGGGAAACTGGTAGAATTAGGAGGAGATTAAATAATTGATAATGAATAATGGATAATTGATAATGGATCAGGACTAAAGCCATGCGAACCCAGAAACCCGGTTTCTCGTAGATGTTTATTGTCAAAAACAATGATTTATCGTAGAAACCGGGTTTCTTTGCGTAAGTCCTGTGGATAATTGATAATAAAAACTATCTCTAATTATCAATTACTCATTCAAAAAAAGTGTAAGATTTTCGGTCTAAAAAGCTCAAAAAGTTAGGATTTTGTGCAGACGAGGGGGTGATTTTAAGGGACAACGCTGACTCCTACCTCCTCTATAATTCTTATTTTTCCTGACTCCTAATCTTACCAAAAGACTTTATTCAGCAAACCCTAATTATTAATTATTAATTATTAATTATTAATTTAAAAAAATCTATTTAAAAACTATTTTTATGGAAAAACAAATTTGGATTGCGATAACATTCATTGCCTTTTTACTATCATTTACAGTAGTAGGTATTTATTCCGCAACCAAAAAACAAAACACCACAACTGATTATTTACTTGCCAGTAGAAATGTCAATCCCTGGTTGACAGCACTATCAGCGATGGCAACAGGTCATAGTGGGTATATGTTTATTGGTGTGATTGGTGTTACCTACAAAGAGGGATTTTCTTCTATTTGGATACCTGTCGCCTGGGCAATAGGAGACTACATTGCTTGGTGGTTAACATTCAAAAGGTTAAGGTTAGTTTCTCAGCAAACAAACTCAGATACAGTTTCCTCATTCTTAGGTCAAGAAAATCTGGGGCCAAAAAATCAAGGGCGCTTGATTACAATAATTTCAGCATTAATTATTATAGCATTTCTTGGTACTTATGCCTCCGCTCAACTGGTAGCAGCAAGCAAAGGACTAAATGCAATATTTGGTTGGAACTATCAACTAGGGATTATTATTGGAGCTGTAATTGTGGTTGCCTACTGTTTTTCAGGAGGTATCCGTGCTTCTATCTGGACTGACTCCGTGCAGGCAGTTTTAATGATAGGATCTTTATGGATCTTATTTATAGTAAGTTTAATTGCCTGTGGAGGTTTTGGAGAACTTTGGGTCAAACTCAATACCATTGACTCTACCCTCACAAATTGGATACCTCCTGATTTACCTTGGGGATTTTTTCCTTATTTTTTGGGATGGTTGGTGGCAGGGTTGGGTGTCGTTGGTCAACCTCATATATTAGTGAGAGGAATGGCAATTAACTCTGCAGATAATATGACCTTAGCTCGTAACATAAAATTTGTTTTCGCTCAAATGAATGCTGCTGCAGCTTTTGGTATAGGATTAACTGCAAGAGTATTGTTGCCTAACTTAATGACATCTGGAGATCCAGAGTTGGCATTACCGAATTTATCTATAGAATTATTGCCAGCAGTTTTAGTAGGGTTGATGCTAGCAGGACTTTTTGCGGCAGCTATTTCGACAGCAGACTCTCAAATTTTATCATGTTCTGCCGCACTAAGTCAAGATTTAGTTCCTAGTGCAGCTCACTCTTATAGAAAGGCAAAAATTGCTACCCTGATTGTTACCGCTATTGTATTAGCGATCGCCCTCGCAGCAGACAATAGTGTATTTGGTTTGGTAATTTTCTCTTGGTCAATTTTAGCTTGTAGTTTAGGTCCGTTATTAGTATTGCGGGTATGGCAGAAACCTGTAAGTTTGCCAGTAGCAATAACAATGATGATTACTGGTATAGTCGTTTCCATAGTTTGGAATTTAGGACTTAACCTATCAAGTGCTATTTATGAAATATTGCCCGGTATGGCAGCAGGGTTTATTGTTTATGGAATTGCTAATTTAGGAGGGAATAGGGAATAGCAATTTTTATGGAAAAACAAATTTGGATTGCGATAACATTTATTGCCTTTTTGCTATCATTTACAGTAGTAGGCATTTACTCCGCAACCCAAAAACAAAACACAACAACAGATTACTTACTCGCCAGTAGAAATGTCAATCCCTGGTTAACAGCACTATCAGCTATGGCAACAACTGAGAGTGGATATGTGTTTATTGGTGTGTATGTCTTTAGCTCTTAATATAAAATTTGTTTGCAGTGCTATGATTTATGCTGCAGCTTTTGGTATAGGATTAACTACAAGAGCGTTGTTGCCAGACTTAATGATATCAAGTGACCCAGAGTTAGCATTACCATATTTATCGATAGAATTATTGCCAGCAGTTTTAGTAGGATTAATGCTAGCAGGACTTTCTTCTGCAACTATTTCCACAGCAGATTCCCAAGTATTATCATGTTCTGCAGCTCTCAGTCAAGATTTAGTTCCCAGTGCAGCTCACTCTTATGGCAAAGTTAAAATTGCCACCCTACTTGTTACTGTGATTGTGTTAGCGATCGCTCTAACAGGAAATAAAAATGTATTTGATTTGGTGATTTTCTCTTGGTCAGTTTTAGCTTGTGGTAACGGTCCATTATTGGTATTGCGGGTATGGCAAAAACCTGTAACTGTTCCAGTGGCAATAACAATGATGATTATTGGTATAATTGTTTCCATGATCTGGAAGTTAGGACTTAACCTATCAAGTGCTATTTATGAAGTCTTGCCTGGTATGGCAGCAGGGTTTATTGTTTATGGGATTTCTGATTTTTTGATTAAGCCTAAAAACTTGAGTAAAGAATAAAATTATAGTAAGTTATTGTGTATTGAGTTTTATATTCCCTATTCCCTGACTTCAAAAATCAAAAATAAAACCAATTCAAGATATGAAATCAAGAATTTAATTCCCTATTCCCTATTCCCTATTCCCTATTCCCTGACTAAAGATGAACAATCAAGCTAGAGTATTACAATTCAAACAATTATCACTATTACCGATAGACTCCTTAGCTGCATTATTTGGTAGCATGGTTTGTATATCTTTTACACCAATTCTCATCCGTTTCAGCGAATATGAACTTGGTCCGAATGCGACAATATTTAATCGTTTTTGGATTGCAGCTATAGCTTTTGGGTTATTGAACCAGTTGCTAACAGTGCGTCGCCGAAAACGAAAAAATGAAACTGAAACTGAACCAAACGAACCCCATCTAGTTAACAGAGCTAAACTACTGATAGCAGATGGGGTTCTGTTATCTATTGGTTTAATATTGTGGTCTTGGTCTTTAACTCAGACAAGCGTTGCTAACTCTAGCATTATGCATAATTTGGTGCCTATCTTTACTGTCTTAGGAGCATGGTTGGCTTTGAGTCAGACCTTCGATCGCCGATTTCTACTTGGTATGTTTGTGGCAATTTCTGGTTCTGCTTTGTTAGAAGTGAATGAGATTTTCTCATTCAGAATTAGCGATCAACTACTAGGAGATTTAGCAGCCTTACTTTCAGCAGTATTTTTTGGTGTACACCCACTTGTCGTTCAGAAACTTCGCACTCACTTAAATCCAGTTACAATTATGACTTGGTCTTCAATAACGAGTGCCTTATTGCTCTTACCTGTGGCTTTAATTGCTGAAAATCAACTTTTTCCCAGTTCATTAACTGGTTGGCTTGCAGTCATTGTTCAAGCTATTAGTAGTCAAATGCTAGGTGTCGGACTGTGGGCCTATTGTCTGAAAAAATTATCTCCTGGGTTTACTAGCTTAGTTGCATTATTTATTCCAGCTATGAGTGCGATCGAAGGTTGGGCAATTTTCTCGGAAAATCTTAACCTATCCATTTTGCTAAGTTTCTTGATAATTTTATGGGGAATGTATTTAGCAATCTCAAGTACATCTGCTATCAATCCAGGAGTTGAGTCTTCTCATTAAGTTGACAGCATTTTTGAGGATAGTTAGGTACAGTTATAAGACTATTCTTATATTCCCTGTTCCCTGTTCCCTGTTCCCTAAAGAATAATTTAGTTATGAAATTAGAAACGATCAATCAAAATCAACATTCCTCTTCAGCTACAATGCCTACATTGCGGGTATTGCACCTGGCAGGTTCCCGTGTTTCCAACTTCTACTACAACTTATCAATAATCTATGCCAAAGAAGTAGTACAACCAGTGGGTGTCAACAGTTATTATGCAGTGGTACATCCTGACGGTTTTTGGCAGTTAGGAATATCCTTAGATTCATTGTCAGAGAAAATGTCACTTCAGGACATGATTCCGCGACTGCCTCAAATTGATGTTGTAGTTCCCCATATGTTCTGCTTTCCTGGCATGACAAGTTTCCGAGCATTTTTTGAGGATATGCTCAGTCTACCTGTAGTGGGTTCGCCATCTCATTGTACGTCACTAGCAACTAACAAAGCTCACACACGCAACGTTGTTTCGGCATCTGGAGTGCAAGTAGCTAAGGCGCAGCAACTACGGCAGGGCGAGGCTTTAACAATGAAGCCTCCCTTTGTGGTGAAACCAACTTCGGAAGATAACTCTTTGGGTGTAACCTTGGTTTGGGATGAAGCTCAAATACAACAAGCATTGCGGGTGGGGTTTGAACATGGTGAAACCTTGTTAGTTGAAGATTATATTCCTGGAAGAGAAGTCCGTGTGGGCGTGGTTGAGAGTGGGGGAAAGTTGTGGGTGCCACCAATGATAGAATATTTGGTCACTAAAGAACATCCAATTAGAACTCTACATGATAAGTACGATCTCCAATCTGACGGCACCCCAGAATCGCAACCTGAGAAACCTGTAGCCAAACCAATTTGTCCGGCAAATGTTGAACCAGAGTTGTTTGAGAAACTGGCAAATGCAGCTAAAACAGCTCATATTGCATTGGGTTGTCGGGATTATTCTTTGTATGACTTCCGGGTACACGCCGAAACCAATGAGCCATATTTGCTAGAGGCAGGCTTATTTTGGGCTTTTGGAAAAATTAGCATGATTTCACGGATGCTTCAAGCTGATGGGCAAAATCTGGAGGATGTGGCTTTGGAACTGTGGAGTGTGGCAGCTAACCGGACTCGCGTTGCCTGCGGTTCTTTATTTAAGTGAGTCAATTTGTCAAAGTCGAGAGTGCAATCACAAATAAACAAACAAAAAAAACAATTTTTCAGTCTATGCAAACAATTGAAAAACTCCCAAATATTCTGTCATCAAATATTAGATTCCGATTTTTGCGGGATGACGAAAAAAGTTTTACTACGTGCGAAAAAGAACTGCCTCTAGTCATAGAACCAGTCAAGGAAAAATCATTCACTGCCCTTGCTGAATTAGTCAGGCAAAATAGCGACTGGTTTAATAGACAGCAAGATACTTACGGTGCTCTATTATTCCGGGGATTTGAAGTAGAAACTGCAGCGCAATTTGAAAATATCTTAGAGCTACTGAATGTTAAATTGGCATCAAATTATTATTTTGGCAGTGCTATAAGAGAGCGAAGAACTGATCAAGTTTTCACCTCTTCTGAAGCACCAGGGAATACGATAATACCTCCACACAACGAACTCAATATGGTGCCATTGAGACCAAATTTTTTAGCTTTTTTCTGTCAAATTGAACCATCGTTATATGGCGAAACTCCTATTATTAATACAGAAAAAATCTTTAACGAATTGTCTCCTAACTTACAGCATAAATTCGCTAATTCACCTCAGAAATATGTGAGATTTGTTCCCAATCATTTATTAGGAATTGTTTTTGAGGAACTCTCGCGAGAGGAAATCGCAAAAATGCTTCAAGAAGGAGGATTTGATTTTGACTGGAGAGCTGATGGTTCTCTTGATTTTGAATGTTCTTACATTCCTCTGTTCGCTCACCCGAGAACTGGCAAACTGTGCTTTTGTCTTACCACTTGTGATTCTTTAGTGACTAGGGAATGGTATCGAATTGTTGCCCAACGCTATCCATTGAGAAAAAGATTTTATTACAAGTTCCTGCCTTCTAAATTATATAAAACTTTAGAAGAAGGGCAAACATTAACAGCAACAGCGATCGACAATTCCCAACAACAAAGCAGTACGCTAAATATGTACTTGGTTAATGAAGAAGGAAACAATACGAAAATGACAGAGGCAGAGGCAAAAGAATTCGGGAAAGCTGAATGGAAAAATGCTGCAGTATTTCCGTGGAGAAAAGGAGACATTTTAGTAATAGATAACCTACAGGTTGCTCACTGTCGCCTCAATACTCAACCACCGCGTAAAATTCTCACCGCTTTTGGAAATATGTGCGATATTCGTGACATGAAATACAATGTGCGAGCAAAGGTTGGATGATTTTCTCGGAAAATATTAATCTATAGACTTTGGTAAGGTTCTTGATAATTTGATGGAAAATTTATTGGGTGTAGGGACATTACATCCAACGTCCCTAAACTGGGGTTAATTAATCAGGACTTACGTAGAATCCCCATATGTAGGGGCGAATGCCATTCGCCCTCTACTCTATGGCATTCGCCCTCTATGGCATTCGCCCTCTATGGATAGCGTATTGTCTAAGAATTTGCGTAATATCATGTCCGGATAAGAGCGTGATAAAAAAACTTGCTCCTCTTTATACCTTAAAACTTCCTCTTATTCCCTCCTGTCTCCTGTCTCCTGTCTCCTGACTCCTCCCTAATTATTTATAACTTTTCAACCGGACATGATATAAGTCCTGAATTAATCAAAATTAATATTTCTGGACTAACAATTAAAGTTACTATTGAATTAGCAGAACAATAGAGAATAATTAGTTATGAAATTAGAAGTAATTAATCAAAATCAACCCTTGTCCTCAGCCACAATGGCTACATTGCGGGTATTGCACCTGGCAGGTTCCCGTGTTTCCAACTTCTACTACAACCTATCAATACTCTATGCCAAAGAAGTAGTCCAACCAGTCGGTGTCAATAGTTATTATGCAGTGGCACATCCTGACGGTTTTTGGCAGTTAGGAACATCTTTAGATTCATTGTCCGAGAAAATGTCTCTTCAGGATATGATTCCACGACTACCTCAAATTGATGTTGTAGTTCCCCATATGTTCTGCTTTCCTGGGATGACAAGTTTCCGAGCATTTTTTGAGGATCTGCTTGGTATCCCCGTAGTCGGATCGCCATCCCATTGTACGGCACTCGCAACTAACAAAGCTCAAACACGGAGTGTAGTTTCGGCATCTGGAGTACAAGTAGCTAAGGCGCAGCAACTAAGGCGAGGAGATACTTTAAAAATGGAGCCTCCTTTTATTGTGAAACCAACCTCGGAAGATAATTCTTTAGGGGTGACATTGGTGTGGGATGAATCTCAGATAGAGGCAGCATTGGATAAGGGGTTTGAATTAGATGATACATTATTAGTTGAAGATTATATTCCTGGAAGGGAATTGCGTGTAGCTGTGCTTGAGGGCGAGAGTGAATTGCAAGTGCTGCCGATGATAGAGTATTTAGTCACAGAAGAACACCCTATTAGAACTGTACATGATAAGTTGGAACTGCAATCAGACGGCACTCCTGGATCGCAACCTGAGAAACCTATAGCAAAGCCAATTTGTCCGGCAAATGTTGCCCCAGAGTTATTTGAGAAACTGGCAAATGCAGCTAAAACAGCTCATATTGCATTGGGTTGTCGCGATTATTCTTTATATGACTTCCGGGTACACGCTGAAACTAATGAACCTTATTTGCTCGAAGCAGGTTTATTTTGGAGTTTTGGAAAAATTGGCATGATTTCAAGGATGCTTCAAGCTGATGGGCAAAGTTTGGAGGATGTGGCATTGGAGTTGTGGAGTGCCGCAGCAGGACGGACTCCCGTAGCTTGTGGTTCTTTATTTAAGTGGAATTCAAGCAAAGTATTCAACCGATTTAGTTACGGAAGATGAATTATATCATGTCCGGTAGCATCGGTATTGTAAAAGGGTAAGAATTCAGAATTTAGAATGCGAGAATTTAGAATTCAGAAATTTGGGATGAAAGCTTGATTTATCTTGGAATTAAGGGTATTAACCCCGAAAGAACTTAAATTTCCTCTAGATATTCACCCTTTGGTTTACACTCTCCGATACTAGCGGACATGATATTACTAGGTTTGACATACTCCCGACGTTGCCCTTACGGGACAACGCGGGATTCTTCAGCCAGGGAAGCCCTGACCGCTGTTTTGACAGAGGTGATGTCCTCCCCCTGTGTTGACTTTTACAATAACAAAATGCTCCTAGCTTGTCAAGGGCATATCAACGTTTAGCTTATGAA
>NZ_JAAHHT010000197.1 GCF_010672085.1 Okeania sp. SIO3I5
CTAACCCGGTACTTGGACTTAGACTTGGACTTGGACTTGGACTTACTCATATCTACTTTGGTGTAGGTTTTTCGTGCCATGCACTATTATTTTTACCCTATTTCCTTCCTTTGTGCAACAAAGCCATCGTGATTCCTAAATAAAATCTCGCCCTCCTTTAAACTTGAGCGATAACTATCAAACAAGCATTATGGTGACATTGATGATTCAAACAAACAACTGTAAATATTTCTACTCGCTAGAGTTTCGGCAACAAATCAAGTAAACTAGAGATAAATATCAGAAAAATTAGAATTAAGAACAAACCAAGTCAATGATGGAGAAAAAAAACATAAAAATCACCAATTATCAAACCCTTAAACTTATCCACGAAAGCGAACGAACTCTAGTCTATCGTGGTCGAAATATTAGACATCTCCGAAAATTCAAAATCAAATCAATTCTCCCATTTGAAATTATCTATTCTTTTTTCCTGTTCCCAGATCCGCTGTTTCCTCTTTTCTGGAGATGTCTAGAGGGAGTAGGGAGTAGGGGAGTAGGGTAGGGACGTATCGCTGCGCGACATGTAACGCATTAATGCTCAAGCAACGTCCGTACGGAGAAATAAAATATTGGAATAGCATGAATTTTTAAATTTGTATTCAGTAGAACATCTGTATTAAGAGAAAGTAATTTTGCAATGACTGTATAACCGGATTCTATATCAGAGAATATTTACAATCCTAGATTTTTTGAGTCCTGTACTTCCCACACTCCCCACACCTCCGACACCTCCCACACTTCGCAATCATATAGAATCCGGTTATATAGTATATGTTCATAATTCTATCTACACTTTCTACTCCCCATCTTCCCATCCCCCCATCTCCCTATCCCCCCAACTATATAACAAGTATTCAACCGGATCTTATATCATAGAATCCATTTGGGATCTATATAGAGCTTGCTGATTAAATCTAAAAGTATTTACAGATAAAGGTTTTAGCCATTTTACAGTGATTTTTATTTGGGTGAACCACAGTAGGGGCGATTTCGTTCCGAATGCTGTCGCTTTCCGCGTAATTAGGAGCATGACCTTAGTGGTACTTAAACATTTTCTGGTAGGAAAAATGCCTCCAAGTCTCTCTAGATAAGGGAATTACGTCGATGCCCTAAAAATGGCTAGAACCGTTGGTAATTCAAGATTTATGCTTTTTGAAAGTAAAAGCCTTTGCCTGTCTATATTTGAGCCTGTTTTTGGGGGGTTTATTTTGTTTAAGTCCCGTTAGGAAATCGCCCCTACCATATTTTATATAAAATCCGGTTATACAGTAATCGCAAAATTACTTCCTCAACTAAAATATGTTAAGCATGAATACGAATTTAAAAATTTATGCATTTTCATTTCCTTTCTTACTCCTAACTCCTACCTCCTACCTCCTAACTCCTAACTCCTAACTCCTAACTCCTTACTCCTTACTCATTACTCATTACTCATTACTCCTCAGTAATACGATAACTAATTACCCGGATTCTATATTACTTGTGACAATGTGGTTTATTGATTTGAAAAGCGCTGTAAGTCGTGAAAAAGTATCAGTTTGTCGGTGAAAAGAGCTGCATAAAGTGAGGATTTTGGGATAACGCGAGGCAGAAAAATCAAGGAAAAATTATTTCTCCTACTTTCCCACACTTCCGACACCTCCCACACTTCCCACACTTCTCACACTTCCGACACCTCCCACACTTCCGACACCTCCCACACTTCCCACTCTTTGCTTTTTTCAGCAAACCCTATATAGTGTCCTTGCGTAAGTCCTGATAATAATGTTCTGTCAAATAGAAACTGTTTGTCAACTAAAAACCTCTCTCCTGCAAGGAGAGAGGTTTTTACACCCCCATCCCCTTGGAGGGAAGGGGACAGGGGGGTTAGGTTTTCCTACCCCACCAACACTTTCAAAGTCTCCCACAATTCATCCACCGTAGTAGTCGCCGTACCAAACGTACGCACCACCACACTAGCTGCCAAATTTCCCATCACCGCCGCTTCCCAAGTCGAAGCACCAGCACCCAAAGCTAAAGTCAAAGCTGCAACAACCGTATCGCCAGCACCAGTCACATCAAAAACATCAGTCCGGTTAAAAGCAGGAATATGCCAACAATAGATAGTCGCACCCCCATTTCCAGAAATAGTCAAACCAGGAGGAGAAAACTCAGAAGGAGGCAGGCGATCGAACAAACTCATTCCTTCATCACCACGGGTAATCAAAATTTGCCGTGCATCCGTCAACTCCAACAGATCGCACCCTGCCCGATAAAGACTCTCAAAATCAGAAATAGCATATCCCACCGCATTCTCCGCCTCCGGAAGATTAGGAGTAAATAAACTTGCACCCCTGTAACGTTCCAAATTTTTCTGAGTATCAACAATAGTTCTGTGAGAATGAAAAATAGTTGCCTCAATAGTTGGTTTTGTCAGAACACCATCTCCATAGTCAGAACAAACTACAGCATCCACCATACCAACTTGTTGCTGGATAGACTCCGCCAACTGTAATTGTAGATCGACATCCGGCAGTTCGTCAGACTTTCGATCCACCCTAACAATTTGTTGAGTCACAGACTGACGAGCATGAGCAGAAATTCTAGTTTTAGTCACCGTAGGGCGCTTAGAGTCAACCAAAATTCCCGTAGTATCAACTCCAGCAGATTCAAAAATCTGACGCAGCGCCATACCCTGCTCATCTTTTCCCACCAAACCAACAACCTTAACCTTAGCGCCCAACTTAGCCAAATTATAAACCGCATTAGCTCCACCCCCTGGTACTCGCTCCGTAGTTTTGTGACGCAAAATTAATACAGGTGCTTCGCGAGATATCCGTTCCACCTGACCAGTCATAAATTCATCCAGGGTTAAATCTCCCACTACTAACACCTCAACTTGAGAAAAACCTGCCAGTAAATTAAGTAGTCGAGGCGTAGAATTTTTGAGTTGAGCGAGAAATTCTGAGTCTAAAAGCATAATTGAATGAAGGAAGAAGGAAAAGGAAAAAGGAAGTAAGAAGGAAGTGTGGGGAGTGTGGAAAGTGTGGTCTGGGTGGGTAGAAAAATACACCTAAAAATGTAGGTTGGGTTGAACGGAGTGAAACCCAACACAACCTTACTACTGTCGGGTTTATCCTAACGGATAAGCTAGCGCTTTTCATGTCGCGGAGCATGACTATTATGAAAACGCATTTTTGTTATGCAAGGTCTGTACGGGACCCACCCCTAACCCCTCCGAGTCGGGGAAGATTGTTGTTAGGTTTCGTCATACCTCTTAATCCGTATATCCGTGGCATAATCCGTGTGAGCACCTCAACCCAACCTACACCTATTGTACCATTTTAGATATGTCAGTCTAGTGGAGCATTTCAGCTAAAACTGTGCATTAGTGCATTAGGGAGTAGGGTAGGGACGTTTTGCTGACGCAAAGCTCCGATTTATCCTGACGGACTGCTCCGCTTTCCATGTCGCGACAGCGAAACGCGGAGCGATATGAAACGCATTTTTGTTATGCAAGGTCTGTACGGGACCCACCCCTAACCCCTTCCAGGAGGGGAAGATTGTTGTTAGGTTTCGTCATACCTCTTAATCCGTATATCCGTGGCATAATCCGTGTGAGCACCTCAACCCAACCTACATCTATTGCAACATTTAAAATGAAACAGTCTACTACTGGACTCCATGCCTACTTTTGAATTTTGAATTTTGAATTTTGAATTTTGATCTACTTCAACTTTTGTTTAACAATAGTCACAAGTTGATTCATTTGTTTTTTCAATGCCGCAATTTCAGCTTCCATTTTCTTAACTTTAGCTTCCAATGCCTCAGTTGTGCCAGAACCATCTCCTGATTCTACCTTCTCAGCAGTATCATCAGCAGGGCGCTCTTTGGCCAACTTAAATGCTAATTGAATAGCTGCTGTTAATTCTTTTTTCTCAAAAGGTTTCTCTAGAAAAGCAAAATAATGTTTTTCAAAGGGTTCGGGAATTTTTTCTGCTACTTCTTCCTTACGACCTGACATTAGGACTAAAGGAATCTTTTTCAATTTTTCATTGGATTGAATTTTTTGAAACACCTCCCAACCAGTAACTTTAGGCAGCAGAAAATCCAACATAATCAAGTTAGGACGTTCCTTGACAATAAATTTCAGTCCCTCTTGGCCATCCTTTGCTTCGAGAACATTAAAGTTTCCTTGAGGAAGCATTTCCTTGACTCTAACTCTAATAACTTTACTATCATCAATAACTAAAATTTTGTGTCCTGCCACGACTTGCGCCTCCAGTGATGAGTTGGTGTTTTCAAATTAATCTTATCTATATTTATCAAAAAAATTGGGTCTAAAACCCCGCCTTTTAAGGCAAAATCTTTTTGGAGCGTTACTCTAATCCCCGTTACAAAAACAAATTCTGTAGGGGCGAGCAAGCGAATCGCCCCTACTGACTACTGACTACTGACTTCGTTAAATAATCAGCCATAAGTATAGCTAAATCCTGGCTTTTATATTCATTTGTTCTAATACAAAAACCTATAAAATTATTATTTTTAATTTTTTTATTATAACTTTAGCTCAAAAATCCGCACTTTTTTTTTTAATGGAGCGTTGTATGGGCAGAACAATCAATGTTGCGCTTCTTACATTTTTATGTTATTATACTAGGGCTTCTTGGTCTAGCATTGACTAAGATAGCTGTCGAATTAGGGACTTTCTGTAGAGCAACCATTCTATCAATTCTAAAGATGTAAAGGCTTTGCACGCAGGTATGTCAAATCAATTAAAAATTATTAATTCAAAACTATAACCTCTGACTTTAGGCAGAGGCTTAAAATCAGGAAAATATTTTTGATTTTTTCGTTCTCAAGAACGAGAAAAAGAATTCTTAAATTAAACAATTATTGAAATTGACTTAGAACCAAAATTTTTGAACTTTGAATTTTGAATTTTGAATTCAGAAAATGGTCATAAACAGAAAACCTAAGTCGATGAGACTGATAAATTCCCCATTATTACAATTGCGCAACGTCAAAAAAATGTCAAGGCTACAAAAGAATGGTCAATTAAATGAGATGAAAGCCCAGATTCGGAGTATGCCAAAGTGGCTGCGACCTTCTTTGGGTAAAGCTAGTGATATTTCTACTGTACAAAAAATTATCAAGCAGCGTCAGCTCCATACAATTTGTGAGGAAGGTCGCTGTCCTAACCGAGGGGAATGTTATGCCCAAAAGACTGCTACTTTTTTGTTGATGGGTCCTACCTGTACCAGGTCTTGTGCTTTTTGTCAAGTGGATAAGGGTCACGCTCCAATGCCCTTGGACCCGGAGGAACCACAAAAAGTAGCTGAAGCTGTGGAGTTGTTGGGTTTGCAGTATGTGGTATTGACTTCTGTAGCTAGGGATGATTTGTCTGATGGTGGTGCTGGTTGGTTTGTGGCAACAATGACAGCTATTAGAGAGCGGAACCCAATGGCGAAAATAGAGGTTTTGACTGCTGATTTTTGGGGTGGTAGGGATGAACTGGGGACTGAGAAGTTGTCTGTTTCTCAAGCTAGACGGCAAAGAGGACGAATTGAGGTTGTGGTAAATGCTGAACCTGCTTGTTATAACCATAATATTGAAACGGTCTCTAGGTTACAACGTTCTGTCCGTCGTGGGGCAAGGTATGAGCGATCGCTTGATGTATTGCGAATTGTTAAGGAGTTAAACCCTAGTATTCCTACTAAGTCTGGATTAATGTTGGGACATGGAGAAACGGAAACTGAAGTGGTAGAGGCAATGACAGACTTGAGAGCAGCGGGATGCGATCGCATAACTTTAGGCCAGTATATGCGACCTTCCCTAGCACATTTGCCCGTACAAAAATATTGGACACCAGAAGAATTTGAGCAGCTTGGGGCGATCGCTAAACAAATGGGCTTTTCTCATGTTCGTTCTGGCCCTTTGGTGCGTAGTTCATATCATGCGGGAGATAGTATGGAATTCAAAATTCAAAATTCAAAATTCAAAAGTTAAGAGTGATCTGGCTTGTGAATTTTCCATACCTAAATACATGGAATTCAAAATTCAAAATTTAAAATTTAAAAGTTCAGAGTTATGTGGTTGTGTGTAAGGCTATAATTTTTAGTCTTTAAGTTAAAGAAATTACTTTTGACTTTTGACTTTTAACTTTTGACTAAAAAGTATGTTGACAAAATAGCCAAGTCTTATTTAAGATAGAACTATAAATAAAAAAATTAAAAACTCAGGCCATAATAATATATTTAACCTTCAGGTATATTTTATGAAAGCAACTATGGAAAATAAATATACTTCTACGAATCCTTTGGGTAGATTTGTAACTAGAGATGCATTATCATTTCATTTAGGAATTAAATCAGACAATATCTATAAAATTAGCTGTTGGAAATATGTCATTCATGTTGTAGGAAAAGGAAAAAGTAGATTTGTCAGTTATGCAGATATGCCACCAGTTTTAGGAGTAGAACCACCAAGAAAAGGAGATTTTGCTAAATGGCGAAAGCGAATAAAAACTAGAAAACAAAAATATGTACCTAAGTTTTGGGCACAGTTTTATGTCAAACAAATAGAGGATTCTAACTCAGTAGAAACATTGCTAAATTGGAAGAGTTTAGTTAGTCAATGTAAGTCATTAATCTCATTAGAAGGAGTTAAAAAAATCGATCAGGCTGTAACAGCAAGAAAACTTAAATTAGAGGAAGTTAGTAATCCTAGTTATTAAAAAAAATAGAAGTCAAAATATCACTGAGTATCTTAATTTTTGACAATTGAAAATTCAGTTATTAGTTATCACTGATAGCATTCAGCATTCAAAATTCATCATTCAGCTTTAATTAAAACTTTTAACTTATAACTTCTGACTTCTGAATTTTGACTGGGAGGTTTGAGAGCTGATTTCTGAGTCAATAGCAAGAATTTAATTTTTGAATTTTGAATTCCAACTTCTGACTGGGAGGTTTGAGAGCTGATTTCTGAGTCAATAGCAAGAATTTAACTTTTGAATTTGAACTTTTGAATTTTGAATTTTGAATTCCAACTTCTGACTGGGAGGTTTGAGAGCTGATTTCTGAGTCAATAGCAAGAATTTAACTTTTGAATTTGAACTTTTGAATTTTGAATTTTGAATTCAAACTTTTGACTGGGAGGTTTGAGAGTTTATTTCTGAGTCAATGGCAAGAATTGAACTTCTGACTTCTAAATTCTAAATTCTGAATTCTAAATTCTAACTTCTACTCCCAATATTAACCAAATTGCCTCACAATATAGGTGTAGTCAAAGAATAAGGAGTAAACCATGCGGTTATTACACACCATGCTACGAGTCAACAACTTAGAAGAATCCCTCAAATTCTACTGCGATGTCCTCGGTATGAAACTACTACGTCAGAAAGACTATCCTGGTGGCGAATTTACTCTGGCCTTTGTTGGTTATGGCGATGAGTCAGATCATACAGTATTAGAACTAACCTATAACTGGGGTACTGATAAATATGATTTGGGCAATGCTTATGGCCATATTGCCTTGGGTGTTGATGATATTTATAGCACTTGTGAACAAATCAAAGCACAAGGAGGCAAAGTTAGTAGGGAACCAGGGCCAATGAAACATGGTTCCACAGTTATTGCTTTTGTGGAAGATCCAAATGGATATAAAGTAGAACTAATTGATTTAAGTAGTCACAGTAGCAGCTCAGAAAAAGAAGTTGCAACTGCTACGAATTAACATATTACGGAAGAGGGAGGAGAGAAGAAGTTAAGGAAGTTAGAAGTTAGAAGTCAGAAGTTAAATTTTTACTTTAATTATACTGAAAGTTAAATACTATTTTTGGCTATCTTTCTTTGAGATGAAAGACTAAGGAAGGGTTGATTTATAGTAAACATTTTGATGGGAAAAATATAAGGCTAAAATGTATGATATTTTGTCATGATTTGGCAAAATCATAGACTTATTGAAGAGATAAATACAATCTGGAGTTAAACCTAAAATATATCTTCCTTCTTCCTTTTTTAGGAAATACTAGGGTTAAACTAACCCACAGTAAAATTAAACCTACCTAGCATATAGCAATAATTTTATTTAATTACCGAATAATTAGGGTTTGCTGAAAAAATCTTATGGGTGAGGGTAGGAGTCAGGAGAAAGGAGACTCGATACTGGAGGAGTAAAGAATTTAGAGAAGGCAGGAGGAAGAATTATCCCTTGGTTTTTCTGCCTCGCGTTAACCCAAAATTCTAACTTTTTAAGCTTTTTAGAGCAAAAATCTTGTACTTTTTCAAGACCTAAAACGGCTAAAACCTTTATCTTTAAATACTTTTAGATTTAATCAACAAGCCCTAATTATTAATGATTTAGGTGAAAAATTCAGGTGAAAAATTCAGGTGAAAAGCTTCCCCTTGAAAAGGTAAAAAATAAATTTTTTTCCTTCTTCGTCAATCATCTCCCTTTTAGGGAGAGCTAATTATTAATCATTAATTATTAATTGTTAATTGCTGAACACAGGACTTATGCAAAAATTCTATATAGCAATCCTAAATAGGTTGTAATATTTTATCGTAGGGGTTTGGTTTCCAAATCCCTATTTTGGCTTGGGTTTGGAGACCAAACCCCTACAGTTTTTTTCACAAATCATTAGGATTAGTATATTTATTGACATACTCCCGACGTTGCCCTTACGGGACTAATAGGGATTCTTCAGCCTGGTAAACCCTGACCGCCAAAAATTCGTAAGTTTTGTACCATCAAAAATCTGTAAGTATTCTGTATCGTCAACAGTCAGCAAAAGCTGAGAGCTGAATGCTAATAGCTGAATGCTTACAAAAATCGGAAAAAATTTAAAATAGTTAAAATGCAGCCAACTGACCCAAGCAAATTTACAGAACAAGCCTGGGATGCTATAGTAAAATCCCAAGATATTGCTAAACGCTACCAAAACCAACAATTAGAAGTAGAACACCTAATTATTGCTCTTTTAGAACAACAAGGTACAGCTAATAAAATTTTAAATCGTGCTGGTATAGAACCAGAAAGTCTCCTCAAACAAATAGATGCTTTTACTAAACGCCAACCTAAAGTTGGTAGTATAGAACATCTCTATTTAGGGCAAGGTCTGGAAATGTTTCTAGACTTGGCAGATGCAGCTAGAGAAAAATGGGAAGATAAATTTATTGCTGTTGAACACCTTGTACTTGCGTTTCACCAAGATAAACGTCTGGGTAATAAACTTCTTGGTGGTGCTGCTCCTCAACTACCAAGTCGCCCTGGTTTTGAACGCCCCCAAAGTAACTCAAAAGTTGAATTTGAAGAATTAGAGGCAACTATTAAAGCATTTCGAGGTAGCAGCAAAGTCGAAGACCAAAACCCAGAAGTTTCTTATGATGCTTTGGAAAAATATGGGCGCGATCTGACGGAGTTAGCTAAAGCAGGTAAACTTGACCCAGTTATTGGTAGAGATGAAGAAATTCGGCGTGTGGTTAGTTGTTTGTCTCGTCGGACAAAAAATAATCCTGTTCTGATTGGGGAACCGGGGGTGGGTAAGACAGCGATCGCTGAAGGTTTAGCTCAACGTATTGTTAATGGGGATGTTCCAGAGTCTCTGAAAGAAAGGCAACTTATTAGTCTGGATATGGGTAGTCTGATTGCTGGTGCAAAGTTTAGAGGAGAATTTGAGGAACGTCTCAGATCGGTTTTGCGAGAAGTTACCAACTCGGAGGGTCAAATAGTTCTGTTTATTGATGAGTTACATACTGTTGTTGGTGCAGGTTCGGGTGGCGGTAGTGGTTCTGGTGTAGATGCGGGAAATTTGCTTAAACCAATGCTTGCTCGTGGGGAGTTACGTTGTATTGGTGCAACGACTATTGATGAATATCGTAAACATATAGAAAAGGATGCTGCTTTGGAACGTCGGTTTCAAAAAGTAGAGGTTGGTCAACCTAGTGTTGAGGATACTATTTCTATTTTGCGGGGGTTGAAAGACCGTTATGAAACTCACCACGGTGTCAAAATTACTGATGCTGCTTTGGTTGCTGCTGCGACTTTGTCTAACCGTTATATTTCTGACCGCTTTTTGCCAGATAAGGCGATCGATTTGGTAGATGAAGCTGCTGCTCAGTTGAAAATGGAAATTACTTCTAAACCAGTGGAGTTAGAAGCTATTGACAGACGGATAATGCAGTTGGAAATGGAGAAACTTTCTATTGAAGGAGAGTTGCAAGGCAGTAATAAAAATAAAAATGCTGAAGCGACTCTACCTGCAAAAGTATCTCCCGCTTTACAAAGCATTACTAATGAAATTAATATTTTGAAGCAAAAACAGGAAAAATTTTCCTCTAAATGGTCTGGGGAAAAAGAGTTGTTGAATGCTATTAACTCCCTGAAAGCAGAAGAAGATAAAATAAAAGTACAAATAGAACAAGCAGAACGAGCTTACGATCTGAATACGGCAGCTAAGTTAAAATATGGGGAATTGGAAACTGTACATCGCGATCGCGAAGCTAAGGAAGCGGAGTTATTAAAAGTGCAAGCTCAAGGTTCCTCTCTCCTCCGAGAACAGGTGACTGATGCGGATATTGCGACAATTGTTGCTAAGTGGACTGGGATTCCGGTCAATCGTTTATTGGAGTCGGAACGCCAGAAGTTACTGCAACTGGAAAAACATCTACATCAAAGAGTTATTGGGCAGTCGGAAGCAGTGGAAGTTGTAGCAGCAGCTATTAGAAGGGCGAGAGCAGGAATCAAAGACCCAGGAAAACCTATTGGTTCGTTTATGTTTTTAGGTCCGACTGGGGTTGGTAAAACTGAGTTAGCGCGGGCGTTAGCGCAGTTTTTGTTTGATCGGGATGATGCTTTAGTACGAATTGATATGTCGGAATACATGGAGAAACACGCCGTTTCTCGGTTGGTGGGTGCGCCTCCTGGATATGTTGGTTATGATCAAGGAGGTCAGTTATCGGAAGCAGTAAGGCGACATCCTTATTCTTTGGTGTTGTTTGATGAGGTGGAAAAAGCGCACCCAGATGTTTTTAATGTTTTGTTGCAGGTATTGGATGATGGTCGAATTACTGATTCTCAAGGTCGGGTGGTTGATTTTAGCAACACTGTAATTGTGATGACGAGTAATATTGGCAGTGAGTATATTTTAGATGTGGCGGGAGATGATTCTAAGTATGAGGAAATGTATCAGCGGGTGATGAAAGGGTTGAGAAAACATTTCCGCCCGGAATTTTTAAATAGGGTAGATGAGATTATTTTGTTCCATACTTTAAGGAAGAGTGAATTACGTCAAATTGTGGCAATTCAAGTGAAGAGAATTGAACGATTATTAGGAGAACAAAAGATTAGTTTGAAGTTGACTGATGCGACTTTAGACCACATTACTGAAGTGGGATATGACCCGGTTTATGGAGCAAGACCTTTGAAACGAGCAATTCAACGACAGTTAGAAAATCCTTTGGCAAATCACATTTTGGAGAATAAATTTGTTGGTGGGGATGTTGTGGTAATTGATTGTATAGATGGTGGTTTGGTGTTTAGGAAACAAGAGGAGATAGAGTTGGTGAAAAGGTAATAATATGGTAGGGGCGAATGGCCATTCGCCCCTACATTCTTGCTATGAATACAATGGGAGCTTTTATTTCGCCAGTAAAAATTTTCAGGATTTGCACAAAATATTATATACATTATATTTAGGTGTGAACAGTTGTTTAACCTTGCTAGATATATCGGATGCGGTAATTTATTAAATAATGAAAAAAAATTAATGGTTATTCAGATGAGGAAAAATCGCTATTTTATAACTTTGTTAATTACTATATCCTTAGTATTTTTACTAGAAACATTCTTCAATAACACTCCCAAAAACGTTAATGCACAAGAGTATGACAATTTTCCATCCAGCTTTGTTGGTGTTTGGGAAGGTTCTGGTGTTCAAAATACAGGTAGTGAGTGGTCAATTTTTCTAGCACTAATTCCTGGATCAATTGATTCCATTGTTGGAACCATTGCTTATCCTTCTTTAATATGCGGAGGTGAATTAACACTTCAGAAACTTACAGAGGAAAAGATTGAATTATTTGAAAATATTACCTATGGAAAATCATCTTGTGTGAATCGAGGGTATGTTACACTTGAGTTTGTTTCTAGAAGAAAATTGAACTATTACTACAAAAATCAAACTGGTGATGAAAACTACGCAGCTACTGGTACTGTCCGAAAAGTTAGTAGTAATTAAACATGAAGTTAACAGCAACAGAATAATACAAGGTACGAGATAAACAAACTTGCCAACTGCTAAATAAAGCATTATATGTGTCATACTCTGTCAATCTTTAACTAATACATTTCATTCCTATTTTTATTGTTTGTATAGACGAACGAACAGGTAATTTATTTATCTTGGCAGGAGATAATATCGAAATAGAAATACATCTCGATGGTACTTGGAGATTCTTATGATAAAGCCAGATTTTAATAGTATGAATAAAGCTCAACTTAGAGCTTATGTTATTGCTCACCCTAATGATAAAAAAGCATTTCATATATTTGTCGATCGCTTAACTTCTAAAGCTCCAACAGAGACTTTTGATATTCCAAAGTCAATTGCTGAAATTGAAGAAGTTGATATTTTGATTAGAAAAAAATTAGAACAATTCAAAAAAAATTAGACAGGCAAGTTATAATTTATCTTAGTCAGGACTTACCCAGAACCAGCATATCTAGTAGTAGCGATTCTAGTAGTGGCGATTCGCGAATCGCCACTACACATGGTGTATGATTTGATATTTTTCGTAAGTCCTGTTAGTGTAGTTTATGTGTAAAAATTACCAATGAATATTAGTTTAAATTCAGAACAAATTGACTTGATCCAACAAAAAGTAAAAAGTGGCAGATATCAAGATGCCAATGAAGTTATTGTCGAAGCTTTTAGATTATTAGAAGAACGGGATAGAAACTATCAAATATGGATAGAAGAAACCCAAGAAAAAGTAGATATAGCTATTGAAGAAATCAGACGAGGTGAAGGAATAAATGGAGAAATAGTTATTAATCAGTTGAAAGACAAGTTACGTCAATCTCCTCCAAATCCAAAGCAAAAACAACCTCGTCCTATTGGTTTATGTGAAGGTGAATTTGTTGTACCAGATGACTTTAACTATCCTCTTCCTGAAGAAATTATTGACCTGTTTACTAATCACTGATAACTGATAACTGATAACTGATAAAGGAGTAGGGAAGTAGGAAGCAGGGGAGTAATTTTTTCCCCTAAAATTATCACTCTTAATAGGCTTACGATTTCAGCTAGCTAAGGCGGTAGTGAATCAACGTTGGTAGAGGCAAAATTGAGAATTTCATCAGCGCGAGATATGAGTTCTTCTGCCTCAGTTTCCTTAATATTCGGTTCTAAGTCGTAGTCACCCCTCACACGAATTCTTTCTGCATCAATAAGGTAACGATGATATTCTACTGGAATTCGTTGAGTCCGAGTAAATTCCCTACCAAAGGCAGCAATGACGGCTGAGTGTCGGGTGTAGGATAGTCCTTCTCCTTCCAGAAATGCGGTGGCTACATAAAACATAGCGTAATAGGCACGGGAAGCTGCAAATTCGGAAAAACCTGTATTGTTGAGCTGCCGTGCTGCTTGTAGACTTCTAGCTGCTTTATCTAATAGTATCTGTTGTTCTGGCGTCATAGAGTTATGCCCTCTGCACGGACGTTACGGAAAAATCGGCTATTGTGATGTTGGAATTGTTCGCTGGTGGCAAAGGCACAGCTAATTAAGACGTTGTACTCTAAGCAGATATCTGCGATTAAAAAACTAATACGATCGCTTTCTTGAGAGTAGTCGAAGGAATTTTTGAGAATGATCAGAATATCTATATCTGAGTCTAGTCTGGCATCGCCTCTTGCTTGAGATCCAAACAGAACTAATTTCTCTAGTTGTTCGCCGTAAATTTTTTCTAATCCCTGCCGAGTTTGGGCAGTTATTTCTTGTAGTTGAGGGTTGGTTGTTGGAGTTGGCAACTTTTGCATATATTTGAGAATTGGCTGCTGTTTTTCATTCAGGACTTACGCAGAGGAACCCAGAAACCCGGTTTCTCGTATATATTTATTGTCAGAAACAATGATTTAGCGTAGAAACCGGGTTTCTTTGCGTAAGTCCTGTCATTGCTATTTTAGCATGAGTTAATCAAAAGGAATGGAGGAGGGAGCGATCGCTTTAGTATAGAATTGTGTTTTCAAGCCTCATTATTGATCTATTTCTGATAAAATTTGTACAATTTTTGATTTTAAGTCTGGCAAATTATATTCTACAACAGCAAGATTTGAGAGGTTTCAAACCTGAACTGAGAGGTTTCAAACCCCAACCGAGAGGTTTCAAATCTCAACCGAGACGTCCAAAACCTCAACTGATAACTGATAACTGATAACTGAAATAACTTCCCTACTCCTTTGACGGTGGCAAAAGTATTGGGTTTGCTCGATATTCGGTAGATTTATCTGTGGGTAAGCGACGCACTAAGTCATGTTGCACTAACTTATCTATTATCGGTAACAGTTGACTAAATTCTTGCACTCTCATCCGCTTCAAATCATTCATTGTGGCGCTGGTGTCTGACAATAATCCTCTTTCTAATATTAAGTCAAGTACATAATAATCTTCTGGACTCAATTCTGACTGCCCCCGTAGTTCCTGACTGACGTATTCTAAACCTGCCAGAAATACTTCTGGGGTAATTTTTTCGGCGTTTAATTCTGCTGCTTTTAGTAATACATAGTGAGCGATGCGGTTAAACCAACGGGGAATACCTTCGGAACGTTGGCAGAGTTGTTTTGCTGTTTCTAGGGTAAAGGGATGAACGGTATCGGGGTTTTCTGGATCTTTGTCTGTTTCTGTGATGCGGGCGCTACTCAGATAGTTAATTAACATTTGATAGGTTGTCGGTTGATCTAATTCTTTGATTTCTAATGCCAGATCGAATAATCCTCTTTCGCTAATCAGCAGATCGCGTGTCAAACCTGAAGGATGCCCTGTTAATATAAACCAAGCATCTCCTTTGAGCATTCCTTGAGCATTATGTAATAGTTGACGGACGCGATCTGGATCTTGTTTGTCTAAGTCATCTATGGCAACAACAACACGAGTATATTTTTGCAGCGCCCTGTCTAATAAGTCTTCAAAAGCAAGTGTGGGAATTTGAGGCGGGTTAACTGTTTCGGTTTCTTCTTCAAAACTGCCTCCAAAACCTGCGATTTTTCCTTCAAATTTTGTCTTGGTTTTGCGAGTTAATTCACTGATTAATCCCATTTGCTTTAACTGTTGTTGCGCCCATTCATCGTTTGGCATACTTCGAGCTAGGGCAATCAGGGCAGCAGTTGCTAAGTCTGTTTTTTCAGTGGGGAGACTAATATATGTAGCGAGGGTATCTGTGCTTTTTCGTTGCAAGACGCTTAATACTTCCAGAATAAACGCTGTTTTGCCAATACCAACCGAACCGTAGACTAATATTCGCTTCCGTTCGCGCCCCCGCAACAAATTAAATATCTGCTTTAGTTCGTTGGTGCGGCCTGTGAAAACTTTATCGAGGTTTGAGCGCAAGCTAGAAGCACTTTCAGAAAAAGGTATTTCCTGAAGATTCCAGCTAGAGAATATGTTGCCCGTTTCATCCCAAAGTTGATCTGCTTCACTCATGTTGATTGTTTCTCTCTGATTTTGTGAATAAATTGGATAAGTTCCTGAGTATTCTCAATTCCTAGTTTGTGGTTGATTGTATCATAGATTTGCCAAGCTTGGTTTAATTCGTGTAAGGCATCGTCGATATATCCAATGGAAATCATTAGTCTACCTAATCCAGTTTTGCAAGTAGCTATTCCTGGTTGATTATTGATGTGTTGATAAATGCGGAGGGCGTCGCAATAATGAAGGCGAGCTTTGTCGAGGTTACTCATTAGATGATGGGTGCGTGCTATTTGATAGATTGTATCTGCACGAGATTCGAGGTTTTCTGTTTGGCGATAGAAGGCGAGGGTTTGTTCTAAGTGGGATAGTCCGTCATACCATTTTCCTTGCTGAACGAGTAGTTTACCAATGTTATGTTGAATTTCTGCCCATTCTTCAGGAAAGGCTTCACGGGTGTAGACTTCTGAGGCATTTTGATAGGCGGCGATCGCCAATTCTAGATTTTCTGATCGGAAAGCTTCAATGGGATTTTCCAGGTTCTCACCCCTGTAGTGACGGATTTTGTTACTATAGGTAGAGCCTAGGTTGTAGATTTCTAAAGCCTTTTTATGGGAAGCTATCGCCAATTCTAGATTTTCTGATTGGTAAGTTCCAACGGCATTTTCTAGATTCTGTGCCCGGTTGCCTCTGATTCTGTCACTGTAAGCAATACCTAGATTGTTTTGAGTCATTGCCCAATACATGGGCAAGTCTTTTTTGGTGTAAACTTCTAATGTCAGATTATATGCAGCAATAGCATTTTCCAGATTCTGTACCCGGTCGCCTCTGATTCTGTTTTTGTAGGCAATACCTAGATTATTTTGAGTCATTGCCCATGTATTGGGCAAGTCTTTTTTGGTATAAACTTCCAATGCCAGGTTATATGCAGCAATAGCATTTTCCAGATTCTGTGCCCGGTCGCCTCTGATTCTGTTTCTGTAGGCATTGCCTCGGTTGTTTTGAGTCATTGCCCAATACATGGGGAAGTCTTTTTTGGTGTAAACTTCCAAAGCCAGATTATATGCAGCAATAGCATTTTCTAGATTCTGTGCCCGGTCGCCTCTGATTCTGTTTCTGTAGACAATGCCTAGATTGTATTGAGTCGTTGCCCAATCTATAGGGAAGCTTTCTTTAGTACAAACTTCCAACACCAAATTGTATGTAGCAATAGCGTTTTCCAGATTTTGTGCCCGGTTGCCTCTGATTCTGTCAGAGTAAGCAATGCCTAGATTGTTTTGAATGGCTGCCCAATTTTCTCGGTTACCCTCGCGGGTAAAGACTTTTAGCACTGCTTCGTAACCAGCAATCACGATTTCCATGTTATTTGCTTTGTCGCTGAGTGGGAAGTTGCTGAGGCAGTAGCTGAGATCCCAAATAGTCTTGGCAGTGAATTCTGTTGTGTCTGTTTCTACTTCTGAGAGTTTAGCTGTTGCCCAGGTTTGTAGGAAGCGAACAAAGTTATTGTCAAGTTTGTCTAGGTTAGCTTGTAAAAGTGGGAAGGCTACTTTGGGGTCGCTATTGCTGTTGGCGATCGCCTCAGATACCTTCCTCAAGAAATCTAAATAATTTTGTTCATCCATAGTTCACTATTAACCTTTAGAAGATTATTCTATCTATTCAATCCGTCTTTCCCAGACTTACTTAAACCTCATTTCCCATTATATAGCAGTCGAAGCAAAGGTTAGGACAGTTCTAAATCCTGAAACCCTTGGATAGTTTCCTGTTCCCTGTTCCCTGTTCCCTATTCCCTAGCGCGTAGCGCTATAACTTTACTTCCGAGCAAAACAGCAGGAGCCAGACACAGATTTGGCCACGGATATACAGATTATCAGGACTTACGCAAAGAAACCCGGTTTCTACGGTAAATCCTTGTTTTTAACCATAGACATCTACGAGAAACCGGGTTTCTGGGTTCGCCTGTTATAATTAAAGCTTGTAGTATAGCTCTCAGCCCTATCTACAGTTCGGGCTAGAG
>NZ_JAAHHT010000198.1:0-6272 GCF_010672085.1 Okeania sp. SIO3I5
AAATAGTAGAGGAATGCCAGAAATTACACCAGGTCGTCGAGGTCCTCAAGGAACTTGGAATAAAGGATTCCGTACAGGCAATACTTTTATCCATGTACTGCGAAGAGAAATTGACCATAACCGAGACAACGGCACATCTCTTCCAGCCATTTCTGTCAAACAAGGAGACAGAAACGATCGCTGCCACGAAGTAGAAATTCTGGGAAATTGCAAAATCGTTTATCGACCTCATAAACCTAACAAAAGTCAAGCAGGTGGTGCTCGACTGTGGATTGAGACAGAGCCTGATGTTGAAATTATTCGCAAATATTTCCGAGATACGGAACTAGACAAAAATCAACCCCAAGGTTCTAGTTAATTTAGAATCTGATTTTTAAATTCAACTTTTTAAATTCAACTAATTTTTATCTATATCAAATAGTGGTGTCGGCTTGTTTAACTTTGAAGTTGGCATTGTAAATTGTTGTACAAGTAATTATTTTAGTATTTGTGGCAATATTAATCTTTAGAAAAATCATTTTTTTAGGGTAGGTGAGCGATCGCTTCCATATATTTGCTTGGGCAATTTTTCTGCTCTATAAATAGGGGTTGCTGAATAATCTGAAAGGATGACACATCAAGGGGAAAGGAATTTTATGCGGTATAAAAGTGCAAGATTTTTACTCTGATGATCAGCAAAAAGTGAGGATTTTGGGCAGCGGGCGGCGGAAAAATGGAGGGATAATTGTTCCGACTATATCTTTTGTAATACACCATTTCTCCTAACTACTGACTACTATAAACAGCAAAAATACTTTTTCAGCAAACCCTAAATAGAATTGCTATAATAAACCTCTCCAATAATAAAAAACAAAATAAATTATTCCACAGAAATTATCAATCTTTCCCCGCACCTCTTACTGCCTCTTTTCTGGAGATGTCTAATAACTGAAATAAATTTCATTTGTACAATGGTAGTTCATCTATTGTACCAAGACTATCAAGAGGCCAAAAGCGAAATATAGCTCGACCAATAATATTTTCATAAGGTACAAAACCCCAACATCGTCCATCATAACTATGATTACGATTATCCCCCATAACCAAATAAGAATTTTGAGGCACTGTAACAGGTTGAGAAAGAAATCTTTTATCAGGAGGACAAACATCTATTCTTGTTTGTTGGTGATTAACTTTTCTAGCTTCAAGTTCCGCTGGATTCAAATCTGAAGCAACATAAGTTTCTTCTACTACCTGATCGTTTACATATACTTTTCCATTCTTCAACTCTACTCGATCTCCAGGTAATCCAACTATCCGTTTAATAAAAGCATCTTTGTACTGAGTTTTAAGTTCATTTGTTGGATTAAAAACTACAATATCTCCTCTTTCTGGGTCTTTGAATTGATAACCCAATTTATCTATAATCAAACGGTCATTAATTTGTAATGTTGGCAGCATCGAACCAGAAGGAATATAACGTGCTTCAGCAACAAATTGACGAATTCCTATGGCTAAAATTACGCTCAGTCCAATAGTTTTAATTGACTCAATTAAAGGATTTTCTTCATTTAAATTTTCTTTATGTGTTGATTTTTCTTTTTTATTCATTATTTCTATTGCTCAAATAATTAATTTTAAAATACTGGTTTTATTGATGGGTTTTACCTCTAGGTGATTCAGGCTTTTTTTGAATTTATAACCTTACCTAACTATTAAAAATAGCTTGGAGTTTCAATCATCTAAATTCACAATATTTATTTGAATTTTCTTCATGTGTTAATTTTTCTTCTTTATTCATCATTTATATTTATCAAATAATGAATTTTAATTAATTTTAAAATACTGGTTTTATTGATGGGTTTTACCTCTAGGTGATTCATGTTTTTTTGAATTTATAACCTTGCCTAACTATTAAAAATAGCTTGGAGTTTCAATCATCTAAATTTACAATTATTAAGACTAAATTTTTAGGTTTTTGAGTTGATAGTCATAATTATACCTATTTTATAGAAATGCTAAGTTTTAGACGGCATTTTCCTCGACATTTTTGGACAACTGTGGACAAAATGTATAGGTATAACCGTCTTTTTGATGTACAACTTTTAATTTACTTACATGAACACTTTTAGCTTTTTGTCCAGGCACTGTGAAGTTAAAACTATTTGACGCGTGAGCGAGGATTAACTCTAACAACTTCCCCTGTTTCAATATTCAATGCTTTCGTCTCCACTATTCCAACCTTTGATTGGCTTTAGTGGGTTGTACCTTATGGGATATCCATATTTATTTACCGCTGCCCTCTCGCTACCTCCTTGGCCTTTGCATATAGCAGCTAAAACTTGGGTGGTCTTAAAATCTAACTGATTCACTTCTCCTACACAAGCCGCGTCTATGCAGTGCGATAAAGGCAGTTTCTGTTTTCTGCGGTTAAATTTTGTTTGTTCCCCGGGCTTATGTGATTACTTTCAATTTACTATTCTTTAAGGTATTGAACAATTTCCACAGCATAGAATTAACTGCTGCTGCATCTTTCAAAGGTAATCTAGCTTGGGTTTGTATTCGCTTTAATAATTCTGGGAAACCTGATAAGAATTCTTTGACATCTTGATTACTCTTAAGTTGGTTGCATTTAGTACAGGCAAGAGTTAAGTTAGATACTCGGTCTGAACCTCCTTTTGACTTGGGGTAGATATGTTCTACCTCATAATTGGCTAGATTTTTCAAAGGTGTAATGTAATAATATATTGACATACTCCCGACGCTCCCCTACGGGAGAGCGCGGGACTTCCCGCCGGGGTAGTTAAAATGACATTATAGCGTTTCTCAAGTTACTGAGGTATTGTTTTTATTCCTTTCTATTTCCTGTTTCCCGAATTACTAGCCTGTCTAGCTTTAAAATGTGGAGAACCCCTTCCCCCTAATTCCCTTCTCTACAAAATCTATTCCTTACCCATAAGTCTGAGAAATATTGCAGGGTAGAGATTTTGGGGAATCTGGAGAGTTTGGGGAGAAGTAGTGTACAAATGGCTTTTGAAGTGTTATTCGCTTTTAGCCAGCTCTGTCATAATTGAGCAATGGCAGGTTTGTTTTCACTTCCCGATTAGACTCCTTTCCATCGTCTCCCCTATCCTGTAAGAAATTGAAAATATATGGGTAAAGCATAGTCCTACCTTGTAGGGACGTTTTATCCTCTGAAAAGACATGGGCAGATGCGGAGACATGGAGATGGGGAGATTTCTCCAGTATGGACTCGAACTTCCCCAAAATTTTAGTCTAGACGTCCTGTTATAGCAGTCGAAGCAAAGGGCGCAGATTTATAAATGTTCAAACTCACTCAGGGATTACTTCTAACTTCTGACTTCTGAGTTGCGCATAGTGCTACTCCCTACTCCCTACTCCCTCAAAAAATAGAAATTTAAAACCCAATTTTTATTATGCCTCCTATTTCTTCTTTGTTGATTCGTCGCGCCCGCATCCTTTTACCTGATGGGGAATTTTTGGTTGGTGATGTGGAAATTCAAGGCCAAGAAATTATTCAAGTCGCTCCAGAAATTTCATCTTCTGAAGCTCCTGAAAAAATCATAGATGCTGAAGGTTTAACTTTATTACCGGGAGTAATAGACCCGCAGGTACATTTTCGGGAACCTGGATTAGAACATAAGGAAGATTTATTTACTGCTAGTCGAGCTTGTGTGAAAGGTGGTGTTACTTCTTTTCTGGAAATGCCTAATACTAAACCTTTGACTACGACTCAGGCAGCATTGGATGATAAGTTACAACGGGCAGCTCAAAAATGTTTGGTTAATTTTGGTTTTTTTATTGGGGCGACGGCAGAAAATTTACCGGATTTATTAATAGCTAATCCTACTCCTGGAATTAAAATTTTTATGGGTTCTATGCACGGACCTTTGTTGGTAGATACTGAGGAAAAGTTGGAGCCAATTTTTGCTAGGGGAAAAAGATTGATTGCTGTTCATGCGGAAAATCAAGCTCGAATTGATGAAAGGAAAAAGGAGTTTGCTGGTATTTTTGACCCTGCTATTCATTCACAAATTCAGGATAATGAAACTGCTTTATTGGCAACTAAGATGGCTTTGAGATTATCGAAGAGGTATGAGCGGAGGTTACATATTTTACACACTTCGACTGGAGATGAGGCTGAATTATTGCGTCAGGATAAACCTAGTTGGGTGACTGCTGAAGTTACGCCTCAACATTTGTTATTAAATACGAGTGCTTATGAAAAGATTGGTAGTTTGGCTCAGATGAATCCTCCTTTAAAGTCTGCTTGGGATAATGAGGTTTTATGGCAAGCTTTGTTGGATGGGGTGATTGATTTTATTGCTACGGATCATGCTCCTCATACTTTGGAAGAAAAAGATAAAGGCTATCCGAATACTCCTTCGGGTATGCCTGGGGTGGAAACTTCTTTGCCTTTAATGTTGACTCAAGCTATCCAGGGAAGATGTTCTGTTGCTCAGGTTTCTAATTGGATGTCTACTGCTGTTGCTAGGGGTTATGGGATTTTGAAAAAGGGGGCGATCGCTCCTGGTTTTGATGCGGATTTAGTATTGGTCGATCTGGATAATTATCGCCCTGTTTTAAGGGAGGAGTTAATGACAAAATGTGGCTGGAGTCCTTTTGAAGGATGGAGTTTAACTGGTTGGCCTGTTGTTACTATTGTTGGGGGAGAAGTTGTTTTTAATCGTGGTGAATTTAATTCTGATGTTCGGGGTCAAGCTTTGACATTTTATGAAGCACCCTAAATAATTTTCGCGACGACTTTTTTTGAGATTTTGCTTGACTTTTAGTTTACTTGACTGGTATCCTTATCATAATGGGAATAGTGACAATTTTTTCATTGTTATCAATATTTCTATTATACAATAATAATAGCTGTCAAGGGCAAGATTTGTCAACTACTTTTCTCCCCTTTTTTCTGAAAAAATTTTCGAGATTATATAAACCCACTATAAAAACAGAAAAGAAAAGGCATAAAAAATCAAAATAACTAACAGAAATAATCAGAAAAGTAGACATCCTTTCACCAGAAGAGCAATTATATCTGATATTTTATTTAACAAATAGACTGAAAATGTGTGAAATCAAAAAAAAAGCCAGGTAGAGATTAGAAAGAATTAGAAGGAATAGCACCTAACTTATTAGAAGGAATAGATGCTCAAGAATATGTCACCCGGATGAGACGAGGCGAGTTTCCAGAATTAGAAATTCAACAAAAAAAATTGAGTAATTAAAAGTGAATATAGAAGAAAGTATCCAGAATATAACTCATTTATTTATAGATACTGCACCAGTTATTTACTATGTTGAACAAAACTCAAAATATTTAGAAACAGCAAGAGCGGTATTTAATTATATTGGCGAAGGTATTTTAATAGCAGTAACTTCTCCAATTACCTTATCTGAATGTTTAGTGCGTCCTTATAGTTTAGGAAAAACACAATTACAGCAATACTTCATTGACGTTATTGTTGATGCGAACAATACAATTTTTGTGCCTATTGACAACCAAAATATAGCACTAGAAGCAGCTAAAATTAGAGCAAAATGTAATCTACAATTACCCGATGCTTTTCAAATAGCTGTAGCATTAGCAGCAGAATGTGAAGCATTGTCAACAAATGATGCAGTCTTTAAAAGATTGACAGAATTGACTATATTATTGCTAGATGAATTAGAAATTTAAAGGTAAGTTTTGGTTGCTGGTAACCGACATAAAAATAAAAATATAAGGAATAAAAAAAAACTCAGACAAGTTGTTTATTTATAAATGCAAATACAGTTTATTAACAAAAAATTGAAACAGCATTGCAACAGGAAGTATGGGGTGCATCTCAATATTTGCCAAAATACTTTTTTCCTATTCCCAAATCTGCTGTTCCCAGTTAAGTGTTCCCTGTTCCCTAAAAGCAATAAATTTTTGGCTTTCTTCTTGCATTGAGATGCACCCAAAGTATGAGATATAAAAATTCCTTATTTTTACCAGACAAGTTTTTCATTTAGTTTAAAGTCATCAGTTCAACAATTAATAGTTAACAATTAAAGACCTCCCCTGATGGGGGGGTTTACTACCTCTTCTGTAATAGAAGGATTGACTAAAAGGATTTTTTTTATTCTCTTAGTCAATTGGATATGGCGCCGATAAACTATTCATCCCATCCTAGGTCATGCTCCGCTTTCCGACTGCTTTTTCTCCATGAATGGAGAGGTTTTATACTTTAATTTTTCAGTAAAATAAATCTAAATAAACGCCTCAAATATCTAGTATT
>NZ_JAAHHT010000198.1:6372-17615 GCF_010672085.1 Okeania sp. SIO3I5
TAAACTATTCATCCCATCCTAGGTCATGCTCCGCTTTCCGACTGCTTTTTCTCCATGAATGGAGAGGTTTTATACTTTAATTTTTCAGTAAAATAAATCTAAATAAACGCCTCAAATATCTAGTATTTCATGGGTTATGGCGACCAGGGAAATATTATTTGATTTGGTGAAATTATTGTCGCCTAAGCAACCCTAAATCAAGGCTCCAAATATAGTTTATTAACAAAAAATTGAAACAGCATTGTAACAGGAATATGAGAGATAAAAATCGCTTATTTTTACCAGACAAGTTTTTCATTTAGTTTAAAGTCATCAGTTCAACAATTAATAGTTAACAATTAAAGACCTCCCCTGATAGGGGGGGGTTTACTACCTCTTCTGTAATAGAAGGATTGACTAAAAGGATTTTTTTTATTCTCTTAGTCAATTGGATATGGCGCCGGTAAACTATTCATCCCATCCTAGGTCATGCTCCGCTTTCCGACTGCTTTTTCTCCATGAATGGAGAGGTTTTATACTTTAATTTTTCAGTAAAATAAATCTAAATAAACGCCTCAAATATCTAGTATTTCATGGGTTATGGCGACCAGGGAAATATTATTTGATTTGGTGAAATTATTGTCGCCTAAGCAACCCTAAATCAAGGCTCCAAATATAGTTTATTAACAAAAAATTGAAACAGCATTGTAACAGGAATATGAGAGATAAAAATCGCTTATTTTTACCAGACAAGTTTTTCATTTAGTTTAAAGTCATCAGGTAAAATTTTGAGATTCTTGCTAACTGTTAAAAGATAATCTTTTCTGATTTTTTCTGTCTCCTTTCTGATTTTTTCTGTTTCTGTATATGCTTGTGGTAAATCTAAATCTAATGATTCTATTAAAGTAGGAATATTTGTTAATTTTTTGACCGTGACTCCAAAATTATTGGAGTTTGTAAGATAAGGATGTATAACTTTAAAAACATGCTGTGAAATTGTATGGCTAAATAATTCTACAAATACAAAAACTACTTGTCTTAAGTTAATCAAAAAACATCTTGTTTCTGCATCATAAGTGCAAAAACGTTTTTTTGTTCTGTGATTAACTCTATTCCACAATAACTGACCCATATTTTGCTGACATATAACCAAAATCAGAGGTATATTTTCAGTATCATCAATTCCAGCAATAAACCCACGAATCATATCCCAATCTTCCCTAGGAACTTTAACACCATTTATATTGTCAAATTTAGCTGATGGGAATAAAGGAGTATTAGGTAGTTTTAATAGTCGTTGCAACTCAGAAAGCTTCGGACTTTTTTTTGGCAGATATTCTTTAACTTTAGTATCATTTTGTAGTGGTTTAATTTCCTCAATGTATTTTTTCTCTAAATCATCTAATTCTGATAGAGGTGCTTCAATATAGTAGATATAAATTTTATCCAATCCTTTTCTAGCAAATTGTTTATAACGATGATGAGTTTTGCCTGCCCAACGCTTTCTTAAATTTTGAGCTTGACCTATATATAATATTTGATTTTGCTCATCTCCTATAAAGTAAATTCCTGGTATATCAGGAAGACAAGAACGATTTCTTAAGCTGTATTTCCCTGAAAAATTAGGTAAGTTATTCATAGTTTGATCTGGTAAATACTTTTTATTAATGGATAATGGATAATTACTTATCCCTAAAAAGGAGAGGATTAACAGTTAATGAAAAAATTTATTTCTTTTGGTTGATTGGATATGGCGTTTTGCGCTAGCTAAACGCCATCCCACCCTTCGGGAAGCTCCGCTTTTCATGTCGCGCAGCGAAACAACCGCTTTTTCCTCTTAAAAGGGGAAGCTAACAAAGCTGAATTATTTAATTATTAATTATTCGGTAAATATTTATTGTAAATATTTATAGAATTCTTTAATCAGAAGCTCAAGCTAATTCCAGACCACCAGCAATGGTTGGCAAGGGTGTATTTGCCCAAGGATAAAAAAGTTTTCAGCTTTTTAAATTCAACCTATTTTCATAACAGCGATCGCTCAAATTTATACGATTATCTCCTGCAAATAAGATTTATTTTATCAAAATAATTGGGTCGCCCAACCCCGCCTTGATCGGCGAAACGTTGTTACAAAAACAACTTCTGACTTCTGAATTCTGATTTCCTTAAAGATACCTTCTAGTGACTAAACTTTCAATTACAATAAACAATTAAGATTTTTTGGTAGTTAAGGATTGACTTATTACATGAAAAAATTAGTTAAAACAAAATATTTTAAACGTAAAAATATCAGTTTAATCTATATAAATATCAGTAACTTATACAGACTAATATGTTTAAGTTTAGGAATAGTTATTTTACTCAATTACACACAGCAAAAAGTTCATGGATCTACTCCAATAAAAAATAAATCTGGAGTTTCTACAAACGCGACAGATTTAATTGAATACCAAGCACAAATAAAACCTAAATCAATAACTACAAAAAAAAACCTACATGAACTTTATATTAAACCCAATGAAAAAATTCATTTAGTCATAAAATTAAGCGATCGTCGCGTCTATGTCTATCAAGATGACCAATTAAAAACCAGTTACCGAATAGCTATTGGTAGAGAAGGATGGGAAACTCCTACAGGAACTCACAAAGTTATCCAAAAAATATCAAATCCTTCTTGGAAACATCCTTTTACAGGAGAAATCATACCTCCTGGTCCAGAAAATCCCTTGGGGGAAAGATGGATTGGTTTTTGGACAGATGGCACAAATTACATAGGTTTTCATGGAACGCCCAATGAGGAAACTGTAGGACAAGCAGTTTCTCATGGTTGTGTTAGAATGTTCAACCAAGATGTACTAGCTCTATTTGAAAAAGTCGGAATTGGTACAACTGTTCTGGTAGAACCTTAAAAAATACCAATAGAGTTTAGTTCAAACATTTTTAATATCTAACCTGAATTAAACTTTCTTTCACATTACTTTTTAATAACATCCAGATTTGATACATGAGGAGTGAAAAATGACGCAATCTACCACAAATCAATGGCTATATCTTATTAATAAAATTAGCCGAGGAACATATAATTTCACAGCTATTTTCCTAACCACAGCAATTATTTTATTTAGTAAAAATTTAGCCATAGCTTCTACCCCTAATGCTGAGACAAATAATTATAATCAGCAAAGAAAGGTAGAAAATAGAATACCATTTGGTGGTTTAATGCCAAAATTGGATCAAGCTATCAAAGACTTTGAAGAATATTTAGGTATAGAAGCAGAAGAGCTAGTTCGTGTGGTACTTCGGTTAGGGGAACGACGGGTATATGTATATGAAGGAGAAAAAGAAATTGCTAGTTATCCTGTAGCGGTGGGTAAAGCAGGTTGGGAAACTCCTACAGGGAATTTCAAGGTTATTCAACTGGTAGAAAATCCTCAATGGCAGAATCCCTGGACGGGTGAGGTAATGCCAGCGGGGCCAAATACTGCTCTGGGATTGAGGTGGATTGGTTTTTGGACAGACGGCAAAGACACTATTGGGTTTCATGGTACTCCCACTGTAGAATCCATTGGATATGCTGCTTCCCACGGTTGTGTACGGATGTACAATGAGGATGTGGTTAATTTATTTAAGAAAGTACAAGTAGGTACTGAGGTGGTAGTAGAACCATAGTTTAATTCAGAATTTAGAATTCAGAATTTAGAATTCAGAATTTAGAATTCAGAATTTAGAATTTAGCAGAAAGAAAGAATTTGAATAGTATGAATTTTTCAATTCTTATTCAAGAGAATATTCTGATTAAATAGAATATCTGTATTGATAATTTGGGAGAAAGAAAAAATTTGAATAGTATGAATTTTTCAACTCTTATTCAATAGAACATCTGTATTCATAATTCTGAATTGAGAATTTAATTTAGGAGAAAGAAAGAATTTGAATAGTATGAATTTTTCAATTCTTATTCAAGAGAATATTCTGATTAAATAGAATATCTGAATTGATAATTTAGGAGAAAGAAAAAATTTGAATAGTATGAATTTTTCAATTCTTATTCAAGAGAACATCTGAATTCTAAATTCTGAATTGAGAATTTAATTTAGGAGAAAGAAAAAATTTGAATAGTATGAATTTTTCAATTCTTATTCAAGAGAATATTCTGATTAAATAGAATATCTGAATTGATAATTTAAGAGAAAGAAAAAATTTGAATAGTATGAATTTTTCAACTCTTATTCAACAGAACATCTGTTGTATTAAGAGCAAGTAATATCAAGTCCGCTTGATTCAGTACAAAAAAATATTTCATATAGAATCCGGCTAATTACTATCACTAAGTCCGCAGCGACTTACACTCTGTGGAAGGAAGCAATCTCTTATGTTTAGGAGATTGCTTCATATCGTTGCTGCAGACGACTGTTCAAGCGGATTTTATATCATCTTCAACTATTAAAAAATCCTCCTAAATTCTCTTCCCTCCTAACTTCTGACTCCTGACTTCTGACTCCTGACTCCTAATTAACTATGTTTTTTAACTTTCCTGGCGGGAAGTCCCTTGCTCTCCATCCCCCCTAACCCCCCGTGCATAGGGGGGAGGGAGAGCGTCGGGATGAAAGCCTGGGCCCGGATTCGGATACCTTCATAAGCTAAACGTTCATATGCCCAAGACACAAGCTAGGAGCATTTTGTTATTATCAATGTCAACACAGGGGGAGGACATCACCTCTGTCATGCTCCGCGGTCAGGGTTTCCCAGACGCTCAGAATTCCTATTTTTCCATCCCCCCTAACCCCCCTTTGAAAGGGGGGAATAGAAGGGCAACGTCGGGAGTATGTCAACTCGCTAGAATATTCAAAAGTTGATTTGGGATATCAAAATTAGCCGTGACATTCTGTACATCATCCAGATCCTCAAGAGCATCCATTAACTTGAGGAGTAATCGGGCCTGCTCCGGATCGCTCACCTCAACAGTATTACTAGAAATCCACCGAAACTCTACCTCACTAACATCAAAGCCTTTTTCTTGTAATACCTGACTGAGATTTTCTAAATTAGTAGTTTCCGTGAAGACCTCCGCACCTTGAAAATCATCTTCCGAAATTACTTCATAATATTCCGCTTCTCCTTCCACAGAAGCTTCCAGTAACTCATCCTCATCATAACTTCCTGTAATAGTTACCACACCTTTTTGGACAAACATCCAACTCACACAACCAGTCTCGCCTAAATTACCACCATTTTTTGTAAACGCACTTCTGAGGTCTGCCGCTGTGCGGTTGCGATTATCTGTCAATGCCTCAATTAGAATCGCTATACCTCCAGCACCATAACCCTCGTAACGAATCTCCTCCAGTTGACTTCCATCATTGAACTGCCCCGAACCTTTAGCGATCGCCCGCTCAATATTATCATTAGGAATACCTGCTGCCTTGGCCTTCTCGATCGCCGTGCGTAACTGAAAATTACCATCAGGGTCAGCTCCACTACGAGCAGCAACAATAATTTGTCGAGATACTTTAGCGAAAACTTTTCCTTTAACAGCATCTACTCTTGCTTTTTGGCGTTTAATATTTGCCCACTTACTATGTCCTGCCATAAAATCGAATATTGTAAAAAATCTCTCCTCACTTCAGCAATTTTGATAACTATTTACAGGTCAAAAAAATTTTGTGAAATAGTTACTAAATTGTCATACAATAATATATTACTGTTCTCATAGCTTAGTAACTCTCGCATCTCTAACTCAAAATTTATCTAGCTTCAATAGAGGGTTTTATTAAAGGAGATTTAAAAAAAGATTTAGGATTCAGTTTTTCCAATACTTCTAACTTCTAATATAGAATTCAGTTATACATTATATATTTATAAAATCATAAATATTCAATCTCCCTTACTCCCTTACTCCCTACTGGCTTCTTTCTCAAAATTTATCTAGCTTCAATAGAGGGTTTGATTAAAGGAGGTTTCAAAAGAGATTTAGGATTCAGTTTTTCCAATACTTCTAACTTCTAATATAGAATTCAGTTATACAGTATATGTTTATATATGTTTATAATTTCAATTTTATCAATATTCAATCTCCCCCACTCCCCTACTCCCCTACTCCACTACTCACCTACTCCCTAATTCTTTAAATAAACCTGACAGTATTTTCTCTATTATCTAGGTGGGAAGTATCCCCATTTAATTCTATGACCCATTTTTCTTCTCGCTGAACAATTTTGACCAAACAACAAAGAGAAGCCTTAACTTTACTCTGAGCAACTTCACCAACTAATCCAGCAGCAGTGCCAATAACTGAAGCACCATGCCCCACCAATAAAATATTTTCTGTAGGAAACTCTACCACTAAACGCCGAGAAATTTCTCCTGTACGCTTCATACAAGCTTCCCAGGTTTCGGGATATTGGGGAGTACCTTCATTGTAAGAAAGGTCAATTCTGCGATAAGTTTGGGCAAGATTTTCTATAGATAGAGTTTCTGGCATAGCAGGCATCCATTCTGGATTCAACCATTCACACAAACCCCAATCTAACTTGATGGTTAAATCAAGAACTGCTGCTACTTCATTGGCAGTTTGTACAGTTCGGAGAAAAGGAGAAGCAAAAATCTGAGTGATATTTTCCCCAATTAAACGGTTTGCTAATTGTTGTGCTTGAAGGAGACCATCATCTGAAAGATGGGGATCGTATGGTCTTTTCGCAGTATTAAACCATTCAGGGTTAACAAAGTCGATACGGTTTCCGTGCCTTGCTATCCAGACTGTTTTTTGGGACATAAATTCATCCGTTACAGATTGTCATCCTAAATATATAGCAATTAGGACATCCGAGATACCTGAATTTTTAGGCAGTTACCATAAATCTCCCGTGCTTTTACGAAAAATTTATCAAACTACTGAGGATCTTTACCAAATCTTTAAACAAAACTACTGAAATATCTGCTAGTATTCATTTATAGATCAATAAATTAAGTATATACCCCTATCGTAATTTAATTATTTATTATATTGGTTTTGTGTGTTGTGATTAGTTCAGACTTCTTCAGAAGAGAGAGCTGTTTTTTTGTGTTACTACTATGATGTAGCCAATCTGTTGCTGGAAATTACTAATTGAAGATATTTTTATTTAACTTTCCTGGCGGGAAGTCCCGCGCTCTCCATCCCCCCTAACCCCCCTTGGAAAGGGGGGAGGGGGAGCGTCGGAATGAAAGCCTGGGCCCGGATTCGGATACCTTCATAAGCTAAACGTTCATATGCCCAAGACACAAGCTAAGAGCATTTTGTTATTGTAAAAGTCAAAACAGGGGGAGGACATCACCTCTGTCTAAACAGCGGTCAGGGTTTCCCAGACTGAAGAATCCCTATAATTCCCGTAAGGGCAACGTCGGGAGTATGTCAAACATCCAAGAAACTTTAATTCCCAGGAAATGGCCATAAATTTTAAGTCCCTTTACTAAAACTTGATCAAACTACTGATAATCTTTACTAAATATTTAAACAAAATTATTGAAATAGCTGTTATTATGGGCTTATCGATCAATAAAAAAATTAAGTATTCACCCTTTATTTAATTGTTTATTGTATTGGTTTGTGTGTTGTAATTTAACTGAGGCTTCCTCTTTTAGGGGGAGCTATTTTTTTGGCTATGAGTATGGTGTATGAGGTTGCCAATCTGTTACTAGAGATTACTGATAGAAGATGTCATACTAATTCACTTTAAGGATATCACAAATAATTTCCAACTTTAGATATGAAATAATTTCCTAAAATTACTATAGGGTCAAAGTTTCACTCTTGACTTCCGTGAAATGGTATTACCATTCAGACATCCAATCAACCTGAATTTTCAGATAGTGGCCATAAATATTCCGTCCCTTTACCAACACTTAATCAAACTATTGATTGTCTTTACCAACTCTTAAAAAAACCACTAAAATACCTGATATTTATAAATTAGTAAAAAAATCAACTACTCACTCTTATGTATTTACGGTATTTGGTTTGTTTGTTATTACTTAGCTGAGGCTTCCTCCAAAAGAGGGGGCTATTTTTTTGTAGCTATGACATAATGTAACAAACACCAAATCCTCCTTTAAAAAGGTAGTTTTTTTCCATCGTTTTAACCATTTCGCTTTTTGTCTTACCCTGATAATTTAAAGATATGAGCGATCGCCCAACTTAGTATATTCTATTAGTAGCGATATCTAAAAATGTCAAAAATTTTGTCTGAATAGTTGACACGCTCAGTTATTTATGATATAGAGATGATGTCTGGAAATCCACGCTAGCCTCTGGAGGCGAACGATCTCATGGATGAATTCTTTAAAAAAAAGCATCTCATTCTAAAATTTACTCTGGTTGTTTTCGGAATTGTTGTTTTTCTGACAAGTTTTATTAAAATAGAATATTCTGCAAATTCTTTTTCCCACGAACAAACAGAAAAAATTTCTCAGGTCAGAAATACAGAAAAATTCCAGGGTGCTAACCCTTCAGATTCACAATTAACTGAAAACAAGCAAGAATATGATGTTATCAAGCTACAAACTAAATTAAACCAAAAAATTTCCCCTGGAGCTACAGATAAAGTTGATAGAAAAAAAACAGGGGAAGCAGTTGATGATTTTCAAATGAGTTTGGAATTGACAGCAACAGGAAAAGTAGATCCGGAAACCTCTTCTTTTATGGAAGAGACTATTAATAGTAATAGTTTTCCTCAAAATTCTTTTTCAGTAGATTTACTATCACCAGACATCAAAAAAATTATTGACCGAGGTAAGTTAATTGTTGCCATGATAGAGTACGATAATGCACCTTTTTTTGTGAAAAATGAAAGGGGTGAATTGGAAGGATTAGATATAAAAATTGCCCAAGGTTTAGCTCAAAGTCTGGGAGTTGAAGTTCAACTAAATCGTAGTGCTAGAACTTTTAATGAAGTGGTTAAAATTGTCGCTCAAGGTGAAGCAGATTTAGCTATTTCCAAACTAAGTCAAACTTTGAATAGAGCCAAAAAAATTTCTTTTTCTAATCCTTATGTTACCTTGCGCCATGGTTTTTTACTTAATCGACTACAATTAACCAAAGCTGCCAAAAATCAAGATACAGCAGAATTTTTGAGAAACTTTGAGGGTAAAATAGGAGTAATTAATGGTTCCTCCTATGAAATGTTTGCAAAACAAAAATTTCCCAATGCTACAATTGTTAGTTATGGGAATTGGGAAGATGTTATAAAAGGCGCAATTAAAGGAGATATATTAGCAGCTTATCGTGATGAATTAGAAGTAAAAAAAATTGTTATCAACCAACCAAATGTGGCTTTGAAATTTCAAACTGTTGCTCTGAAAGATACTCAAGATCCTATAGCGATCGCTCTACCCTGGTCTAGCAATCATCTGTTAGAATTTGTCAATTTATACCTAAAATTTACCGAGACAAACTATAGTGTTAATAGTGTGTTGAGTGAATATTCTGAGTTATTAGAAAAATCAAGTTTATCTAAACTCAATTAAAATCAAAACTTTTATCATTTTTATTATGATTAAAAAGAAACGATTGAATGGATTTAATTTTCATTCATTAATCAAGGTATTGAGTAATCCATGGTCTATTGTTCCTGGAATTTTACTAGGAATATATTTGGGAATTTTTCAAAAGAATTTTAGTCAGGTTTTAACTCCTTACGGAGAGCTTTATCTTCAGTTATTAAAAATGTGTGTTTTGCCATTATTGTTTTCAGCGATAACCATGAGTGTAGGGAGACTAATGGGTAGTGATGACGCTAATAAATATGTCAAACGTATTTTAACTGTATTTTTAATTGGATTAGTTGGTGTAAGTGCAGTTGCAGCCATAGTTACAGCATTAAGTAATCCAGGAGGAAATTTAGATGATTCAAGCTTAACAGCTTTGGGTCTAATTGTGAACAGAGCGGAATTAGATTTAGAGATATCTCTGAATGGGGAGCCTAATATCATCCCTCAAGAAGCAACTTTAATATCTTTTTTATTCAATTTAGTTCCCGAAAATATTTTTGCGTCTTTAAGCGAAGGTAATGCTTTAGAGACGCTTTTTTTTGCCATTGTTTTTGGTGTGGCAATGGGATACCTCAAAGAATCTCATAAAGAAGATGTATTTAATATTTTTGAAATGGTGTTTAAAACATCTAACTTGTTAATTGATTGGATAATTTTATTCTTACCTATAGGTTTATGCTGTCTTTTAGCTAGCCAAATAGCAGAGACTGGATTTGGCATTTTAGCTGCCATGAAAAATTTTGTGATTATTGTACTTTTAGCATTTTTTATTATTAATATAATTAGTACATTTGTGGTCTGGCAAAGAGCAGATTGTTCTTTATGGAAAGTTATAATTACTTTAAAAAAACCAGCAATTTTAGCTTTGGTAACTCGAAGTAGTTTTACCTGCTTACCCTCTTCTATTTCTTCTTTAGCTGAAGAACTAAATTTTAATAAACAAACAGTTAATTTAGTGATTCCTCTGGCAATTACTGTCTGTAGATTTGGGCCAGTTGCTTATTTTGCAGCTACTTCTGTTTTTGTAGTTCAACTTTATAATAATCAATTAAACTTATCCAGTTCTATGATTATCATAATGGCTTCAATTTTAGCTGGGATGGCAACAGCAGGAGCAACAGGAATTTTAACTTTAACTGTGTTGGACTTAGTGTTAAAGCCATTAGGTTTACCACTAGAAGCTATATTGGTACTATTGATTGCCATTGACCCAATTATTGACCCCTTCCGAACTTTAGTGATTGTTCATACTGGAATTGCTGCCACAGCAGCGATCGCTGATTCCAAACAATCAGCAACATTTACCGCTGAACCTCAAACATTAGAAGTTTAATACCAACTTCATAAAATATTACTACATTGTCTCTGTTCTTAGGAGTCAGGAGTCAGGATTTAGATCATGTCCGGTTGAATAGTTATCATTAAAACTTGTAGTATAGTTTTAGCCCGAAACATAGATATTTATAGGGCTAGATCTATACTACAAGCAAAAAAAAGTTTTTGTCACGCTCTTATCCGGATATGATATCAGGAGTTAGGAGGTAAGAATTGATAATATAGCGTTTCTCAAATTGGTGAGATACAGTTTTAGATCCCCCCTGCCCCCCTTAAAAAGCTATGCTTTATAAACATCTTTCTTAACATAAAACTTGACAACATAGACAAGTTATGTTTAAGTCTTGAATCGGCTTTTTCAGGAGAAAAGAGTATTTTTCAATACACTTTTTTATCAATGTAGA
>NZ_JAAHHT010000199.1:0-6089 GCF_010672085.1 Okeania sp. SIO3I5
CTCTCAACCGAGCCTAACTATTGAACAATAGATTCAGAAAATCTCCATCTCGGGAAAATTTAGGGAGAGCGACTTTTTTGACTAGCTCTCAACCGAGCCTAACTATTGAACAATAGAGCCAGAAAATTTCCATCTCGGGAAAATTTAGGGAGAGCGACTTTTTTGACTAGCTCTCAACCGAGCCTAACTATTGAACAATAGATTCAGAAAATCTCCATCTCGGGAAAATTTAGGGAGAGCGACTTTTTTGACTAGCTCTCAACCGAGCCTAACTATTGAACAATAGAGCCAGAAAATCTCCATCTCTCGATAATCAGTTAGGGCAAATTTTTTGACTAGCTCTCAACCGAGCCTAACTATTGAACAATAAAGCCAGAAAATTTCCATCTCGGGAAAATTTAGGGAGAGCGACTTTTTTGACTAGCTCTCAACCGAGCCTAACTATTGAACAATAAAGCCAGAAAATTTCCATCTCGGGAAAATCAGTTAGGGTGACTTTTTTGACTGGCTCTCAACCGAGCCTAACTATTGAACAATAGATTCAGAAAATCTCCATCTCGGGAAAATCAGTTAGGGTGACTTTTTTGACTAGCTCTCAACCGAGCCTAACTATTGAACAATAGAACCAGAAAATCTCCATCTCGGGAAAATTTAGGGAGAGCGACTTTTTTGACTAGCTCTCAACCGAGCCTAACTATTGAACAATAGATTCAGAAAATCTCCATCTCTCGATAATCAGTTAGGGCAAATTTTTTGACTAGCTCTCAACCAAGCCTAACTATTGAACAATAGAGCCAGAAAATCTTCATCTCTCGATAATCAGTTAGGGCGACTTTTTTGACTGGCTCTCAACCAAGCCTAACTATTGAACAATAGAGCCAGAAAATCTCCATCTCTCGATAATCAGTTAGGGCGACTTTTTTGACTGGCTCTCAACCGAGCCTAACTATTGAACAATAGAGTCAGAAAATCTCCATCTCTCGATAATCAGTTAGGGCGACTTTTTTGACTGGCTCTCAACCGAGCCTAACTATTGAACAATAAAGCCAGAAAATCTCCATCTCTGGAAATCTAGCAAACGCTACTTTTTTGCCAGCTCTCAATCAAGTCTAACTATTGAACAATAGAGCCAAAAAATCTCCATCTCTAGAGAATCTAGCGATCGCTACTTTTTTTAAAGGCTCTCAACCTAGTCTAACTATTGAACAATAAATTCAGAAAATCTCCATCTCTGGAAAATCAGCAAGGCTCACACAGATTATGCCACGGATATACGGATTATTCGTTAGACTTGATTAGACGTTGTTTCCAGAATCAGCGATCGCTACTTTTTTGACTGGCTCTCAACCTAGTCTAACTATTGTCCAATAGATATGTAGATATGGGAAATCTCCATCTCTGGAAAATCAGCAAGGCTCACACGGATTATGCCACGGATATACGGATTATTCGTTAGACTTGATTAGACGTTGTTTGGAAAATCAGCGAGGCTCACACAGATTATGCCACGGATATACGGATTATTCGTTAGACTTGATTAGACGTTGTTTGGAAAATCAGCGAGGCTCACACAGATTATGCCACGGATATACAGATTATTCGTTAAACTGTAGAGACGTTCCATAACAAAAATGCGTTTCATGTCACGCAGTGAAACGTCCCTACTGGGTGTCCATTCGGTAAATTTTCTCATTTACCTACTTATAAATTTTCCTAATTTTTGACTTAAAATAATGATTCAAACTCTAACTAAAAATTCAATTTTAGAAGCAGCAAAAGCCACAATAGCCAAAGAAGCTCATGCTGTGGCTGCCCAAGCAGAAGCTTTAGACCAAAATTTCCTAGACTTAGCCCAATACTTAGTGGAAAACAAATACAAAACTTTTGTTGCTGGTATCGGTAAATCAGGGTTGGTAGGAAGACAATTAGCCAGTAAATTAGCTTGTATTGGTGTAAAAGCTGTTTATATTGACCCCAATGATGCCCTACATGGAGAATTAGGTTTAGTGGAAGCTGGAGATTTAGTAATTTGTCTGAGCAAAAGTGGCGCTACAGGAGAATTAGTATTTCTGGCAAAAGTGGCTCGACTGCGAGGGGCAAAAATAGCGTCTATGGTTTGTCGAGTACCATCCCCATTGTCTAAATTAGCAGATTGGACAATAAAACTGGACGTTGCAGCAGAAGCAACAGAAATAGAAATTCCCACAAGTAGCGCGATCGCTCAGACTGCTGTAGGTGATGCTTTAGTAGTTGCTGTAGCGAATGCTCGTGGGTTTACCGCTTCGGAGTTCTCAGAAAATCATCCTGCTGGTAATTTAGGGGTATTGTTGGGTTCTCAAGTTAATGATTTAATGCACAAAGCACCGGAAGAAGTTCCGGTTTTATCTCCTGACAGTTTTCTGCATGAAGCTTTGATTGAAATGACTAGACAACCTTTAGGTGCTGCTTTGGTTGCTGACTCTGACAATCGGTTAATTGGGATTATTACTGATGGGGATATTCGGCGTATTGTTAAGGATAATCCAGAACATTTTCTCAGTTCTACTGTTGGAAATTGTATGACTGAAAATCCTCTGTTTTGTCAGCCAGATATTTCAGCGATCGAAGTTTTGAAAATGATGGAAGACAATAAAAAGAAACCTGTTTATGTTCTGCCAGTTGTGGATGGCGATCGTCAGGTTTTAGGATTGGTGAGGATGCACGATTTGACTCAATTCCAGCTTAAGGAGGTAAAATAATTAGTAGTCTGAATTGAGAGTTCAGCTAGGGGAATGACAAAAGGGTTAAAAAGCCTTCAAATCAAAGATTGACCAAAACATGAAAAAGAAAAAATGAGCCTAAGTATTGTCAACAAAGCTCATTTAATAATGAAGAGCTGCACAAATTGTCAAATCAGCTTTTTAGCCTTTTCTGTCACCCTTCCAGGCGTTATTTTTAACTAGATGAAAGTTAGCTCGGATATTATGAATAATACATTTGAACCTCTCAAATTGTTCAATTTTACTTGATTTACATTAATAGTTTTTTTGTTATCCACTGTGATATTTTTCCTAAAGCAAATCCTCCAGTCAATGCTAATAAACTATAATTGATATCTATAACTTGGGCTTCAGTTGCCTGAATATTCTGGATAAAGGAAGAAAAAATGGTAGTAAGAAAAAACATGATAATAGCTGCAATTATCGCAAAAATCAGACATTTTTTGTCAAATGCTGCAACTAAACCAACTACAAAGAAAAATATTGTAAATCCTATCGCAAAGGGATTTATTATCAAATCATAAAAAGGTTTCAATATATCCATAACTCTATTCTCCTCTAAATTTTACTTAACTATTTTAGTACAATTACTTTAGTGCTAGTAGTGGACTGTTTCACCTAAAATAGTGCATTAGCGAGTAGGGGAGTAGGGGAGAAAGATTGTTGTTGGGTTTCGGTCCCTCAACCCAACCTACATCTATTGCATCATTTAAGATGAAACAATCCACTACTGGGCTAATAAATCGCTAACGGCGGATACAAAAGAGAAAAGAAAAAAGGAGCATAAAGGGTAAAAGGGGAAAAGAAAAAAGGGTTAAAGAGTTCTCCCGCTATCCCATACTAGACGAAAACCAATATTGTTGATGTGGTTGTCGCGCCTAATGCTGAGGCTGCGAAACGCGGAACGGCAGTAATTAGGAATGTAGATCCAGCAGCCGCCACGCAGTACGGCGTTATGTTCTTTTTCATCATTTTCCAGGCAAGCACTGCCATCAGTAGGCGCACCTTCATAATTTTTATGCCAGTCATCAGCACACCATTCCCAGACATTCCCGTGCATATCGTATAAACCAAAGGCATTAGGAGGAAAAATTCCTACATCCGTTGTTTCTTCTCGATATTTACCTTTAGGCGCATTGCCATAGGTATAATTGCCATTATAGTTAACTAACTCAGACGTTATAGTTTCTCCAAAGTAAAATGGTGTAGTTGTACCAGCGCGACAAGCATATTCCCATTGACTCTCACTTGGCAGTCTGTAAGTTTTTCCCGTTTTTTGGGATATCTTTTGACAAAATTCTACAGCATCATACCATGAAACAAATTCTACTGGGCGGTTTCCTCCTTGAAAGCGAGAAGGATTTTTTCCCATAATGGCTTGATACTGATTTTGAGTAATAGGATATTTGCTCATATAGAAAGGTTGCAGAGTAACTTCATGTTGAGGAGTTTCATTTTCACGTCTTCCCTCTTCATTTTCCGGCGAACCCATAATAAAACTCCCCCCAGGAATAGCCACCATTTCCAACACCACACCATTACCCAAATCTTCAGTAAAAAATGCTGCTTCATGGGAACGGCGCTCAATTTCTTCACCTTTGTTGTTTACCGTTATTACATCAAATGGTTGTGTAATTTGTTGAGCAAGTGAATGATCAGGAATGTCTAATATTTCTGGTTGAGTTTCTTCAACAGATAAACTATCAGGAATGTCTAATATTTCTGGTTGAGTTTCTTCAACAGATAAACTATCAGAATTTTCTAATATTTCTGGTTGAGTTTCTTCAACAGATAAACTATCAGAATTTTCCAATGATTCTCGTCTAATTTGTTGAGAAACATCAGTAGGTATTTCACGCCAAATTTTTTCCAAAGCTTCTACCGAAATAGCTAATCCCTCCGTTCCATCTTTCTCCATATTCGTAGCGACACCCAACACATAACCAATTTCCAAGTCAACAACAGGTGCGCCACTATAACCTTTACGCAGGCGATCGCCTTCATTCATTAACAAATTCCAAACTGCCACTCTTTCATCATTTTGACGAGCAAAACGCTTTTTCCCAAAAGTTCCATCAACAGTTTCCAGCAAGACTTTTTTCTCCTCACCATAGAGAAAATGACCTGCTGTCTGAAACTTTCGATTTTTTGTTTCAGATAAATTTATTAGGTGGAAAAGTGGCACATTCAGCTTTTCAACTCCCAACACTGCTAAATCAAAACCCTTAACATCTCCCGTTGCTAAAACTTTTGCCCGAATATTATTAACCAATACATTTTCCTCACCACCCACATCCTCAACAACATGGGCACAAGTTAACAAGTAAGTATAATCATTCTTTCTATCAAAAGCAAATCCAGTACCAATAACATCTGCCTTGCGAGAGTCGTTACTAGCACTGGTAATTAAAACAATAGATTCCTCTAAATTACTCATTCTCTAACTTTTTAGGTTTCAGAACCAACTTAACCTTTAAATTCGTACCAACCTTTGCTTTAGTAATATATAAATTACCCTGCCCCTCAAAATTAAAACCCACTTCCACCTCAGCTTGTTGAATTTCCATATCTTTATTAATTTCTTGCCAAGCTTCAGCAATAGGGCGACTAATACTAATTAGTATAGGTTTAACCTTAGCAAAACTAGACTTAACTTCTTTAATACCATTAGTAGAAATAGGTTGGGCCTCATCATCTGGGACTTCGGCCTCAACTAAAATACCATCTTCTAATTCAATTAATCTGGTGGCCATATATAATTATTGGTCAATTTAACAGCTATATTAAGAATATCCCTGAACTTTACTTAATATAAAATCATGCAATAAAAATGTTAGCCATATTGTAGTGGACTGACACAGCCAAAACTGTGCATTAGGGAGTAGAGTAGGGACTTTGTATGCAACGTCCCTACGGGAGTAGGAGAGAAAGATTGTTGTTGGGTTTATCCTACGGATAAGCTCCGCTTTTTCCTGACGGAATGCTACGCAAACATGTCGCGTAGCGTTAACGTTTGCCAAGCATTCCCTATATGAAAGTTGTGCTTTAGCAAAACGTCCCTCAACCCAACTATTGCTGGACTATTAATCCGTATATCCCTGGCATAATCCATATGAGCTTCCTCAACTCAACCTAGTAAACTCTTACTTAATCGGTGCATCCGTGGCCAAATCCGTGTGAGCGCATCCCTGGCATAATCCGTATGAGCTTCCTTAACCCAACCTAGTAAACTCTTACTTAATCAGTGCATCCGTGGCCAAATCCGTGTGAGCGCATCCGTGGCATAATTCGTGTGAGCTTCCTTAACCCAACCTAGTAAACTCTTACTGA
>NZ_JAAHHT010000199.1:6189-17486 GCF_010672085.1 Okeania sp. SIO3I5
TGAGCTTCCTTAACCCAACCTAGTAAACTCTTACTTAATCAGTGCATCCGTGGCCAAATCCGTGTGAGCGCATCCGTGGCATAATTCGTGTGAGCTTCCTTAACCCAACCTAGTAAACTCTTACTGAATGAGTGCATCCGTGGCCAAATCCGTGTAAGCGCATCCCTGGCATAATCCGTATGAGCTTCCTCAACTCAACCTAGTAAACTCTTACTGAATCAGTGCATCCGTGGCCAAATCCGTGTGAGCGCATCCGTGGCATAATTCGTGTGAGCTTCCTTAACCCAACCTAGTAAACTCTTACTGAATCAGTGCATCCGTGGCCAAATCCGTGTGAGCGCATCCGTGGCATAATCCGTATGAGCTTCCTCAACTCAACCTAGTAAACTCTTACTGAATCAGTGCATCCGTGGCCAAATCCGTGTAAGCGCATCCCTGGCATAATTCGTGTGAGCTTCCTTAACCCAACCTAGTAAACTCTTACTTAATCAGTGCATCCGTGGCCAAATCCGTGTGAGCGCATCCGTGGCATAATTCGTGTGAGCTTCCTTAACCCAACCTAGTAAACTCTTACTGAATGAGTGCATCCGTGGCCAAATCCGTGTAAGCGCATCCCTGGCATAATCCGTATGAGCTTCCTCAACTCAACCTAGTAAACTCTTACTGAATCAGTGCATCCGTGGCCAAATCCGTGTGAGCGCATCCGTGGCATAATTCGTGTGAGCTTCCTTAACCCAACCTAGTAAACTCTTACTGAATCAGTGCATCCGTGGCCAAATCCGTGTGAGCGCATCCGTGGCATAATCCGTATGAGCTTCCTCAACTCAACCTAGTAAACTCTTACTGAATCAGTGCATCCGTGGCCAAATCCGTGTAAGCGCATCCCTGGCATAATCCGTATGAGCTTCCTCAACTCAACCTAGTAAACTCTTACTGAATCAGTGCATCCGTGGCCAAATCCGTGTGAGCGCATCCATGCCATAATTCGTGTGAGCGACTGATAATTGATAACCAAAAATGACAATACCTAACAATTTTATCCTAATAACAGGCCCCTGTTCCATCGAAAGTTATGACATCTGTGCCACCGTAGCAGATAAATTAGCTTTTCTACAACAACAACATCCAGAAGTAACTATCATATTCAAATCCTCATTTGATAAAGCAAACCGTAGTTCTATTAATTCATTTCGCGGAGTAGGATTAGAAAAAGGATTAGAAATTTTATCAACAATCAAAAAAGAATTTAACTTATTAGCTGTAACCGATATCCATGAACCCTCCCAAGCTAAACCAGTTGCAGAAGTAGTTGATATTTTGCAAATACCAGCTTTTTTATGTCGTCAAACTGACTTATTAGTAGCTGCTGCCGAAACAGGATGTACAGTTAACGTCAAAAAAGGTCAGTTTATCTCCCCCTGGCAAACTGAAAATATTGTAGACAAACTACAAGCTTCTGGTTGTCAAGATATTTTCCTAACCGAGCGAGGCAGCAGTTTTGGCTATCATAACCTAGTGGTAGACTTCCGCTCCCTACCAGTAATGGCTGCCACAGGAGCTAGAGTAATATATGATGCTGGCCATTCCGTACAATTACCAGGGGCGATGGGTACTCAGTCTGGTGGCCAAGCAGAATTTATTCAACCTTTGGCCAGAGCTGCTGTCGCTGTGGGTTGTGATGGAGTATTTATTGAAGCTCATCCTAATCCCGCAGAGGCTAAATCTGATGGTGCTAATTCTTTGCCTTTAGCTGAATTATCTGGTTTTTTGGAGACTCTATTGAGAATTCGAGAGGTAACAAATAGTTGTGTGGAGACTCAGAAAAATGTGGTGGTTGAGGAGAAACCATTGGCAACGTCTAGCTACTAACCTCCAAATGTTGGTTTTGGATGTAGATGGGGTGATGACAGATGGAGGTATTATTCTGTTGGGAAATACCGAACAGATGAAAAAGTTTAATTCTCAAGATGGTTTGGGAATTAAAATGGCTGGAACATCTGGGTTAAAGGTTGCTATTATTACTGGGAGAAAATCTGAGGTAGTGGAACGTCGGGCGAAGGAGTTAAAAATTGATGATGTTTATCAAGGTTATGAGAACAAGACTTTAGCTTTTACGTCTCTACTTCAAGAACATAATATTCAGGCAAGTCAAGTAGCTTATATTGGTGATGACTTGCCTGATGTTCCGGTGATGAAGCAGGTAGGAATACCTGTGGCGGTAAAAAATGCTCGCCCGGAGGTGAAGCGTTGCGCCGTCTATGTAACTAAGGTATCTGGAGGTAATGGTGCAATTAGGGAAGCAGTGGAATGGTTGTTGGAGTTGCAAGGAAAAAAAAGTTCTATTATTAATAGACTTCTTGCAGAAGTCAGGGAATAGGGAATAGGGAATAGGGAATAGGGAATGAAATTGTTGATTTCATATCTTGAATTTACTTCATTTTTTATTTTTGGAGATGTCTAATAGTTTGATATAGCAACTCTCAATTGATTGTGACAATTTCTATGATATAGGACTTACGCAACACAACATATTTCTGTCATTACGAGCGACAGCGTTTGCGGAGCATTCCGTCAGGAAAGTAATCTCAAGCCAATATTTTCGTGGTAGATGCGTAAGTCCTATGATAGTTAAATTGAACTGAAAACTCTTAAAATTCTGACTCCTGACTCCTGACTCCTAACTACCACCAAAATATTACAACTTAAATAAGATTACTATAGGAGAAAATTTAATGATTAATGTCTACATTGGTTATGACTATCGCGAGGCAGTAGCTTTTAGTGTATTAGCTCATAGTATTAATGTTAGGGCGTCTCAACCTGTTAGTATTGCCCCATTGATGCTGTCTCAACTTCAAGGAGTATTTACTCGCGAACGTCATCATTTACAGTCTACAGATTTTTCTTTTTCCCGGTTTATGACTCCTTATTTGTCGGAATACAAGGGTTGGTCTATTTTTATGGATTGCGATATGGTGATGTTGGATGATATTACTAAGTTGTGGGAGTTACGGGACGATCGTTATGCTGTGATGGTTGTTAAGCATGATTATGAAGCGAAGCATAAGGAGAAGTTTTTAGGGGAACCTCAAACTCCTTATCCGAAAAAAAATTGGTCAAGTATGATTTTGTTTAATAATGAAAAATGTAAAGCGTTAACTCCTGAATATGTCAATACTGCTTCTGGGTTGGAGTTGCATCAGTTTAAATGGTTGGAAAGTGATGAGTTAATTGGGGATTTGCCCCCTACTTGGAATCATTTAGTGGGAGAATATGATCCTAATCCAGATGCTAGTTTAGTTCATCATACTCTGGGCGGACCTTATTTTACAGAGTTACAAGATTGTGAGTTTAGTGATGAGTGGAGGGCGGAGTTGGAAGGTATGTTAAAATGTGAACAGAGAAGTTAAAAGTAATAAAACCTTTGCAGTGCGGGCATCTTGCCCGCGATCAAAGCAGGGCTATTTTATGGCTAACTTTCTGCTCAAAAATGATAAATTACTAATAATTTGATGTGATTTATTTTAATTATTATTAGTATTTGCTTCTCCCTCACTCCCCTACTCCCTTACTCCCCTGCTCAATAATTGGAGGTCAAGAGATTTCACTATGATAGGACTTACGCAGAGACTCTACATATAGGGAGAGCGAATACCAGCAAGCCCCTACAAATGGTGCTTTAAAAGTCAATTTGCGTAAGTCCTGTATGATTAAAACTATTGAACTTTCTACTGCTTCTCAACCTTGATCAGATTATACGGAAGATTTTAGTGAAAAAACTGTTATTTTAACTTTAAATGGTAAAGTTATAGTTGCTGTTGTATCTGTGAAAGATATTGATTTAGAATCTTTTGCCTTAAACGAAAATATGGAGTTTATTGAGATTATTGAAAAAGCAAGAGAGGAGTTTAAGACTGGTAAGCGAGTCTCTTTAGCTGAGATGAAAAGGGAAGTTTTGGGATAGTTTTGTCCTACTTAGTTTCTGTTTAGTAAATAGATTGTGAATCAAATATGCCAGTGTTATTTGAAGTAATATTTTACTTTCTATAAGCTCAATCTTTATATCAATGGTGGTATAGCAGTCGAAGGAAAGGGCGCGGACATTTCTCAATGCTGAAACCCTTTAACAGTTGACTGTTCCTTGTTCCCTGTGCCCTATTCACGCTTCGCGTAGCGCTATAAAAAAAGTATTTTGAAAAAAACAGACATATTTTTACTGTTCAGTATTATAATTTGACTAATGTAAACTTTCAAAAATTACGAAGATGAAAAACCAAGATTTGGAAACCCAACTAGATGAAATTAGAAAAATTGATGAAGTTAGAACCGAATTAAAAGGTTTGCAGCAGAAACTAGAGCAAGCTCAACAGTCAATCAAAGAACTTCGAGTTAAAGCAAAGGAAAAAATAGCCGTTGAAAAACAGTTGCTTTTAACTGGACATAATCTGCTGGCAAAAGGAGAACTTGAAGAAGCAATTCATAACTACCAAAAAGCGATCGCTCTCCAACCAGGGTTGAAAAAGTTACCTAAAGATTCATTAGCACAACTCAAATCAGCTTTATTGAATAATGAAGCAGAAAAACTGACAAAATCTAATGGTCACAAAGATATAGAAGAAAAGACAAGTTATAGTCGGTCTAATCCAAGTCCACGTTATCAGGAACTATTAGCTATGTACCAACAAATGCATGCTCATGGTTCGCCAGAACATAATATTCCTGCCAAGGTGATGTTTGCAGGTCAAAGTTTATCCCGTCAAGCTCTTAATATTAAGGATTTGATAGCAAAATATCAAGGGAAATCTTTACTGGATTATGGCTCAGGGAAGGGAATGGCTTACCGTACTAAGTTTGTACCACCTAACCAAAAAGACAAAGTTTTTCCCAATGTACAAACATTTTGGGGGATTGAGCAACTTACTTGTTACGATCCAGCATATTTAGAAAACAGTAATTTGCCGAAAGGGAAGTTTGATGCTGTTATTTGTACTGATGTACTCGAACACTGTCCGACAGAGGATATGCCTTGGATTGTTGAGGAAATATTTTCCTTTGCCTCCAAATTTGTCTATGCTAACGTAGCTTGCAGACCAGCTGCTAAACGTTTACCTAATGGAGAAAATGCTCACTGTACCGTTAAATCGGTAGAATGGTGGGAATCATTAATTAATTCTATTGCTGAAAATTACCCATCAGTAAGTTACTATTTCTGGTTTGATGTCGCTAAAGGGGAACCTGTTCTTTTAAAAAGTGAAACTGAAAAGCTAACAAAACATCAAGGCAGTTTTCAATCTGAGTCAGGGTTCACATCTACAGCAATCGTTGAAAATTTAATTGATGCTGTTAAAAACTCTGATTGCTCAAATACTCCTTTTTCTAATTTTTACATAGAAAATTGTTTTTCAAATGAAGTATACCAAGCTATTTTGGATAACTTACCAAGTGATGAAGTATATAAAGACCTTAAGCATAAAGATGCCCTCCGAGATGATGGTTCTAGTACCAGAGGTAGTTTTTCATTAATTAACGAACAAAGGTTAAATTTATTATCAAATCAACAAAGAAGTTTTTGGGAAATTATTACTGAAGCTTTGTTATCAGACGACCTCAAAAAAATAGTGTTTGAGAAACTTAAAGAGGATATTGCTAGTTGTTATCAAATAGATCAAGATAGGGTTATGGGTATGAAAGCTTTTCCTAACGTATTATTGCTTCGAGATTGGGAAAGTTACGAGATTAAACCACACCCAGACAGCAAAGAAAAAATAGTAACTATGCAGTTTTACTTGCCAGAAAATATGAGTCAAATAGAAATGGGTACGTCAATCTATGAAATAGAACCTAAAACTAAAAATATGAAATTGTTTAAAACGTACGATTTTAAACCTAACTCTGGATACGCTTTTGCCGTGACAAGTAAAAGTATTCATGGAGTCAACAAATTAAGTATTGGTTCCCAAGTCAGAAATACGATGATGGTGATATATTCTGAAAATTCAAGGTTATTCTACTAAGAGACTTGATAAGTTATAGGAAAAGTTAGATATTAAATCTTTACCAAGGACTAAAACGTACCCTTTTTTTGTCAAACTTTCAGGGTCATCTTTGGTAAGATATCCTGAATAGAGCATTGTCAGTTCTCTATTGTCCAGAACCTAGTTTGACTGATGTTAATTAATAACAAGAATTAAAGATGAAAAACCAAGATTTTGAACCTCAACTAGACGAAATCAAAAAAATAGATGAAGTTCGAGGCGAATTAAAGAGTTTGCAAGAGAAACTAGAGAAAACTCAAGAGTCACTTAAAGAACTTCGAGCACAAGCAAAGCAGAAACTGGCAGGAGCAAACCAGAAGGTAGAAACTGCCCATAATCTATTGGCAAAGGGAGAACTTGAACAAGCAGTTAATATTTACCAAAAGGCACTCATTTTCGAGCCAGGATTAAAGAAGTTATCCAAACATTCATTAGCACAACTAAAATCAGCTATCAAAATTGTAGGTAAGCTTGATTATCACAAAAAAGACATATTTTTGCTAATTGATTCAGCTATAGAAATGGGTCGTCTAAATTCTTGTAGGAAAGAGGAAGATACTGTAGTCTGGATGGAAACTTTTTTAAAGCCTGGAGAAATAATGTATGACATTGGCGCAAATGTAGGAGCTTATTCTTTAGTTGCTGCCAAATTGTATGAAGATCCAGTTAAAGTGTATGCCTTTGAACCAGCGTGTGACAATTTTCTTAAGCTCTGTAAAAATATATCCTTCAATAAATGCACTCACAATGCTTTCCCATTTGGAATTGCACTTTCTGACGAAACCAAGGTGGAAATATTTAACTATAAAGCGATAGCGTATGGTGGTTCTCATCATGCTTTAGGTAAACCAGTTAATAATACTCATGAGGAGTTCAAACCAGCTTTAAGTGTTCCTACTATAAGTTGGAGAATTGACGACCTAATTGAACAAATGAAATTTCCTGTACCAAATCACATAAAAATAGATGTTGATAGCATTGAGTTTGAAATCTTGAAAGGAGCAGAAAAAACATTATCAAACCCCCAAGTAAAAAGTATCAATGTAGAACAACACGAACAAGATGTAGAAAAGGTAATAGAGATGTTAGATAAGAAAAATTTTCGTTTGAATTCAGAGCATCAAAGAACGACAAAGCATATGAAAAATTATGTATTTGTGCGGAATTAATTGCCCAATAAATAAGGAGATAAATAATAATGAATCAACAATCTGGTACTTACTTCAAAGAGGCTAGGGAACTTCATCAAAAAGGATTCTTCAACCAAGCAATCTCTGCTTACAAAAGTGCCATTGAGTTGAATCCCTTCTTTTCTTGGTCTCATTATTATCTGGGGATAGTAATGGTTAAACTAGGCAATCTAGATGAAGCTGTTATTTGTTACCGTAAAGCTATTGATATTAACCCATATTCGTCTTGGTTTTACTATGAGTTAGGGCAAGTGCTGGCTCAAAAAGAAAAGGTTGATGAAGCAGTAAATCATGTGAGAAAGGCGATTGAGTTAGAGCCAGATATTCCTAGATTTTACTACTATTTAGGAAAAATTTTGAGTCAACAAGAAAAACTGGATGAAGCGATCGCTGCTTGGCAAAAAGCTATAGAAATTAATCCCAAGTATGTTAAAGCTCACCATGATTTGGGAGAAGCATTGTACATAAAAGGAGAGTGGGTTAAATCTGAATTTTCCTATAAGCAAGCAATTCAATTTCAATCGAATTCTTGCCATGAGCTTTACTATAGTTTAGCAAAAGTTCTAGAAAAACAGAGTAAATTAGATGAAGCCATAGTTTGCTTTCAAGAAGCTATGAAAATTCAACCTAATACTTACAAATATTACTATAGACTAGGACTTATTTTTAAGCAACAGAATAAGTTAGATGAAGCCATTGAAGTCTTCTATAAATCAGTTGATATCAACAAAAATTTCTGGCATTCTTACAAAGAACTGGGGGATATTTTCAAGGAAAAAGGTGATGTTGATGCAGCTATGGAATTTTACGATCGCGCCATAGAGATTAAACCAAAATTAGCAGTAAAGGTGGGAAAAAAACTGGAAGGCTATTTAGATCCACAAATTGCTATATGTCGCAAATCAATAGAGCAGAATCCTAAAGACTTTCACGCCTATAGTAGGTTAGGGAAACTGCTGGAAAAAAATGGTCAGTTAGGTGAAGCGATTCATATCTACAATAAAATTATGGAGTTAGATTCGGATTCGGCAATAGAAGGACACATTAGTAAGGCACAAGTGTTAGAAAAACAAGGTAAAACTGATGAAGCGGTAGCTTGTTATCAAGAGGTTGTCAAACTTAAACATAAAAATGACGATGCTTACATTTCGCAATATACAAGTAAAAACTTGAAAATTGAAAATGACCAATTTCCAACCAGTCTAAAAGTAAGAAGATTAATTGTTGCAGGAGGAGGACCAACCTGTGTGCTAAATGTGCTTTCTGTTTTGCGGTTTCAAGAAGGGATAGGAGAATACAAAAATCAAGAGTGTGATGATTATGTAGCAATTCTTGATAGTGGTTTAAGGTTGAAGCAGGGAGTAGAAATATTAGGAATTTGGAACTTCAAGAAAGCTTTTGCATCAGGGCAACTTTCCTGGGTTCTCAAAAAATGTGTTAACAAATCCACTACTATTGAATTAATCAAAAAAGTGTTCAATTATGACTTTGATGTTGTGTATGTTCATACTAATTATCAGTCAATTTTTAAAGAAAGTTTAGAAGCTTTTCCTAATGCCCGTAAAATAGTTTATGGTGATTCATTAGGTCAATTATGCTTGGAAGGTTCTACTCAGATAGATGATGCTTATTTAATTACCCCTTATGAAAGAACACGAGAGGCATTTCAAAAGTGTCAAGTTAAATGTGTCGAGCCTTCTTATTTCAAGTCAGTAATTTATGATGCTGCGAATAGAGTAACTGGATTATGGGAGTATTGTCAAGAAATCAAAAAAGTCTTGGGAAATTCAATAACCCTGGTAATAACAAAATATTATGCAGCTACCAAGCAATTTTTAGGAGACGTACAAGCAGAAATAGAAATGTATATGTCTCATGTATTAGCTAATACAAGTCCTGGAGAATCAGTATTAGTTAAAGGTCATCCAGGTTCTTTAAGTCAAAATAGAGCTACTACGATAGCTGAGAGGTTGCGAAGTGCAAAGCGAAATGCTATTGAGATTAGAGAAGAATTTGAGATTGTATCAATTGACTTATTTTTACCGTTTTTAAATATTAGTAAAGCGATAACTTTTACATCTTCTTCCTGTGTTTCTCTAGCTTATTTAAACCAATCTGATATTGTTTTAGGATTTGGAGAAGAGATGATTCAAAAGTATATTTCTCCAGGAGCTAGAGATTATATTAGAGGTGGTGAAAGGGTTTATTATTCCCAGATACAACAAGCATATAGACAAAAATTTCAGCCAATTAGCAGGTTTGTTGAAATGAAGAAACCTGCAAAAAACTTTCCGCAATTTCCTGTATTAATGAGATATAAAGACTTTATCCAAAATCCAATTGATACAACTCTTAGGAAAAGCAGTTTAATGCCAGATCAAAATCAACCAAACGATCAAATTTTTTACGAAAAAACGAAAGACTTAATTGATGAAGAGTTTGTACAAAAAGTTTATCAAACGTATCTAAACCGTAAAGCAGATCAAGTTGGTAGCTCAACCTGGGTTAAGCAACTTCGGGAAACAAAAATTAATAGATTAGAAATGTTGGCAAAAATTAGGCAGTCCAAAGAGTTCAAATTATTGCTGAAAAATCGAAAGTCAACAGATTATAAATAAGAGCAAAATCAAATGCTCAGACAAATCAAAAATCAATCAAAATATTCACAGTTATGCCAGAAGTATATCCACTTATTAATCCATTCAAGTCCGATCTTCAAATAGTATTGGAACCAGAGAGAGATCACATCGCTCAAGCAATTGCCAAAAATACTTATTATTGCCCACCAGTATTTAACGAGATATTCAGCATTATCAAACCAACTGACAAGTTAATAGATTTGGGAGGACATATTGGAACTTTTTCTTTAGTGGCAGCGGGAATAGGGTGTCAAGTCGTTGCTGTTGAAGCATCCCCTGAGAATGCGAGACTGATAGAAGCTAGTATTCAGAAAAATAATTTTCACAATATGCGCCTCGTCCACGCAGCGGTCAGTGACAAACCTGGAACCTTAGATTTTTTTGCCCTTGGTCCCTTTGGATATGTTTCTAATTCTAAGGCAGATAATACTTTTCAAAGTGTAAAAGTTTCTGCAATGACAGTTCCTCAAATACTTAATGACCTCAACTGGGACAGAGTAGATTTTATCAAAATGGATATAGAGGGTTCAGAAGTAGCAGCAATTCGAGGAATGTCTGACTTACTAGCAAGAAAGGATGCACCGATGATATTTTATGAATCAAACGGACATACTCTTGAAATATTCAACCAAACACCAAATAGCCTAATTTTAGCTCTAGAAGAGTTGGGATATAGGAACTATCTGGTTGAATCTGGCGGTTTAGTACCAGTAAAATCTACTGATTGGCAATTTGACTGTGTGGTTGATTATTTGGCATTGAAAGCTCACCATGTCCAACGCCTTAATAATTTAAAGTTTAAATCTGTATTTACTTCTGGGGAAATTCTAGAGCAAGCAGTTTTATGTTGCGCTCATCCTAACAAAAATCATAGAGCACACACTGCTCGTACTTTAAGTAGGGTAGATGATTCTATTTTGTTAAACTTTAAAGTAGTTCAAGCTTTAGGAAATTTTGACCCAGACGACTTTTTGCAAGCGACATCCAATCTTACTGATGAAGTTTTTGTCCAAACAGTTTATCGTGCTTACTTAAAACGAAATCCTGACAGTGAGGGGCAAAAGCTTTACCTGGGACAACTAAAGCAAGGTAAGTTTACGCGAGAAACTGTTGTTGTTGTAATTTTACAATCACCAGAGTATCAATCTCTCAGTTCTTAGGAGTAGGGGAGCGGGGGAGCGGGGGAGTAGGGGAGTAGGGGAGTAATTTTTTTGCCCAACAATGCGCCAAAAATGCGCTCCTTTTTGAGCATGAAGAGCTGAAACAGGCGTACTTTTTCAATACCTAAAAAGGCTAAAATCTTTATTTGCAAATGCTTTGAGATTTAATCAGCAGAGCAATAATTAGTGATAAAAACACTTCTTTCTCCTGGTACATTCTTTTCTCCTGTCTCCTGTCTCTTGTCTCCTGACTCCTCCCTAATTATTTATAAA
>NZ_JAAHHT010000002.1:0-5320 GCF_010672085.1 Okeania sp. SIO3I5
AAAATCAAGGTAGTTCTACCTCATTAGTCTAAAAAACGCTATATCCCTATATATTTAGATATTATTATGACAATCAAGTTATATTATCCAATAGGGGTTAATCAATATGGATATCTAAAAATATAACTTATGAATATCTCAAATATAACTTAAGAATTGAATACTTAATTATTTTTTAGTATAGCTACATGATAACGGGAAAATCTATCCCATGCCCTTAAAAAAGGAGATATTATCAAAAAAATAAGAACAATCTATCTATAAAATTAGTCTCCCTAGGCAAACATAAATTATAGGCAGATTAATTAAGTATCTGTGATGTACTTAAACTAATAACTTCTGAACCTAAAATCCTAGATTCTTATATAAATTAACTTAAAATAATATCATTTCAGTTATCAGTTATTAGTACATCCTCCTCAATTAGGAGGCTTTGGAAATCTGAAATATCCTTTCTCTTGAGTCAGTTATATATAGCGTTTTCAGTCGCTTTTTATCCTCTGGAAAAGGGAGACTATTGACCTGATTTTTTGCTTACAAATAATTTCACATAATTATAGTAAAATTATCTCCTGAAATTATTCTCAGAGGGTATCTGTAAATAAAAAATTAAGCCTTGATGTAGGGTGGGGAGGGTAAGGCGGAAATAATCTCACAATATAAAGTCATATTTCTCTGGCCGCCGTAACCCACTGAATACTAGATATTTGAGACATTTATTTAGATTGATTTTACAGATACCTTGTCAGTAAAATTTTTCAGCCAATACTAATTTTTTTAACGTTTGACTTTTAGCTTTTGACTTTTGACTTGCGTGAAACGGTTTAACTTCCTATGCTAATAATATAGCAGTCGAAGCAAAGGTTAGGATATTTCTAAATCCTGTTTGCGGAGCATTTCCCTTAAAGAAAAATCCTTTGACAATTTTTGGAATTAAAAATTCAAAATTAAAAGTTCAAAAATTTTGGTTCTAAGTGAATTTCAATAATTGTTTAATTAAGGATTCAAATCTCGTTCTTTATGAGCGAATTAATAATTTTGAACTGATTTGACAGTTTACTATTCCCTATTCACGCTTCGCGTAGCGCTATATAAACAAATTTTGATTTATTTACATTATGTTGCCAAAGGAGCATAATCAGCAATACCAAAAATTAAGTCAACTTCTAAATCAGTTGCAAAAAAATGTGGCTGAAAAAGAGCTAGGAAAAATATTGGCCATAAACCAAGAACTTCAACAGTTGTTAGAGATTCAGATTATTAGTTTAGATAACTCAGAACTAGACCCATCTATAGCATCTCATATACAGTCTTATTTAACAGAGATTCATAAGCAATTTAGACTCTTGAATGTAGATGTTAGCTTTTTACAAGCATCTCGAAACCCTCAAACAACACAAAAAAGGTTGGCCAATATTAGCGATCGCCTAGACACCCTCAAAGGTTATTGTGTAACTATACTTGGTCAAAACTAATCAATATAGAATTAGGAACAAACAGGATGAAAAGCCCCAAATACGATGTAGAGTTAGAAGATGCAGTTTTAAATGATGTTATCCCCGTCAAATATTGTCCTAAATCTGAAGGTTTTTGGATTTCAGCAAAAGACTATGAAGAGTGGTTAGCCAGTTTACCTTCATGGTATGCTCCAGAAGAGATTTTGCCCTACTACAATCAATTTGAAGATTTTGTACCCTCTCCTTTGGATGGTAAAGCAGGATTATGTCCAGAGTGTGGTACTTATTTGTCACGAAGCAGAATAAACATTAAACGACCTTTTTATATAGAACGTTGTATGAGTTGTGGAGGTATTTGGTTTGATAGTGGGGAAGAATGGAAAGTTTTAGAAGAACTTGGTCTTCATACTAAACTTCACGAAATTTTTTCTAGTCAATGGCAAGCAAAAGTGCGTCAGCATCAACAAGAAATGATTAATCGTGAGACTGTCATTGATAAATTGGGAGAAGAAATAGCTGAGTATGTTTTTCAATTAACAGAAATATTGGAAAATCATCCCCAAGCAGACTGTGCTGCTACTTATATGTTACGCAGATTTGAAAATAAAAGAAAAGAACTTAATGGCAAATTTAGTATAAACAGTTAAAGTTAATTTTAGGGAGTAGGTTTAATAATTAATAATTAATAATTAATAATTAATAATTAATAGACATCTCCGGAAAAGAGGGAACAGGGAACAGGGAACAGGGAACAGGCAGGAGTAATTGATAATTTATCAATAAGAATTGATTTAATTTTTGATTATAGGAGATGTCTAATAATTACCTCTTGTGACCAAGAATAAAATTGGCGAAAAGGAATTTTTTTCTTTTTTATCCATGAATGGGGAGGTTTTGTACCTTAATTTTTCCCTAAAAGAGTATATAAGCCACGCAAAACTACTTACTTAAGTTCTCAAAAAGATGTATTTTTCAATATACTTTTTTTCTGAAAAAAGCTTCTCAAAGACTTATATATAACTTGTTTATTTTGTTATTTTTTCATAAATAAATATGTTCATAAAAAAATAGCTGAAAAAGGGAGGATGGAAAGATAATTTTTTTCTCAATTATTATTAGATAATAAGTTTTTTTATCTATTTAATAGTATAATTTTTTTTAGAAATTATTAGCATAATATATTTCTCTTGAAAATAATATTTGACATCTCAAATTAGCTAGACTCTTACCAAATTAAAATTCACTCAAAAAATACATGATTTTTGTCTAAAAAATCATTACAGAAATGCTATGATTGCTGAGTTAATAAAATCTCCCAGATTGTAGTTATCAGTTATCAGTAAAAAAATCAATTTGCTCGGCATAAATTATTAATATATTGACTTTTAAAGAAGATTTGAAATCTCAAATTAAGTTGATATTTGTCAAATTAAAATCCACTCAAAAAACACAGGATTTTGATCTAGAAAATAATTACAGAAATACTATGATTGCTGAGTTAATAAAATCTCCCAGATTGTAGTTATCAGTTATCAGTAAAAAAATCAATTTGCTCGGCATAAATTATTAATATATTGACTTTTAAAGAAGATTTGAAATCTCAAATTAAGTTGATATTTGTCAAATTAAAATTTACTCAAAAACACAGGATTTTGATCTAGAAAATAATTACAGAAATACTATGATTGCTGAGTTAATAAAATCTCCCAGATAGGAGTTATCAGTTATCAGTAAAAAAATCAATTTGCTCGGCATAAATTATTAATATATTGACTTTTAAAGAAGATTTGAAATCTCAAATTAAGTTCATATTTGTCAAATTAAAATTTACTCAAAAACCACAGAATTTTTGCCGAGAAAATAATTACAGAAATGGCTGAGTGCTGACTCAAGATATCGCGAATTAAAATAATCAATGAACCACTTACTTAATATAGAAAATCTACGAGTAGCTTATCCTGAAAAACGTGGAAAATCTCATTGGGCAGTAAATAATGTATCGCTAAAACTTCAACCTGGTGAAAAATTAGGATTAGTGGGAGAATCTGGATGTGGGAAATCTACCCTCGGACGTGCTGCTATGAGATTATTGCCCAAGTCAGTACAAGTTGAGGGATCTGTTACCTTTGAGGAAAAATCCGTCTTTGAGATGAACCCCTCTCAACTGAGAAAATTTCGTGGTGAAGCAGTAGCATTAGTTTTTCAAGACCCTATGACTCGCCTCGATCCATTAATGACGATTGGGGATCATTGTTTAGAAACTATTATTGCACATCAACCCCATCTATCTAAATCTCAGGCAGAAAAAAAATCTATCGAAACTCTAGAAACTGTTAATATTCCTGCCAGTCGTTGGTCTCAATATCCCCATGAATTTAGTGGGGGAATGCGACAAAGAGTAGCGATCGCTTTAGCACTTTTACTTGACCCGAAATTAATAGTCGCTGACGAACCTACTACCAGTTTAGATGTAACTATAGCATCTCAAATTTTGCAGGAGCTAACTAGACTTTGCCAAGAACGTCAGACTTCCCTATTATTAATTTCCCATGATTTGGCAATGGTAGCAGAATATTGTGACAGTATTGCTGTTATGTATGGAGGTGAAATAGTAGAAAAAGGTGCAATTAAACAAATTATCCAAAACCCACAACATGAATATACCAAATCTCTTTTTGCAGCCGCTTTACATATTCAAGTTGTTGAATCTAATTCTCCTCAAATTCAACCAGAAAATTCTGAAAAAATAGAAGAAATAACAGTTGCCAAAACAGTTAAACCTATTTTACAAATCAAAGATTTAGTCAAACATTACGCCTTAGAAAGTAATTTTATAGAACAGTTATTTTTTTCGGGAAAAAGCAAACTTATTAAAGCAGTTGATGAAGTAAACTTAGACCTTTATTCAGGAGAAATATTAGGATTAGTTGGAGAATCTGGTTGTGGCAAAAGTACCTTATCTCGGACTATTTTACAATTAATTAAACCTACTTCTGGTTCAGTCGAATTTCAAGGTACAGACTTAACCACTCTCTCACACTCTGCATTGCAACCTTACCGTCGAGAAATGCAAATGATATTTCAAGACCCCCTCGCTTGTCTCAACCCCATGATGACTGTCAACCAGATAATAGCTGACCCCCTATTTATTCATAATTTGGCTAGCACAGAGGAAGCAAAAATTCAAGTTGAGGAAATGCTAGAAAAAGTAGGTTTGACTCCGGTAGCAGAATATGGTAGTCGATACCCTTCCGAATTATCTGGAGGGCAACAACAAAGAGTTGCTATTGCTAGAGCATTAATTACTAATCCGAAACTGGTCATTTGTGATGAACCTGTCAGTATGTTGGATGCTACTATTCAAACTCAAGTTTTGGATTTGATGTTGGAATTGAAGAAAGAATTGAGTTTAACTTATTTATTTATTACCCATGATTTATGGGTGGCTAGATTTATTTGTGACAGAATAGCTGTTATGAATAGTGGGAAAATTGTGGAGGAGGGAAAAACAGAAGAGATATTTAATTATCCACAACATTCTTATACTCAAACATTGTTAAATGCTGCGCCTTTATTGCATAAGTAATGAGTAATGAATAATGAGTAATTAGTAATGAGTAATTAGTTTATGGGATATGGGAAAGTTTGATGGAAAAACCAGCATTTTCGGATACTTCACATTTAGGACAATGTTTCTGGTATTGCTCTTGGGAAAATTCTTGCTCTTGAGCGATCGCTTATTATTTAAGTAATTTTAGTTGAATAAAAAGTCAGGCATATAGACGAACGACCCCAGTTAATCTTTATCATATCACAAAAATTGTGATTTTGCCGCCAAAAATCCTTTAACGCGCGATTTTTTG
>NZ_JAAHHT010000002.1:5420-68537 GCF_010672085.1 Okeania sp. SIO3I5
CTTATTATTTAAGTAATTTTAGTTGAATAAAAAGTCAGGCATATAGACGAACGACCCCAGTTAATCTTTATCATATCACAAAAATTGTGATTTTGCCGCCAAAAATCCTTTAACGCGCGATTTTTTGAGGAGCTTCAGAAAATGAAAATGTTGATGATTTTCCACCCTAGGAAAAATGGATGGAAAAGTTCGATGAGGGAAAAACTCTCATTTTTTGGTGCTTCACATTTAAGACAATATTTCTGTATTGCTCTTGGGAAAATTCCTGCATATGAGCGATCACTTATTATTTAAGTAATTTTAGTTGAATAAAAAGTCAGGCATATAGACGAACGACCCCAGTTAATCTTTATCATATCACAAAAATTGTGATTTTGCCGCCAAAAATCCTTTAACGCGCGATTTTTTGAGGAGCTTCAGAAAATGAAAATGTTGATGATTTTCCACCCTAGGAAAAATGGATGGAAAAGTTCGATGAGGGAAAAACTCTCATTTTTTGGTGCTTCACATTTAAGACAATATTTCTGTATTGCTCCTGGGAAAAATTCCTGCATATGAGCGATCGCTTATTATTTAAAGAATTTTAGTTGAATAAAAAGTCAGGCATATAGACGAGCGACCCCAGCTAATCTTTATCATATCACAAAAATTGTGATTTTGCCGCCAAAAATCCTTTGACGCGCGATTTTTTTGAGGAGCTTCAGAGAATGAAAATGTTGATGATTTTCGGCTGAAGAAAAATGGATGGAAAAGTTTGATGAGGAAAAAACTCCCATTCTTGGATGCTTAACATTTAGGAAAATATTTCTGTATTGCTCTTGGGAAAATTCCTGCATATGAGCGATCGCTTCTGAATATAAAAAAAATTAGTTGAATAAAAAGTCATGCGTATAGACGAACAACCCCAGTTAATCTTTATAATATCACAAAAATTGTGATTTTGCCGCCAAAAATCCTTTGACGCGCGATTTTTTTGTTTAAGCTTCAGAAAATGAAAATGTTGGTAATTTTCCACCCTAGGAGGGATGGATGGAAAAGTTCGATGAGGGAAAAACTCCCATTTTTTGGTGCTTTACATTTAGGACAATATTTCTGGTATTGCTCCTGGGAAAAATTCCTGCATATGAGCGATCGCTTCTTATGTAAGGAAAAAGGGAAAAAATAGCTAGCTTATTGGATAACTTAACTTTTGAAGAAAATTGTTAACTAAACTAAGCGATCGCTTCACCGTAATTTTATCGCTACATATACAGGAATACCACACTATTATTCATTATTAAATCGGCTTACCCTGAAGCGGATTTGGTATGATAGACTATAGTTTAATTAATTCGATTATTAATCACTTTATACTCATTTCCTAAATTTTTATTCATAGTGAATTGTTCCATAGTTAGTCCAGGACAAAATCTCCAATCTTGGCAAAAAACAGGGTTAGAATTAGTTGCCAATATTTATGGTGGAAGAGATGTAGTATTAGCAATTGACTTAACAGAAAGTGTAGGCTTAAATGATGAAGGTCGTATCCGCTTGCGTCAGATAGTTCAAGATAGTTTGCGACCTGGAGATAAAGTCTATGTTGTACCTTTTGCGACAATTGTTAATCCCCTCAAACCACAAATTAATCCCTTGACAGTTGAAGGGGCGGTTAAATTTAATGGCAAACAAGATATTAGTAAAATTTTGGAGTTAATACCGTTTAAAGCAAATTTAACTCTACAAAATACGGATGTTCAAAGAGCAGAATTATTTATTTATCAAAACCTAGCTCAGATTAATCAATGTCGCTTAGAAAAAAATCAAGCGATTAAACCTCAGTCGGTAATTTGGATTACTGATGCTCCACTTTTAACTGCAGCAGGAATTGATTCAAATGTGTGGATAGAAACTCCGAGAGATAGCCCTTTTCGAGTAGAAAATTCTGAGGAAAGTGAACGGCGAATATCTTGGATTAATGCTTTACCTTTAAATAATAGAAAGCTGTTAATTAGAACAGAAAATGGTGAAGAATATCAACTAGCAGTTGTGGATATTGCTCCTACTGTTCAAGAATTTTGTACGCCAGCACCGGGAGGCAGGGAAACTTGTTTAGTTAATTCTTATTTAGGGAAATTATTATGGCTACCTGGGTTAATTTTTTTGTTGGTTTTTATAGGGTTTATAGTGGGGGTGAAAAAATGGATGAGTCTGCAAAAAAAATGGGAGTTAGTTGTTGATTTTACTGCTACTAAAATTGAGGAAGACCAAGTTTGTCGTTTGCCGAATAATAAAAGAATTGCTATTGGTGAATATGATGAATTTTGTGTTGATTCAATAGATACTCCCGGACCAGAAATCAGAGGTTTTTTAATCAGAAAAGGAAATCGACTTTATCTGGAACCAACTGGAGATGCAGAAATTTATCTTAATGGGAAAAAAGTTTCTATTCGTACTTTAATATCTAGTTCTCAAGTGAGGCTTAATTGTCCTTACGGAAGAAATCGCGATTATGAGATAATTATCAAAATAAAAAAATAGTATTAAAAGGTATAATTCAGCGTTCAGCTATCAGCTTTATTGCTTTTTAAGCAAGAATTAGGGTTGAGAGATTTCAAATAATTACAGCAATTTCGGAGGTGCGTGAGATACAAAATTTTATTGTTAAAAACTAGAAGCTTGTTATTAATTTTGGTAACACAAGCATCTTGCTTATTACAGGCTGGAAGCCTGTGTTACAAGGTATGATTCAGCGTTCAGCTATCAGCTTTATTGCTTTTTAAGCAAGAATTAGGGTTGAGAGATTTCAAATAATTACAGCAATTTCGGAGGTGCGTGAGGTACAAAATTTTATTGTTAAAAACTAGAAGCTTGTTATTAATTTTGGTAACACAAGCATCTTGCTTATTACAGGCTGGAAGCCTGTGTTACAGAGACAGAGATCAACCTTGAACTATACCTCATTTATCCTCATGCATTGCTGTAAAAGTAAAGATAAGTGTTCATTTCAGTTATCAGTACCTCTATGGAATAAGGAGGCTTGACATTAGGAATATTCTCTTTATTTTATCCCCTTAAAAGGGGAGGCTTTAGACCACAATTTTTCGGTCAAAATGTTTTTCTATTGAGATAAAATATTTTTTACGTTTGTTATGGGAAGTAAACAAATTTTCTTTTCTTCCCTACTCCCTATTCCCTAAAATTTTTTATTGCGGTTCTTGAAAGAGAAATGATATTATTGCTGATAGCTGATAACTAATAACTGAATACTTACAGCGGATTCCAAATTTATGTTGTACAAATATTAATGATAAAACCTTCTTCAACAATTAATAATGAATAATGAATAATTAATAATTAATAATTACCTCTTCTTTTCAAGGAGAGGATTGACTAATCATGAAAATTTTTATTTATTATCCCCTATCCAAGGGGAGGCTTTAAACCAGAATTTTTCGGTAACACACCCTTTTATGCTTTCATAGATGTATCATACTAAGATAGAATCTGCTGTATAAGCTGAGAGTTAAAAGCTAATAGCTGAATACTTATATTAAAGGAGATAAAAACCATGGTTCAATCAACCAGTAAAGAACGCCAGTCTAGAGGAATTAATCGCACTATTTGTATCGGAATAGGAGGTACTGGTAGAGATATTTTGATGCGAATTCGTAGATTAATTGTAGATAGTTATGGAGATTTGGAAAAACTGCCAATTGTGAGTTTTGTTCATATTGATACTGACAAATCAGCTAGTCAAATATCTGGTTTAAGAACTGGCAGTACATATCACGGAGTTGACCTTAGTTTTAAAGAATCTGAGAAGGTTAGTGCCACAATGAGTAGCAGAGATGTGGATAATTTTACTCAAGAATTAGAAAGACCTTCCACTTCTGAAAGAACAGGACCTTACGACCATATTCGTCGATGGTTTCCTCCTCAACTTAATCGGAATATTAAGGCAATAGAAGAGGGTGCAAAAGGAATTAGACCAATAGGAAGATTAGCTTTTTTTCATAACTATCGCAAGATTCAAAAAGCAATTGAAATAGCGGAACAAAAAACTAGAGGAAATGAGGGTATTTTACTAAAAGCGGGGTTAAGGGTAGATGCAGGAGTAAATATTTTTATTGTCGGTTCTCTTTGTGGAGGTACTGGCAGTGGAATGTTTTTAGATGTTGCTTATAGTTTGAGACATACCTACGGTAAGCAAAATACTAAAATTGTTGGTTATTTAGTAATTAGTCCTGAGTTATATGGCAACAATGCTAATATGAAAGCTAATACTTATGCAGCTTTAAAAGAACTAAATCATTACACTACTCCTGGTACAAAATTTGAAGCTTGTTACGATATACAAGACTTAGTAATTGTTGAAGAAGAACGACCTCCTTATGATTATGCTTATTTGGTTTCTAACGAGACAGCAGGAGGATATAAAATTCTTGAGCAACGTAAATTATGTAATGTTATTGCTCGTAAAATTGCTTTGGATTTTTCTGGAGAATTAGCACCTGTAGTTAAAGGGATGAGAGATAATTTTTTACAACATTTAATCCAGTATGATAGTCACCCTCGTCCTAATATTCAACGTTACTTAACTTTTGGCATGGCAGCTATTTATTTTCCACGGGATAGAATTGTTCAAATAGCTTTAAATCGTATTAGTTTGAATTTAGTTGATTTCTGGTTAAATGGTGAAGGTCAAAGCCCAGATCCGGTTTTATTATTGGAAAGATTTTTACTTCAATTTCGCTGGCATGATGACTTGCAAAAACGAGATGGATTGAGTAGAAGATTAGCTGAATCTGTGGAAGAATATAACAAGAATTTTAAAAGTACAATTGATGCTTGGAGAAATAAATTAGACAAGGCAATTTCTGAGTCTCAAAACAAGGATGACCGGATAGCATTACCACAACAATTGCCGAGAGAGTTTCGAGAGCAATTTAGAAAGGTTATTCCCGGAACAACTGATAGTAGTAGAGGAGTTTGGTTGACAAGGTTGCAACAAATTTGTCCGAAAATTACAGCAGACTTTCAACAAAATATTGATAGTTTTATTCTGGATTTGCTAAGTCCGAGTAATGAAAATTTTTCTATTAGAAGTAGTCGGGAGTGGCTAGAAGCAATCAAAAACGAACTAAATAATTATCAACGAGAAATTGAAGAACAAATTGTAGATTTTAATGGCAGTAAGACATTAGAAGACCTAGAAAGAAAATGGCAAGACGGGGAACAGATAATCGCAGATATTGAGAATAAATTTGAACTGCCTTTATTGGGAGGTAAGAATAGAGAATTTCAAGCTGAAGCTAAAAGAATAGTCAGACAAATTTGCGATTTAATTAAACATAATTTCCACTTGGTAGTTTTCCAAGAAACTCTCGAAATAGTAAGAGATTTACAAAATCATGTTGAAAATATTGCTAACCAACTAAGAGAATTTAGCAACTTAATCAATAACCTTAAAAGCGACTATGAAAAAGAACAGGCAGATTTAAAACAACTAGATTTTGATGAGATGAGTGGAGAAGCTATTTTTGCCGAGGAAGATATCAATAACTGTTCTCAAATTTTACTCCCTCCCGAAGAGCTAAAGTCACAACTGGTACGACTAAGTTCGGAAATTACTAAACCATCTGGAGACGGAAAATCAATTGCAATTTTTCTCAGAGAAAAAGTCAGAGAAGAAGAGCAAGCAAAACAAGAAATTAATCTCACAGTAGATCGGTTATTTGGAGTTCGGAGTACTAATATTGTTAATTCTGTAATTAAGCGTTTTCTGCAAAACTATTCTAGTACCGAAAGGAGCGATCGCTTCAAACAAATTATGCAGGAAGCTAAATCACTTTTACCTTTAGATTTTAATGCTCCTTACTTCAAAGATGACGATTCTAAATGCAGTCAATTAATAGGATTTAAAGATACCGATGATCAAGAAGTTAAACAATTTAAAAATATCTTGGTGCAAGATTTAGGAATTAAGGATCATACTCTCAAACCAACTCAAGCGGAAGACCAAATTTTAATAGTTAAAGAATATGCAGGTTTTCCCCTGAGACTAATTGCTAATATCGAGAAAATGAGAAATATTTACATTCGAGAAATGAATTCTCCTACTTCTTTTCTCCATAACCACAATTGGATTTTCTTTGCCGATATTATTCCTCCAGATGCAGCAATAATAGAAGAGTTAGAAGATATTTTTTATCCTTGTTTGGCTTTAGAATTAATTCAAAAAAATGGTGATAAGTTTGAATTTCCATATTACAATGATATGCGAGATGCTTATTACACTGCCGAACTTAGTTCATTTTGGAATCAAGCTTTAGAAAAATTAGCTAATCGACAGGATATGACTGAAGCGTTGAAAAGTATTCTGGATCGAGAAGTAGAAAAAATAGACGAACAACTCTGGGAAAACCATTATTTACCGAAGTTGCAAAAATTTGTTAAACAAATTGATAATTTACCAGAAGATGATCTTAATTATCCTTATAAAGATACAGTAGTTGGAACACCACCAACAACTGAAAATCCTGGAAAGGAAGGAGTTATCAATCGCTTTCGCCGTCGCATACAAGAAAAAGTAAAAAATGTACAATTACTTCAGTCAAAGTCTACTGTAAGAAAGGAAAATCAGGAAGTCATAAAAGATGAAATTATTGACATTGATGATGATTATTATTTCGAGAAGTCTCCAAATTATCGCGATAACCAACAGACTTCAGGAGATGACCTGATGGAAAAATTAAAGGATTTAGAAAGGATGAAAGAAAAGGGAACTTTGACAGATGCAGAGTTCGAGGCAGCTAAGAAAAAGATACTAGGAATTTAAGATAAAGGAGTTTTAATTATGATTGAATTATTCCAGCTAATTCCATTCCCATTGCTTATTTTGAGTATAGTATTAGTAATATTTCCCACTATATTTACTGCTATAGTGCGTATTCGACTCTACAAGCATTTAATATTTTTAAATGATAGAGTTAGAAGACTAATTAATGGGGAAAGTCCAGGAAAAAAAACCAGAATAATTGAGAATTTAGAAGCCAGATTTGAGAAAGCAAGTCAAAATTTAGAAGAAGTCAATACAGCAGCATTAGTAGATGGAATTTATAGCCAAGAAAAATTTGATTTTTTAGGATTTCGATTACGATGCCACCAATGGGATTACTTCTCTCAAGCATTACCTAACCTATTAATATCCTTTGGATTATTAGGTACTTTTCTTGGAATGACAATCAACTTATCAAGCTTAATTCAAAAAATTAATCAAGTTAAAACAACCAATACAAATGAATCAACCGATATAAATAACTTACTTGAGCAATTAGAAGACCCAATCCAAGGTATGGGAATTGCTTTTATTACTAGCTTAATTGCTGTAGCTTGTAGTTCCTTATTAACAGTAATTAATCTCCAATGGAATACTAATTTGGCAAGAGAAGATTTAATCAGCTATTTAGAAGATTACCTAGATAATATTTTACAACCAAGAATAGAAGGTAAAAGCAGACTCGATAAATCTGTTAACCTCATGGTAAAACAGCAAAATGACTTCTTAAACAGATTTCATGAAAATGTGACAAATGCAGTGGAATCATCCTTGGGAGAAATAGCAAGAGAAATTTCCCAAGGTAACAGAGAAGCAGCTAACCTCGCCAGACAAATTTATGAAAGATTTACTGAATCTTCTGGAACAATATCCAGGGCAGCAAGTGAATTTGAATCGGTTATTAATAACTTTCAAAATATTATTGCTGATGAGATGAAACCTACGGTAAAAAAATTTAATCGAGCATCTAAAACATTTAAACAAAGTCAATTTCCTAAAAAATTATCAGAAGCTTCTCAAAATTTAGCTACCATCCAACAAAATTTTTCTAACTCAACTTCTGCTTTAGAAGAAACAGTAGAAGTTATGAAAGAATCATCAATTACCTTGAATAACAACAGCGAGACTCTAGGAAGTTTAGCAGAGGAAATTATCAACCTTAATCAAAATTATCGTGAGGTACTAGAATCACATCAAATCAACCAACAATCTCTCCAAGAAATTATTCCTCAACTTAACGAAGGAGCAAACAATTTTGAGTCAGCATCCCAAATAATTCAAGACCTACAGAATCAGATTCAGGTTAGAGAAGAAAGTCTGGTAAAGATACAATCAGAACTAGCTAATCTTGTAGAAACATTGAAAGAAAATTCCCAAGAAGTCAATACAGAGATTCAAAATTTTGGTAGCAATCTAATTGATAAATTAGTTGAACAGGTGGGTAATAACAATCAAAAATATCAGACTTTAGTAGAAAAGTTCGGCAGTGACAATCAGGAGGTTCAAACACTGCTAGAAAAAATTGAAGAATCTGTAGGTTATTTGAGTGACATAAAATCTAAGCTTGACCAGCTAGAATCAACTTTAGAGTCACAAAATCTTGTGAGTAATATCCGAAATCTATTAAGAAAAAGTCAGTAATAAGCTAACAGGTTTTCTCATTTTTTAGAAGGCAAACAGCAATAATTATTACTTGTTGTAGTTGTATTGAATTCTCAAAAAAAATTATATTTTTAAGCAAATATTGAGGAGTAAAAATTATGAGTCGCCGCTCACGATATTCAAGGTTAAATAAAACTCTCAATGTCTGGCAATCTTTTACAGATTTGATGTCTAGCGCCTTTATAATTTTGAGCTTATTTTTGTTCCTGGCACTACTTAAATCGGGAGTGTTAAATAAAAATATTGGTATAGTAAATATTCAACTTCAAGAGGTTATAAGAGAGAATAAAATATTGAATAATGAATTAATAAAAAAAGACTCAGAAATTTGTAGATTAAAATCAGAAATTTCTAGCTTAAAATCAGAAATTTCTAGCTTAAAATCCCAGCCACCAATTGAAATTACAGAAGCATCTAACCGCAAATTTGCATCTGGTAGTGCCGAATTATCTGATGGATTAATTAATTTTATTCGCAACGATTTAGTAAAGCAAATCGAAAATTATGCTCAAGGAAAAGAAGGCTATATCGTACAAGTAATTGGTCATACTGATGGTCAACAAAATCTTTTTCAAGGAGGTAATTTAGATGATGAGTTAGAAAGAGTTGCTATTAGTAATAACAATATTAGTAATCTCACGCCAGGTTCAAATGCAGACTTAGGTTTAATGCGCGCTCTAGCAGTAGTAAAAGAACTTGAAAAAAACCCTCGTTTAAAGCAACTAGGATTAAAATTCCGAGCTTATTCAGCAGCACAACTTTATCTACCTTCAGGAGAATATGCGAGAGTAGAGCGCAGTCCACAGCAACAAAGACGGCGAATAGAAATTCGTTTCAGTCCACCTGCTGAGAGGCAATAGCTCCTGTGGACTTAATATAATATATATTCATACTTGACATAAGATAGCTTAATAAATGTTTGCTACAATTCGAGCATTATTAGGACTTACCCAGGCGAACCCAGAAACCGGGTTTTTTCCTCAATATCTAGAGACTTTAGCGATCGCTACTAATAACTAATAACTGAAAATGACCCGCTATTTTGGGACTTAAAAATTAAGTAGATTTTTCGATCCTAATTTCAGGTAGAATTTAACACAACCGTTGCCTAACAGAGAGAACCCAAATTGGGAGACTGAGTTTTTCATTTTACAGAAAAACTTAGTTTCTGAATCTTAAACTTATCAAGAGGAGTTTTACTCAATGGATGCTCTAGACGCAATTTATCAACGCCGCGCTGTAAAACATTACGATCCGAACCATAAAATAACACCCGAAGAAGAACAAAAACTTCTGGAGACAACAATTCAAGCTCCCACCAGTTTTAACATTCAACATTGGCGTTTCGTTATTCTTCGAGACCCAGAACTACGAAAACAAGTCCGACAACTTGGTTTCGATCAAGCACAAATAACAGAAGCTTCCTTGCTAATTCTCTTTACAGCAGATGTGAAAGCTTGGGAAAAAGAACCCGAACGCTACTGGAAAAATGCTCCAGAGCAAGTCGCCAAGCAACTTGTAGGTATGATAGAACCTTTCCATCAAGGACGTGAATGGCTACAGCGAGATGAAGCTCAACGTTCAATAGGTATGGCAATGCAAACCTTAATGTTAACAGCAAAAGCCATAGGTTATGATTCCTGCCCAATGATTGGTTTTGATATTGAGAAACTAGCAGAATTAATTAACTTACCCAAAGATCATGTAATGGGTCCTATGGTAGCTATTGGCAAAAAAGTTAAAGATTCTTGGCCAAAACCTGGACAGTTACCATTGAGTGAATTAGTTATTGAAAACCAATTCTAAAAGTCAATTAACCATAGTTCCGCTAATATAAACATGACTTACGCATTTTTGAGTCTTAAACACTATATATCTATAACGTCTTAGTTTTAGAACGCTATATATAGTGTCTATGCGTAAGTCCCGATCAACTAAATTCCTCCACCCCACACTAGAAATTTAAGTGCTAGTGTGGGGCATATATTTAATAATGTAGTAATGTAACCTCAAAAAATACCAAATATGATTAACGCTAACTTTCTAGCTGATACTGACCCCTTAGTAGCCGAACTAATTCAAAAAGAATACGGACGCCAACAAGACCACCTAGAACTAATTGCCAGTGAAAATTTTACCTCACCAGCAGTAATGGCCGCCCAAGGTTCCGTACTCACCAACAAATATGCCGAAGGTCTCCCAGGTAAACGTTACTACGGCGGCTGTGAATTTATAGACGAAATCGAACAAATAGCCATAGATCGTGCAAAAGAATTATTTGGAGCTGCCCATGCCAATGTACAACCCCATGCTGGTGCGCAGGCGAACCTTGCCGTGTTCCTCACCTTGTTACAACCAGGGGACACCATCATGGGAATGGACTTATCCCACGGTGGACATTTGACCCACGGTTCCCCAGTGAACATTTCTGGTAAATGGTTCAAAGTTCATCATTATGGTGTAAGTCAGGAAACAGAAGCTATAGATTATGACCAAGTTCTAGAATTGGCAAAGGAACATAAACCTAAACTTTTGATTTGCGGTTACTCTGCCTATTCTCAGATAATTGATTTTGAGAAATTCCGGGCGATCGCCGATGAAGTAGGAGCTTATTTATTAGCGGACATTGCTCATATTGCCGGGTTAGTAGCAACAGGTCATCATCCTAACCCACTCCCTCACTGTGACGTAGTAACAACTACCACCCACAAAACCTTAAGAGGGCCACGAGGCGGTTTAATCCTGACCCGCGACCCAGAATTAGGGAAAAAATTCGATAAATCAGTATTTCCCGGAACTCAAGGCGGTCCTTTAGAACACGTTATTGCAGGCAAAGCAGTCGCATTTGGGGAAGCTTTAAAGCCAGAATTTAAGACTTATTCCGGCCAAGTTATCGAAAATGCTACTGCTCTAGCAACCCAACTGCAAAAACGCGGATTGAAAATAGTTTCTGGCGGTACGGAAAATCACGTTATGTTAGTGGATCTAAGATCAGTAAGTATGACAGGCAAAAAAGCAGACAAATTGATGAGTGGGGTAAATATTACTGCTAATAAAAATACTGTACCTTTTGACCCAGAGTCTCCTTTTGTTACCAGTGGCCTCCGACTAGGTTCTCCAGCAATGACAAGTCGAGGGTTGAAAACTGCTGAATTTACAGAAATAGGCGATATTATTGCTGAAAGATTACTAAATCCAGAAGATGAAGGGGTAGCTCAAAAGTGTCGAGACAGGGTAGCATCATTGTGCGATCGCTTTCCTCTCTATCCTCATCTGATGGCTAAAGTTCCTAGTCTAGTCTAGTTTCATCTAGCAACTAGATAGGAGTAAATCAGTGTAAATAATAATAAAACGGCAGTCATTTGACCACCGCTTTATTAGTTGCTCCTTTGTGAGCAATATTATGGGCTAAGTTTGCTTTGAGAATGCTTAATAGACTTGGTACTGAAGTAGTTTTTTATTCTGGATAAATCAGCTAACATTCTTCCTCCAAGCAATAAATAGGGTTTGCTGAAAAAGTATTTTTTAAGGAGTAGGGGAGCGGGTAGGGACGTTGCTTGAGCATTAATGCGTTTTCCGTTCCGGAATGCTCCGCAAAAATGTCGCGCAGCGTTAACGTTTGCGGAGCATTCCCTATATGAAAGTTGTGCGTTAGCTAAACGTCCGTACGGGAGTAATTTTTTTGCCCAACAATGCGCCAAAAATGCTAACTTTTTGAGCATGAAGAGCTGAAAACCAGGTACTCTTTAAAATACCTAAAAAGGGTAAAATATTTATTGATAAATGCTTTAAGATTTAATTAGGGCTTGCTGATTAAATTTGAAAGCATTGATAGCTCAAGCTTCAAGGCTTTTTCGGCTCAAAAAAAGTGTCAAAAAATTACTAAATTAATCTTGAAAACTTTGAATTTTTACTCCGAAAAAATTGGAAAAATGTAGAAAAATTAACGGCTGTAACTATTGCCTATTGCCCATTACCCATTCCCTGCCTTCACCAACATACTTTTTCAGTAAACCCTAATTAGCAAGCCCTAAATTAAAGTTTTAAGTCTCCTCTTTCATGGATATAAAAAAGGAAACTTCAGATTTAAACCCTTCTATTTAAGTAGAAGATACTGATCACTGAATAGGATAGCACTATAGTTTTAAATAATTATATTTATAGGGCATCTATAAATCAAAAATTAAACCTTTATTTAGGGTTAGTTTCGGCTGTCGCCGACTTGAATTGGCGGGAATAATCTCACAAAATAAAATAATTTTCTCTAGTTACCGTAACCCACCGAATACTAGATATGTGAGGCATTTATTTAGATTTATTTTACAGAATACTTTCTTGGTATAACTGCCCAACTATTAGAAAAAAAAATTAATTTTATACAATCAAAACCTATTGACTTCTAGTGGCAAAATATTCTGATGATACTATCCCAAACTAATAATTTATTATTAACTCTTAACCCTCCATTACTTCAGATACCTAATTATTTCTACCATTTAATTACCTTAGTTATTTCGACTTTGCTCGTACTTTTAATTACACCAATGATCAAAAAAATTGCTCTCAGAATTGGATTTGTAGACCCTCCTGGCGGTCGTAAAATTCATAAACAACCAATGGTACGTTTGGGAGGAGTTTCTATTTTTATTAGTAGCCTAATCGCCCTTTTAATTGTTTGGTGGTTAGGTGGATTTATAGATACTAATGGCAATATTCTACCTCCTGAAAAAGAGTTTGAAATCTGGGGTGTCACAGTGGGTGGTGTAGCTTTTTTTGTTATTGGTTTAGCAGATGATTTGTTTGGTTTATCACCCCTATTTCGGTTATTTACCCAAATAATTGCTGCTAGTATGGCCTGGATAGTTGGAGTACAAATTGAGTTTTTGACTATTCCTTTTTATGGATTAGTACATATTAATATATTGAGCTTGCCCATAACTGTGATTTGGTTAGTAGGGATGGCAAATGCTATTAATTGGATTGATGGTGTAGATGGTTTAGCTGCCGGTGTTTCTGGTATTGCAGCTTTTGTAATGTTAATTGTTAGTATATTTATGGATCAACCTGCAGCAGCTTTAATTGCTGCTGCTTTAGCTGGTGCAGCATTAGGTTTTCTCCGTTATAATTTTAATCCTGCCCAAATATTTATGGGAGATGGAGGAGCTTATTATGTAGGATTTACTTTAGCAGGAGTAGGAGTAATAGGTTTAGTAAAAACAACGGCGGTTACTTCTGTTGTTTTGCCATATCTAATTTTAGCAGTACCAATTTTAGATATGTCGGCTGTAATTTTAGACCGTTTACGAAATGGTAAATCTCCTTTTATTGCAGATAAACGTCATCTACATCATCGTTTATTAGATGCTGGTTTATCCCAAAGATTGACAGTTTTTTTTATTTATTCATTAACGCTTTGGGTGGGAAGTTTAGCAATGGCTTTTTCAGGTCTTCCTAGTGGTGCAATTTATGCTTTTAGTGCTACAGGTTTACTAGCTTATACAAGTTGGAAAGTTTGGAAACAAAAACAAGCTTAGATATAAACATTCAGCTATAATTTTTGTTTGTAGTATAGCTCTAAGCAATATTTAGGGTTTGCTGAAAAAACCAGAGTGTGGGAAGTGCAGGAAGAAACTACAAGTAGGGGGGTTGAATTAACTTTTTGGCGGGAAACTCCGATAAATGTTTTTGTTTTTCCCTCATCAAATCTTTCCATCTATCCTTCAATGGAAAACTACCAACATTTTCATTCTCTGAAGCACCCTAGAAAAATCGGCGGCTCAAAAAATTTTCGGCACCATCCTCGCAATTTTTGTGATATCATAAAGATTATAAGGGGTCGTTCGCCCCTACGCATGACTTTTTATTCAATCAAGTTTTCTGGTTCATAGACAATCAAGTATTTAGGAAAATTTCCGACAAGCAATATCAGAAATATTTTCCTAAATGTGAAGCTCTCCATAAATGATTGTTTTTCCCTCATCAAATCTTTCCATCTATCCTCAATATAAAACTACCAACATTTTCATTCTCTGAAGCACCATCATCGCAATTTTTGTGATATCATAAAGATTATAAGGGGTCGTTCGCCCCTACACATGACTTTTTATTCAACCAATTTTTTTGGTTCATAGACAATCAAGTATTTAGAAAATTTCCCGACAAGCAAGACCAGAAATATTTTCCTAAATGTGAAGCTCTCGATAAATGCTTGTTTTTCCCCGATCAAATCTTTCCATCTATCCGAGCGTGTAAAACTAAAAACATTTTCATTTTCTGAAGCACCCAAAAAAAATCGGCGGCTCAAAAAATTTTCGGCACTATCCTCGCAATTTTTGTGATATCATAAAGATTATAAGGGGTCGTTCGCCCCTACACATGACTTTTTATTCAATCAATTTTTCTGGTTCATAGACAATCAAGTATTTAGAAAATTTCCCGACAAGCAAGACCAGAAATATTTTCCTAAATGTGAAGCTCTCCATAAATGATTGTTTTTCTCTCATCAAATCTTTCCATCTATCCGAGCGTGTAAAACTAAAAATATTTTCATTCCCCCTACAGTTTTTTTTCAGAAATCATTTCTTAAGGCTAGAGTTATCTTAAACTGGATATTTAGCAGTTTTTTTACCAAGAAAAATTTAAAAAATAAATAAGGGTAACCACATGATTGCAGAAATTATATGTGTTGGAACAGAACTACTATTAGGAGATATCTTAAATAGTAACGCTCAATTTTTAGCCAAACAATTAGCAAATTTAGGCATAGCTCATTACTATCAAACCGTAGTAGGAGATAATCCAGACAGAATTAAACAAGTATTAGCGATCGCCACTCAACGCTCCCAAATATTAATTTTCACAGGAGGTTTAGGCCCAACGCCAGATGATTTAACCGTAGCAACAATCGCGGACTTTTTTGATACCCCATTGATAGAAATACCCGAAATTATAGAAGATATTACCAAAAAATTTGCCCGTCGGGGTCGAACTATGACTGCCAGTAACCGGAAACAAGCTTTAATTCCCCAAGGTGCAAATATTCTACCAAATCCTATAGGTACAGCTCCTGGAATTATTTGGCAACCAGTAGCAGATGTAACAATAATGACTTTTCCCGGAGTTCCTACGGAAATGAAGTCAATGTGGCAAGAAACTGCCATACCTTATATGCAAAGTCAAGGTTGGTGTGACCAAACAATATATAGTCGAACTTTGAAATTTTGGGGTATTTCAGAATCAGGTTTAGCAGAAAAGGTAGCTCCATTGTTAGAAATGGAAAATCCTACTGTTGCCCCCTATGCTAATTATGGAGAAGTAAAATTACGGATTTCTGCTCGTGCTAAGTCTCAAGAATTAGCAGATCAATTAATTATTCCTGTAGAACAAGAAATAAGAGATATTGCAGGAATTGATTGTTATGGGATGAACGATGAATCTCTAGCTTCGGTAGTAGGGAAATTATTGTTAGATAGAGGTGAAACTTTAGCTGTAGCAGAATCTTGTACAGGTGGTGGTTTAGGTAGTATGTTGACTTCTATTCCAGGCAGTTCAAAATATTTTTATGGTGGAGTTATTGCTTATGAAAATCAAGTAAAAATTACTCTCTTAGATGTTAGTGAGCAAGATTTAATTGCTGAAGGTGCTGTTAGTCATCGAGTAGCAAAGCAAATGGCAAGTGGAGTAGTTAAGAAGTTAGGAACTAATTGGGGAATTGGTATTACTGGTGTTGCTGGACCTGGAGGTGGAACTGATACTAAACCTGTAGGCTTAGTTTATATTGGCATAGCTAGCTCAAAAGATGAAGTAGAAAGTTTTGAATACCGTTTCAGTCATTTACGCGATCGCGATTGGATTAGAAGAGTTAGTATTTCTACAGCTCTTGACCTTTTGAGAAGAAAGTTACAGCTATCTAAGTAAACAGAACAACATCAGAAAATTTGATTATAATTAAGTTATATAACAGTAACAAAAAAGAGCTGAGATTTGGGTTTTAGTCCAAAATTTTATTAAATAAACCGATTGTTACTAAATGGCCATCTAAACCCACAATAAAAATAGTGTTAATATAAAAGTAAAGATAAACAAACAAAAGGCCACGATGAGTATTTTCTCTGGCTAAATTGTGAGAATCTTCCAATAACTTTATCTGAAAAGGGAAGCGGTAGCTCCCGCCCCGCTTACCCCTCACTATATAAATACAAAAAAATAAGTATGGTGAGAGTACCCAGCGGGAATAAAATATTGATGGATTACATTGAAAAAGTCTTAGAAAAATTAAAGGAATGGACTCGGAAGCTAGTTGAGGCTTTGTTAGGCCCACAAGCAGAACCAGAACCAGAACTTATTCCTATTCCAGTAAACGACCGCTCCCGTCGTTGATAACCCGATAGTTCAACCCATAGATTATTTGTTTAGCATTTTAGTTTTACATGGGCCAAATTTGAATCTCCTGGGTCTGCGGGAACCAGGAATATATGGCTCTGTAACTTTAGATAATATAAATCGACTGTTAGAACAAGAGGCTGAAGCTCTTGGGGTAAAAATTTCTATATTGCAGTCTAATCATGAAGGTGTCTTGGTGGATGCAATTCACTCAACCAGTGATCAACACCAAGGCATACTTATTAATGCTGGTGCATATACCCATACCAGTGTTGCTATTAGAGATGCTATTTCTGGGGTTAATATTCCCACAGTAGAAGTTCATCTAAGTAATATCTATCGTCGAGAAGAATTTCGACATCATTCTTTTATTGCACCAGTAGCTATTGGTCAAATTAGTGGTTTTGGCAAAGATAGCTATATATTGGGACTAAAAGCAATAGTTAATTATCTTCAAAATAGGGGGGGTTAAAAAATAGTTATCCAAAATGTGGCTAAAAATTTTTTGATTCAAATCACTTAAGATATAGATTAAAGGCAAAATCAAGGTGTATGGTGGTAGGGATTTTAACCTGCCATTTTATGTTTTATTTTGGCAAGAAAGGAAACACAACCACTAATTCAAATGATGTACTGGTTGATTCTATTATTGCTTCTTGCCTACATAATGCCTTATCTATTCTCCTATCTTCTAATGATAAAAGATGACAACTTTTGCCAAACGTTTGTTGATTATGCCTATTTATTGAAGAAGGAAACCATATAGTGTTTTTGGGGTTGGTAAATCAAAAGATGAAACTTTAAGAAAACCTGTCTCTGATACCTCTAAATATCTAACCAGAGTAAGTGATGGGTATCACCCCTAGTTGAAAATCATCTTATACCATTTTGAAAAAAGAATGTTAAAAATAATAAGTACCATAAAAAAACTTTATTTATATGAAAGTATATTTGATGAAAAAAATGATTTAAAAAATCAAAAATGGTATTAAATATATTCATTCTAACTCCTGAATTTAGAATTCATAATTCTAATAAATACCATAACTATTTGTAGAAAACATTGATAAAATTGGTCTTACCAATTACCAACTCCGTGTTTTTGATGTCGATGAGATAAAGTAAATCAAACTAAATCTTGGCACAATCAAAAAAAGAAGAAACTATATAGCTGACTTATAACTAATCATTATTATGGAATAACTATTATAAAAAAAACTATACTGATACAATTATAACTAGGATTTAAGTATATTATATACTCCTGATAAGAATTAAATTATTATGGATGTAGAAGATTGTTTGTGAGTGAGTAGTAATATAAAAGTATAAATAGTATAAATAGTATAAGAAAATTAAATAATAAAGAATAGGTAAAATACAAAATTAATAAAAAAATAATGCAGCATTCTCTCTTAAGTAAATTTCAAGGAGCTTTATTAGGAGCAGCTTTAGGAAATTATGTAGGTTCTCAATTTAATTATCAACTAGAGAAAAATAGAGAAAATTATAAATTATTTGTAGATTGGAATAAATTTAACCTATCAAAGTTAGAGAAAAACTACTTACAAAAATGGGGAGAAATTACAGTTAATTGTGCAGAGAGCTTAATTAGAAAAAAGGAACTTAATGAAGAGGATTGGCAAAAAGTTTATAGAGAATGGCAATATAAGTGGGAGAATCAAAAAGACTCAACTTATGAGTTGAACCCAATAAAATCTTCTGAAATAGAATTAGAAAAATTAGTAGGGAGAGTTAATAATAAGCAGTCGAATTTTAACTATATAAATAAAGTCGGTAATACAATTATTGCGAGCTTGCCAGTTTCCTTGATTTACCATGAAGATGAATTTAAACTGCAAGAAAAATTGCAGCAATGGGGAAATGTTTGGCAAAATTGTTTAGAAATAAATCTCAGCAACTTAGTAGTTGGGTATATAATAGCCCAAGCCTTGACAGAGAGATTAGACCCTTTGACTCTCATACCCAAAATTATCGACTATATTGGAGAAAAAGAACCATTAGTAGGGCAACTTAGACAAGTAGAAAAATTAATTCATCAGGGAGCAAATTTAGATTCAGCAATAACTCATTTGTCGAAAAATTTTAAATTTCTTGAGAAACAGCAAATATTTGATGAAGGTCAACAAAGATCCCTATCTTCTGCTTTTTTTATACCTATTTCTTTGGCCTTATACTGTTTCCTAAGTACCCCGGAAGACTTTGGTTTAGCAGTATTGCGTTCTGCAAGAACAGCATGGTCAACTCAGACTTGTACTATAGTAGGTATTTTATCAGGAGCTTATAACAGTAGTGCTGGACTTCCTGTGGAATGGCGACAAAAAATGGGGGTTGAACTTTTGGGAATGAAGGATGAAGTGGAGATTATGAAGTTGGCAAAAACCCTTTGGGCAGTTTGGTGTGGAGTTTACGATCTAAATAATGTTACACAAAATCTAGTTTCTGCGGTTGCAGCAAGCAATGTAATTCGTCCTCGCTCTCACCCAGCTAGTGGATATTGAAAACTCTATGATGTTTTGACATCAAGAAATATGTATCTGACACGTTTAATTGGGATTTTATTTAAACCCCAGAAAAAAGAAAAAATATCACGTTGGTCAACATTGGCAACTTCGCCAATGTTGATTCTAGTAGCAATAGTATCTCTAACTGCTACTATGGGTCAACGTTATTATAACCAGCCAGAGTTAAAAGAAGGAACTATTGCTCCTAAAACTATCCGGGTTCCTGAAGATGCCACGGTTATCGATCGTAAACTTACTGATGAGAAACGCGAGTCAGCTAGACTTGGGGATATAACTGTATTGACGATCGATAGTTCGGTTAATCAGAGAGTAGACAAAGAATTAGCAGAAATACTGACGCTGGGCGATCGAGCTAGGGAGATAGTTGCTAATTTTCCTTTTGTAAACACAGGTATATTATCAACAAATACTCAACAATATCTACGTCAAGTTTCTCAAGAAAAGTGGCAAGCTATTCAAAAAATAGTGGAGGAAGAGTTACAAGAAAGACCTCCTGGACCATCCTTAGAAAGAACTGCTGCTGCTAGCTCGACTCCAAGTGCAGTAAAAGTTACAAGTGAAAATAATAATGTTATATGGCAAACTTCAACAGAGGAGAAATTGTCAGAGGTAAAATCAAGATCGGCAGGTAATCAAGAAAATAGTTCTATAGCGATCGCTAGTAGAGATCAAAAAGCAATTTCCGAGTTACTGACTTATCGCAAAAAGAGTTTATTTGAAAATTATTTGAGAGTTTTAGAGGAAGTATCACAAGCTCGCAATTTTTATGAAAACGCAACGAATTTTTTGGCTCAAGAGCAAGAAAATGATGGGTATGAGGTATATGATCGCACTTTACTAGAGTTGTCTGATGCGGTTTGGCAAAAAACTCAGATAGGTATTGAAACAGTAAAAGAGCGAATGTTGACTCAAGGAATATCGCCAAATTTGCCTAAACAGGAATGGGTTAAGGGGCTAAAAGTGCAAGTCGCGGGTGTGGTGCCGTTGGAAACTGAAGATTTAACAGTTAAGATTTTGAAGAATATTTTGGAGCCTAATTTAGCTAAAGATCAAGATGAAAGTAAGGAATTAGTAGAGTTGGCAGCACAAAATGTTAAACCTGTACAGTATAAAGTCCGCAAGAAAGAAGTTATTGTTAAAACAGGAGAAAGAATTAACCGTAAGGCATTTGTACTCTTGGATTATTTTGCTCTGAGTCGCCGTAGAGTGAATTGGCGTAGCTTGGTAGTATTTGTATGCATTGTGAGTGGATCTGTAGGTATAGTAGTTATAGTAGGAAGAAAATTTAAACCCTGTTTGAGGCGCAGAGATCATATACTTTTATTGTTGTTGAGTTTGAGTTCGCCATTACTGGTGGCGTTGAGAGTACCTTGGAGTAGTAGTTTGCCAGCAATTGGTTTGTTGGTGGGAAATTTCTACGGTTCAACTATGGGAGTAACATTGGTGACTTTGATATCTGTGGTACTGCCTATTGGTATGGATGTTGGCAAAATAGATTGGTTTGCTAGTGCTGCTGCTGGTATTGTTGGTAGTTTGGTAGCAGAAAAAATGCGATCGCGTGAGGAACAAGCACTTTTAGGAGTAGGGGTGGGGTTAACTCAAGGTACGGTGTATTTGTTGACAACTTTAATTGTTCGTGCTACTCCAGGATTATTATGGTATGCGATCGTAGTTCCGGTAGGTTTGCAAGCACTAACAGGTCTGGTTTGGAGTATTGTTGCTTTGGGTTTGAGTCCATATTTAGAGCATTTATTTGATTTGATTACTCCGATCCGTTTGTCTGAGTTGGCTAATCCTAATCGCCCTCTGTTGAAGCGTTTGGCATCGGAAGCACCTGGTACTTTTCAGCATACTCTGTTTGTGGCAAGTTTGGCGGAAGCAGCAGCACGAGAAATTGGTTGCAATGTGGAATTGGTGAGAACGGGTACTTTGTATCACGATATTGGTAAAATGCACGATCCATTAGGTTTTATTGAAAATCAAATGGGTGGACCGAATAAGCATGATGAAATTAACGATCCGTGGGTGAGTGTAGAAATTATCAGAAAGCACGTTACTGAAGGGTTGGTGATGGCTCGTAGGCATCGATTACCAAAGGCTATTAGGGCGTTTATTCCCGAACATCAGGGGACAATGTTAATTGCTTTTTTCTATTACCAAGCCAAGCAAAGGGCTGAGAAGAAAGCAAAGGTGATTAAGGAAGAGCTTTTTCGCTATGCAGGGCCGATTCCGCAGTCACGGGAAACAGCTATTGTGATGTTGGCAGATTCTTGTGAAGCAGCGTTGCGATCGCTCAAGGATGCAACTCATAAGGATGCACTACAGATGGTGAAGAAAATTATGCGGGCACGTTGGCAAGATAATCAATTGGTTGATTCTGGTTTGACGAGGGGAGAGATGTCGAGTATTGCAGAAATTTTTGTACAGGTATGGGAACAGTACAATCACAAACGTATTGCTTATCCCAAAGCAGCAATGAATCCAAATCGGGTGAAAACTGCTGCAAAATCTAGTTGTTAGGATTTGTTTTAAATTTAAACTTTTAAGTTTAAAAAAGTATATAGCGTTTCTCAGCCTAATGAGGTACACCTATCTTTATTTGTTCGTGTTCCCAGTTAAGTGTTCCCTAAAACCAAGGAATTTTGTACCTCACGCTTCTTGGGAATTGCTATAGTTAAGAGACTGTTTGTAAAAAAAAAGCTCAAGAGGGCTATTAAGAAGTATTTAAGGTAGGAAAATAAAAAAATCAATGATGAGTTTCTAATCAATGTCCCGAAAATCTTATGTCATATCATGTCCGCTGGTATTGTCCCGTGTAAACCGCCGCAGGCAAGATGCCTATTCCACAGGGTTCATATCTACAGGAAATTTAAGTTGTTTCGGGGTTAATACCCTTAATTCCAAGAATACTAAAGTTTTCATCCCAAATTTCTAAATTCTAAATTCAGAATTCTGTTTGCGGAGCATTCCGTAGGAAATTCTGAATTCTTACCCTTTTACAATACCGATGCTACCGGACATGATATTATATCAAATCTCCTTAATTCGGTATAAAAAAATGTTTCATCTTTAGCCAAGTTGAAGTCAGAAGTTAAATTTTTGCTGTGACTAATTTGGATAGTGGATAGTTTATATCGAACGCTCAATATATTTTATACCAAATCCGCTTAGTGCCGCTACGCGGAATTCAAAATTCTAAATTCTAAATTCATGCATTAGACATCTGGTGAAAATTAAAAATCCAATCAATTCTGATCCAGAAATTATATCATGTCCGGTAGCATCGGTATTGTATAGCAAAGGTAGGGAACACTTAACTGGGAACAGGGAACAGGGAGGAGGGAGGAGGGAACACTTAACTGGCAGGAATACTTAAGAGCCAGAAAAAAACTTAAATTTCCGGTAAAATTCACCCTTGAGTTTACACCAACGATACCAGCGGACATGATATAACCTGATAACTACCATATTACTAATCTGCTCTTGTTAAATTCAGAACTTTTCTAGTACAGAAATCTATTTAACCTAATGACCAACTAATTTATCCCGCAAATATTTAATTCTATCCCGCAATTTAGCTGCCTCTTCAAATTCTAAATTTTTCGCCGCTTCTTTCATCTGACTTTCTAACTTTTTAATCAACTCTGGAACGTCATCCAAAGACAACTCATCTACCTGTTCATAAACCTCTTCCAACTGTTGAGAATTTAAACGTCGCGACACATCCAAAAATGCCAAAATTGCATTACTTTGTTTTTTCACAACAGGCTTCGGCGTAATATTATTCATCTTATTATATGCCAACTGAATTCCTCGCCTTCTTTCCGTTTCATCTATGGCTTTAATCATACTATCTGTCAAATTATCTGCATATAAAATAGCCTGACCCCGGACATGACGTGCTGCCCTACCAATAGTCTGAATTAAAGAACGTTCTGCTCGTAAAAATCCCTCTTTATCCGCATCTAAAATAGCTACTAAAGAAACCTCTGGTAAATCCAAACCTTCCCGTAATAAATTCACCCCAATTAACACATCAAATTCTCCCTCTCGCAACGCCTGCAAAATCTCAATTCTTTGAATAGAATTAATATCAGAATGCAAATAACGAACCTTCACATTTTGCTCCTGCAAATATTCAGTCAAATCTTCAGCCATTCGCTTAGTTAAAGTTGTAATTAAAACCCTCTCTTCCAACTTAACCCTTTCCCTAATTTCACCTAATAAATCGTCAACCTGACCTTCAGTCGGACGCACAAAAATTTCCGGGTCAATAACACCAGTCGGACGAATAATTTGCTCAACAATTCTATCCTCAGATTTTTCTATTTCCCAATTTCCAGGAGTAGCAGAAACCAAAATACATTGATTAACTTTTTGCCAAAATTCTTCAGATTTTAAAGGTCGATTATCTGCTGCACTAGGCAAACGAAAACCATGCTCAATTAAAACCCTTTTCCTAGCTTGGTCACCATTATACATTCCTCGAATTTGCGGAACAGTCACATGAGATTCATCAATAATTAATAACCAATCTTTTGGAAAATAATCAATCAAACATTCCGGCGGTTCCCCCGCTTTTCTACCTGCTAAATGCCGAGAATAATTTTCCACTCCATTACAATATCCCACCTCCCGCAACATTTCTAAATCGTATCTACTACGCTGTTCTAAACGTTGAGCTTCTAACAACTTTCCTGTTTTTTCTAATTCCTGTAATTGCTCATTTAATTCCACTTCAATATCATTACAAGCCTCTTCTAATCTTTCTTCAGGAGTAACAAAGTGACGCGCTGGATATACATTTAAAGATTCTAAACTTTGGATAATTTTTCCAGTTACAGGGTCAACATAACGAATAGCATCTATTTCATCCCCAAAAAATTCTACCCGAATAATTCTATCCTCATAAGCAGGTCCGATTTCCAAAACATCGCCCTTAACTCTAAACTTTCCTCGACCTAAATCTAAATCATTTCTGGTGTATTGAACTGTCGCTAAATCCCTCAAAATTTGTCGTTGATCTATTTCTTCTCCTACTCGCAAAGGAATAGCTGCTTTTAAATATTCTCCCGGAATTCCTAAACCATAAATACAACTAATCGAAGCCACAACAATTACATCCCGCCGTTCAAAAAGAGACCGAGTTGCCGAGTGACGCAACATATCAATCTCATCATTAATAGCAGCAGTTTTTTCTATATATGTATCCGTCACCGGAATATAAGCCTCCGGCTGATAATAATCATAATAACTAATAAAATATTCCACAGAATTATCAGGGAAAAAATCCCTTAACTCATTACACAATTGAGCAGCCAATGTTTTATTATGAGCCAAAACCAACGTCGGTCTGCCAACATTTTCAATTACAGAAGCTATAGAAAAAGTCTTACCCGTACCAGTAGCTCCTAGTAATGTTTGAAAATTATGTCCAGTCTGGATATTAGAAGTTAATTGAGCGATCGCTTGAGGTTGGTCGCCAGTAGGTTTAAAAGGAGCTTGTAAACAAAATTTTTCCATAATAATCTCAGAGAGAATTTAGAATTTAGAATTTAGAATAGGGAACCACATCGTATCATCTTTACTAAAGCAAAATTTAGGGCTAGACACGACAGTAGTGCCGACATTTTGCGCCTCACAGTTCTACCTAACTGAGATAAAATCCGCCATACCAATAAAGTAGCAAATATATAGAACCCATTTAGGATCTTTTCTGAAAATACAAAGACTTCAGGAAAGCCGTTTTAAGGAGCCTAAAAACTATAAGGGTTCAGGAAACTGAAAAATTATGAAAAATGATTGCCATAATCATAAAACCCAGATGGGTACTAGACTTGTAATTTGTTAAATAGAACCCATTTGGGTTCTATAGCTAAGAAAGAATTGGTTAGGACATGGACTGATGATGAATCTTAGACTAGGAAATACTTTTCCAACTGTTCCCTGTTCCCTTTTCCCTGTTCCCTGCTATATAAAATATCTATCAGGATTGCTCGTGGTAAACCCTACACAAAAAAGACCAGTAAAGTACACAAAGTACGCAGGTTCAAATATTGCCCTATTACTAACTCCATCCCTACAAAAATTAGCAAAACTACTCTATCGCACTTATCTAGAGACCCATCCTAACCAAGTTAGACTGCCCCAGGGTGTGGCCATTAGTCCCATTACTTATCGAGCTGGTCTAATATTTTCCCAACAACCAATATTATTGCCAGGTGAATTTTTTGTCCCTGTAGAGTTAATGGAATCAAAAATTTATTAGACTTCTTGCACAAGTCAGGGAATAGGGAATAGGTATGGAGGGAATAGGGGAATGAAATTGTTCACTTCAGATATTGAATTGATTTAATTTAAACTTTTGCAAGAGGTCTATTGATGAAGATGTAGATAATTGATAAGCTTTGGATAAGGGATAAAAAGAATTAACTTCAGTATTTCCAGCCTCCTATTTCAGATTGTAGATACTGATAACTGATAATTGAAATAAATGACCATTTTTTGAATTCAAAATTAAAAATGCCAAATGCAGGCATTAGGAAAAGGTAATTTTTAATTGATTAATTTTGGGTACCAACCCCCACCATAATCTTTAATTTGGTGGTCTTCAATATAGTGGCGCTTACTTGCCCACACTAATTGTCTTTAATTTTGAATTGTTATTTGTCTTTAATTTTGAATTGATAATTTTGAATTTTGAATTGTTATGACTCTAATTGTATTTGCCCTAGGTGCATCGATCGGTAGCTTTCTCAACGTTGTTATCTATCGGATACCCGCAGGACTATCTATACTTTGGCCTCCCTCCCACTGCCCAAAATGTCATAGTCGATTAAAAGCAACAGAAAATGTCCCTATATTTGGTTGGCTATGGTTGGGCGGACGTTGTGGGCATTGTCGAAGTCCTATTTCTATCCGCTATCCAGTGGTAGAATTAATCACAGCCTTACTATTTTTAATTGTTTTCTGGAAATTTGGAATTACCATCTCCACCCTAGGCTATTGGGCATTTTTTAGTTGGCTACTAGCTTTGTCTATGATTGACTTAGACACCATGACCTTGCCTAATCCCCTAACCCAATCGGGATTAATCTTAGGTTTAGGCTTTCAAATCCTTACCACATTAGAGACAAATTTTCAAGTAAATAATCTAATCAATTATCTAATGATAGGTGTTATCGGAGCAGTAGTTGGTCTATGGTTGTTTGACTTAATCTCTATATTAGGTTCCATAGCTTTTGGGCAAACAGTTATGGGTGGAGGAGATGCCAAACTAGCAGCAATGATAGGAGCTTGGTTAGGTTGGAAATATTTACTATTAGCTTGTTTTCTTGCCTGTGGTATGGGAGCATTCGTAGGTGGAGCAGCGATCGCCTTATCTTTACTAGATAGACGACAACCAATGCCATTTGGACCGTTTTTAGGAATGGGAGCCGGTTTGACGGCTATCTGGGGTAGTGATATATTATCTACTTACTTAAATCTATTTTTTCCCTAAATTCTCAACCCTCATTTTGATTGCCACACTACCAATTTCCAAACATAAGTTTCCACGATAATTGCAATAATTCTATAACTTAACTATAAAATTTCATTGTGTCAGTACCAATCTAAATGATAGTAAATTGACCCAAAAATAAAATATCAAGTCTCCCCTTGGAGCTGATAACTGAAATGACCCCAACTTAAAATCTATAAGTCCTGATTCAAGTAACCATGAAAACTTCTGGTATAGCAGTCGAACCAAAGAGTGTAGACTTGAGCAAATCCTGAAATTCAGTCAGGGATTACTTCTGAATTCTGAATTCTTAGTTTTGACGTAACCGAAAAATTAAGGTATAAAGCCTCTTAATTCATGGAGAAAAACTGGTTCTTGGATGGATGGATTACCGGCGCCATATCCAATCTCCCCTTGAGAATAAAAAAATTCCTTTTAACCAAATCTTTCTATTACAGAAGAGGTAATTGTTAATTGTTAATTATTAATTATTGAAACTTAGTATAATAACTTTCCTCCAACCAGTTTTTTATATTTCATCAGTGTATTAATGCCAAATTGAAAGCATTGTTTTAACCTTAATCTTTAATCTTTATTATTACCGAAATAATTAATAATTAAACAATTAAACAATTAAATAATTAGATCATTCAGGTTTAAAGCCTCTTGGGTAAAGGGGAAAAAAATAAATTTTTTCCTTTTAGCCAATCCTCTCCCTAAAAGGGAGAGGTAATTATCCATTATCTATTATCCATTATCCATTAATGAATGCCATAAATATACTGCTAGACGTATTACCTAAATAGCTGTAAAATACACAAATTAACCAAAACAAAATTTTAATCACCTAATAATTCAAATATATTTTAATGTCTCTATTCGATTGGTTTGCAAATCGCCGAAAATCTACCCATAACTCTGAACAAAGACCTGAACGAGAAATTGCTGATGGACTTTGGATTAAATGTGAAAATTGTGGCGCTCTAACTTACACAAAAGACCTCCAAGCAAATCAAATGGTTTGCCTAGAATGCGGACACCATATACGAGTATCTAGCAATGAGCGAATTCAGCAGTTGATAGATAGTAACACCTGGATACCAATAAACGAACAAGTAAGAGGGACAGATCCTTTGAAATTCCGCGATCGCAAACCATACAGCGATCGCCTCCAAGAATATCAGAAAAAAACTGGACTTCTAGATGCTGTACAAACAGGTATCGGTAACATTGAAACTGAACCTGTGGCCTTGGGAGTTATGGATTTTGGGTTTATGGGAGGAAGTATGGGTTCAGTTGTGGGAGAAAAACTGACCCGATTAATTGAAAAGGCCACTCAAGAAAATTTACCTGTAATAATTATTTGTGCTTCTGGTGGAGCAAGAATGCAAGAAGGAATGTTAAGCCTAATGCAAATGGCCAAGATATCCGGCGCCCTCGAACAACACCGAGAAGCTAAACTCCTGTACATCCCCGTTTTAACTCATCCTACAACAGGAGGAGTAACAGCAAGTTTTGCCATGCTTGGAGATATTATTATCGCCGAACCAAAGGCAACAATAGGTTTTGCTGGACGACGAGTGATCGAACAAACCGTCCGTGAAAAGTTACCCGACAACTTTCAGACCTCTGAGTATCTATTGGAGCATGGTTTTGTAGACGCCATTGTACCTCGTACCCAATTAAAGAAAACTCTGGCTCAGTTAATCCGCCTCCATAAACCTTTTTCTACCACTATTAGTTCTGCTGAGTCATTAGAAGCTGGACTATATTCTCATTTACCCTTTCAGACAGAGCCAGATAATATATTAACAACTGATAATAATATTCAACTTAAATAATTAGAATTCTAAATTCTAAATTCTAAATTTTTAAATTCTAAATTCTAAATTCAATAATGTTATGGGTTTTGCTGACATATCAATCCAAGAAATAGCAGAAGACTTTAATGTCCATGTAGATGAGATACTTCGTATTTGTGACCAAATGAGGATTTCTTATAAGCATTCTCAGACTCGTTTGGCCTTAGAGGATGCCAAAGCTATCATGTCTCATTTATTAGCTCAACAACAAAAGTCTGATTCCTAAGAAAACTTGCTCAAGACTTGACTAATTGACACCTGAACACTGATAAATAAAAATTAGATTAAAGTTCAATAAATCTGAAGTTTTGTTACTTTAGGTTCCTACGGAAATATTTCCAGTAATGAACATACCTGTTTTAGTTGATTAACTTGCCAGTTTTAAGGAGAAGAAACTTGAAAAAATTTTTCATAGCTGTAGTTGCTATACTATTCTTGACATTTCAAACGTTCATCAACAGTGCCACTGCCGCCGAATTAACGGATAACGATCGGACTCTGCCTCTCAATGAGGATGGTGAAGAAGTTGTACTTACTATTAAGGAATACACCAGAGGCAGAAAGGAATTTAATAATGTTTGCTCTCAGTGTCATGTCGGAGGAATCACAAAAACTAATCCCGATGTTTCCTTAGATCCAGAAGTTTTATCATTGGCCTATCCATCACGAGATAACATAGAAGGTCTTATAGACTATATGGAAAACCCTACTACTTATGATGGGTTTACCGAGATATCTGAAGAACACCCAAGTATCAAGAGTGCTGATATTTTCCCAGAGATGAGAAATCTCACAGAGGATGATTTATACGCGATCGCTGGTTACATTCTTGTACAACCTAAAGTTCTAGGCAAACAGTGGGGAGGCGGTAAAATCTACCGTTAAAATTTTTTGTCTTTGAAATATTGATAGATGATTTTAGATTATTGGTTTTTTGATAGGGAAACAAAAAAATTTAGTTCTCTGTTCATTAAACCTAATCTAAAATCTCTTATTTATCTTTGATATTTATAGTTAACAAAGTAATAAAAGTAGTATGTTGAATAAATCATTACTGATTCGTTTTCTACTAATGATATTGATTATAGTTCAAGTAATAATTTTTGATACTCAATCAGCTCAAGCTGCAGTAGATTCTTATGTAAAAAGATATTTAGAAGCAGAAACACCAGTAGAAATTCAAGTAAATGAACAAGGTGAAACCAAGAAATTTTCTGCTGAAGATTTATCTGAGGGTAAACAAATATTTGCTAAAAATTGCCTAAATTGTCATGTGGGAGGAGCAAATTTAGTAAACCCTTCAGTGTCTCTATCGTTGGAAAAATTAAAAGGTGCAACACCACCACGAGATAATCTGAATAATTTAGTTGCTTTTTTGAGAAATCCGATGATATATGATGGTAGCGATTATACATTTTTCTGTCGTCAAGTTACTGAAAATTGGATGTCTCAAGAGGTAGTAGAAAAAATGGGCGCATTTATTTTAAGAGCTGCACAAAAAGCTGATGCTTGGGCTAATTAACAACTTGACATAATCGTATTTCAAACCTCCGACTTCAGCTAGAGGTACTGATAACTGATAACTGATAACTAAAATGACCTACAGTCTCAGAATAGCAGACTTACCTAGTAATGAACGACCACGGGAAAGATTAATTGCCTCTGGTCCGAAAAGTCTTTCTACTGCAGAATTAATTGCTATTCTACTAGGTACGGGTCAAGGAAAAGGTAAACTTTCTGCTGTAGGTCTCGGACAATACATATTAAATCAATTAAGTCAATATCAGCGTGACCCCCTCTCAATTCTACGCAATATTACGGTTCAAGAATTGACTCAAATTCATGGTATTGGTACAGCAAAAGCAACAACCATTCTTGCTGCCATTGAATTAGGAAAAAGAGTATTTCAATCTCGCCCTCCAGAATTAGCAGTTGTTGACAGTCCCCAAGCTGCTGCTGATGCTTTGAGTCAAGATTTAATGTGGCAGACTCAAGAAAAATTCGCTGTGTTACTTTTGGATGTAAATAACCGTCTACTAGGAACTCAGGTAATTACTATCGGTACAGCAACAGAAACATTAGCTCATCCCCGTGAAATTTTTCGAGAAGTGATTCGTCAAGGTGCAAGCAGAGTAATTATTTCTCATAATCATCCTTCTGGAAATGTGGAAGCAAGTCCTGAAGATATCAATTTAACCAAACAACTGTTAGCAGGAGCGCAATTTTTAGCCATTCCTCTACTTGACCATATCATTATGGGTAATGGAGAACATTCCAGTCTGCGCCAAACAACTAATTTGTGGGAAGAATATCCTCAAGGAGATTAGTGGATATTGAGAATATCTTTGCCTTGCTTAGATGAATTTGAGAACAAGGTCATTTCAGTTATCAGTTATCAGTTATATCATGTCCGGTTGAATAGTTATAAATAAGGAGGAGTCAGGAGGACCGAGTCAGGAGGACCGAGTCAGGAGGGAAGAGAAGAGAGTTTGAATGTATAAGGAGGAAAAAGTTTTTTGGTCGCGTAAGCGGAAGGTCGTTCTATCAGGCTCTGATCCGGACATGATATTATCAGTACCTCTAGCACTCAGCATCGGGATTGAAATACTGAAGTTTATTTTTTCTTGGTCGATTGGATATCGTTAGGGAACCCATCCATCCCTCGACTAACACCTGGAAAAGTGAGTTGATAGATAGATGAATATTTGTCTAGAAACTTACAAACCTCAAGGGGTGACAAGCAAGGTGAAAAGCTTTTTGAGTAAGCTTTTTAGCAAACCTACCTTCAGAAAAAATTAGGGGTTGAGGATGGGATATTAAGGTATAGCAGTCGAAGTAAAGGTTAGGACATTTCTAAATCCTGTTTGCGGAGCATTTCCCTATAAGAAAAACCCTTTGACACTTTACTATTCCCTATTCACGCTTCGCGTAGCGCTATACTATAGCAATGAGCGCTCACATATTTATACACTACTGCTGTAATTAAGTGTAGTGTATACTCTACTAATATTACCAATACTTTCAAATATACTGTTAAACTAAGCAAACCCATTTCCGGTTGCCCTTTATAGGGTCTGCTCGTCTTCAGAACCTCTAGTTGAGACTTTCACCTCCAAAAAGACTCCTCTCCTAAACTTCCCTTGTCATGGCTACACCCTTAAAATTCCGCCTTGGACTCAATGAGTCCTTAGTGGTTAACTGCTTTTTAGTGTTTTAGCTTTATTCATTGCTAATTGCTACCTTACATTACGTCTAACAGTGGGTACGTCAGCAATTAATGGATAATGGATAATGAATAATGGATAATTAGAGTATCAGGGAGTTAGATAGAAAATTAGAGATTAAAAAAAACTCTTTCATTATCAATTATCAATTATTTTAGCTTTTTACCCAATCCTACTCTCCCTAAGACCTACGTCCAAATGCGTAGATTGACCTTGAATGGCTTGCCTTCGTTCTCGACCTATATTCTTAGGTGTCAAGCGAGAGGTTTCCTCGTTCCCTTATTTCTTTATTGCGACTAACTTAAGTGGGGTAAAGTCTCCCGGAGGGTTCATTAAGGTTGTCGATATTACCCAATACATAGTAATATCCAAAAACCCCCTGACTTTCGTCCTACACCCCATAGCTATCTTTGGGATGGCTTATCGTAACGAGAGTTTAAGACTACCTTCCTGTTCGTCAACTTGTCAGTCTCTGCTAGAAATCTCACTTATTTGATAGTTAAAGCTTTGATTCCGTTTAGACCAGTTTCGGGGATTGATGTTCAGTCGCTACCCCGTGGCCTATGCTTTCTACCCAACAACAAGGCGGTGGAATTTCACCACTAAGGAATTAAGAGTTATCCACAAGTCGAGGTTCCCCTCATGTGTTGACTTGGGACGGCCATTTATACCCAGTGTTCCTGGTTTAGTGGCCAACGAGTCGCACATATTGATCATTATTTGTACCATGTAAACACACCAGCGCTCATTGCTATAACTAGCAAGCAATTTGCGTGAATACCCTATTTCTTCGTTAATCTTCTAAATCTCAAGGCCAAATGCAGAAGCGTATCTTTCATAAGAATATTGCCTCAAAGCATTGTTAGGTAGGACTTAAAGACAGCTTGTCACCCTGTGAACTTACAAACTCTAATAGGATTATTGCTAACAGATATTATTGTGAACAGTAAGTAAAGATTTCAAAATATGTTTTGGGTCATAATTGTTTTTCCCCTCGTCCACAAAGTCCCATTTCTCATCAAAATGCTCTTTCCATTCTTCATTTGTTTTGGGAAACACTAAACTATCACAAGGATATCGTTTTCCGCCTACACTAAGAGTATATGCATAGAGGTCTTCATTTGACATACTCCCGACGTTGCCCTTACGGGACAACGCGGAACTCTTCAGTCTGGGAAACCCTGACCGCTGCGCATGACAGAGGTGATGTCCTCCCCCTGTTTTGACTTTGACAATAACAAAATGCTCCTAAAAGTGTCAAGGGCATATCAACGTTTAGCTTATGAAGGTATCCGAATCCGGGCCCAGGCTTTCATCCCGACGCTCCCCCTCCCCCCTATGCACGGGGGGTTAGGGGGGATGGAGAGCGCGGGACTTCCCGCCAGGAAAGTTAAAGCCGTTAAGTACGCTATATTTTCTTTCGTATCGGGAAAGGCATTCCGAAGGATACCTATGAAGTAAAAATCTTCCTCCAAAGCTACAAAAGCACTCTCTTGAATGACTTTGGACGAAATCGGAATTATCAGCACCGGTCCGTCACCCATGTCTTCAGATTTGTGTTTTTTTAAAAAATGAGTCATAAACAACTCAAACTTATTGACAGGTATAAATACTGCTAACTCAGGATGTGCCGTCTGACCTTTTTCTTTTTGTGTAGTGATTAAAGGTGGCTCCTTGGTGACATATTCAAAAAAATCTATTTGTTCATAGAATGAGAATTCATTGTCAATGAATTTTTCCTGTGAAAAATTTTCGCCTTCATATTCATATTGAACTACTTCTATAAAGTAGCTAAAAGACTTTTTCTCGGAAAGTTTATCAAACTTCGCTTTGTTCTTTTCATAGCCTTCTTGTCCAAATTTTTTAACAAACTCATGGGTTTCGTGAGGGATTAAGAAAGAATGAATGCATTCAAATTGATGGCTACCTCGAATTGTATTCATTATCTGAGAAAACTCTTCCGTGTCGGCAATTAGAGCCTTATGCACATGCATAACCTTGGGTGCTTTTTTAAGTTGAACCGTTACAGTAGCAATGATTCCATATTGACCTAATCCACCTCTTACTAATTTAAAAAGGTTTTGATTCTCTGTTAATGAGCATTTCACAAGTTCTCCTTTTCCAGTCACCACTTCTAACTAATCAACAATATCTGCCTGAATTCCGTAAAGGTGACTCATAAACCCAAGTCCTCCTGTGGAAATTGTGCCCCCTACGGTAAGCTTCTGCCAGTCCGTGAGAACAGGAGGGGCGGCTTTCTGTTCCAAACAAGCCTTTATCAATCTTTCCCAGGTAATTCCTGCATCCGCTTTAATAAAACCTTTCTCACCATCAAATTCAATGTCATGAATATTGTTCATTTGTTTCATGTCAATAACCACTCCAGACTGGCTCAAACATTGTCCACTAGCAGAATGGGACATACCTCTTGGGATGATGGGTGTTTGAGAATCATAACATCCTTTGACCACTTCGATCAAATCATTAAGGCTTTTGGGAATGGCACAACCTTTTGGTTGTGAATAAAATACTCTTCCGAAATCGGTACTGACAGTTTTAATCAGCTCTTTGGAATCATCTATTAATGATTTCATATTTTGGCGTTGGTGATTTTGGCTATGATTTTTATATTTTTTAGATGAAATAATCTACTACTGAAATGCTCCCCTACTCTCTAGTCCTCCACTCCCCCTACTCAAGTAAAGTCTAGCAAAAATTTATTCAATTGGTATTATGTCCAAGCGTTCTATTCTTCAAGGAAATAAATCTGGCATTGGTGAAATAAGGTATGAAATTCCTATTGAAATAAGATTTATAGATAGTAAGGAAAAAAGCTATTTTAACTACTAATATCATGTCCGGTAGCATCGTTTGTGTATAATTGAAGAGGAGAAAAATAATTCCCTGGAGCGATTGCCTCCGGCACGCTTCGCGAACGCCCTCCAAGCCAAGACGCTTAAGTATCCAAGAACACCTAAGTATAGATGAACTAGAAAGAAACTACCGAGCTCACTCAAGACCCAATAGAAAGGACTAGATACCAAATAATTTGGCTTAAGCGCAAAAGGAAAAACAACACTCTAATCGTTTCTTCAGTCACAGGCTATTGTTTGGAGGCCATTCGTCAAATTGCACGTCGCTACAATCGGCAAGGTAAAGAAGGATTGGTAGATCGTCGCCATCAACATCCAGGGCAAAAGGGATTCCTTTCAGATGAAAGGCAAGCCTACCTAGAAATGGCCCTCCAGGAGAAAGCACCAGATGGAGGATTATGGAATGGGCGCAAGGTGGGGGATTGGTTAACAGCAATTTTTTGACCATCGAGTTGATCGACGCTGTGTATGGGAATATTTACGGTCAATGAAATATAGATTACGAATCCCCCGACCACAGCATCAAAAGTCGGCAACTCCAACCGAACAAGAGAAATGGAAAAAAGCACACCGCCTGCGGCGAGGTCTCCTCGCCGTAAAGACGGAGCAAGAAAACTCTCTCATCGATTTGAACTTGTTAAAGCCGAGTATCCAGAGGCCACTGTAGAACTCTGGGCAATGGATGAACATCGTTTGGGTCTCAAGCCAATTTTCCGACGAGTATGGACACCTGCGGGAGTACAACCAACTGCAGAGGTAAATTGGCGTTTTCAGTGGTTTTGGCTCTATGGGGCAAGTACATCCCCAGTCAGGAGAAACATACTGGTGGCTTAGGCCCTTGGTCAATATTATTGTTTTTAGCCAAGTGTTGGCTGACGAGTGCTCGACATTTTGGTTTAGGAAAAAATAAGCACATGATATTAGTGCTAGACAGAGCAGGTTGGCATGAGATGTAAAAAACTGAAAGTTCAATCTTGGATTGCATTTGGAGTTAATAAGAGCCCATACACCAGAACTACAAACAGCCGAACGACTCTGGCCAATAATTAATGAACCGATCTGTAATCAAACTGCAAGAAAATTTATCCCAGATGGAAGATATCGTTTTTGAGCGATGTATCAACAATCATGAAACAGCGTTCGTGAAACGTGCCGGAGGCAATCGCTCCCAAACAGGTCTCACTTGTTTTCGTTGGTGGCCTACTGATGATTTGTCAAGTGCTTGAAGAGTAGCGATAGCGAAGGGCAATTATTTTTCTTCCTCCTCTATTATACACAAACGATGCTACCGGACATGATATAACTTCTAACTTCTAACTTCTGACTTCTGACTTCAAGACTCCTGCTGTAGATGCTCCTATACTCGGTCTGGGTGAGTCAGCAATCTGTGGTTCCGAGAAATCCAAATCATCCAGTGGTTCCAATGGAAATTCTACAGGAATATCTGCCCCATTAATAACAACTCCTAAAAACTTAGGACCAGATTTACTAGATTCATCCTCTTCATCATTTGTTAGCTGTTCTATAACTTCTGCCAGCATACCTGATACAGTTATATGTGGCCGAGTCACAATAATCATCCCATCAGTATAGGGTTCTAGAATAAAAGCATCATTGTTCTGAGTCATACAAGGAGCATCTAGAATAACAAAGTCAAAACGATGTCGCGAGTCTGAAAGTAGTCTTTGCATTTCACTTGACTCAATTATTCCTCCTGGTTGTTTGAAAACACCAGGACTAGGTATCATATAAAGATTTTCTATCTCTGGTACTTGTTGAATACAATCATTAATATCCCCATAATAACGAAGTGGTTCAGCACAACTATATGGATGAGGAACAATTTTGAGAGACTTAGCTTTTGATGGAGACCTTAAGTCCGCCTCAATGACAAGTGTTCGTTTACCCGCTCGTGCAGCAGCGATCGCCAAATTATAAGCACAAAATGTTTTCCCTTCTTTTTTAGCTCCACTACTCAAGACCAAAACTTTTGGAGCGTGACTTCCCTGACGCTGCAAATTTGTCCGCAACTTTTCATAAAATTCTAGATAAGGTGAATTACGCTCTAATAATAAAGGAAATGCCTTTATATCTATATCTATATCTGGGTCAAAAAGCATCACATCAGGCAACAAACCCAATAAAGGCACATCTTTTTCCTTTAAAGTTGTTTTGATTTCTTCCCAAGAATAGAACTTACCCGAAAGCATTCCCAAGACAAAAATTAAGCCACCACCAACAACTATACCTGCTAGTCCCCCTATTGCCATCATTAAAGGTAGACTTTTTTCTCCTGCCTCACCTTTTTTATGAACAAAAGCTTTTTGAGCAACAGCTAGACTGCTAGTTATCTCTGCCTCTGCTGCCTCAGCATCTTCTAAAGTAGCTCGCATCTGATCGACACGAGACTTTTTCACAGCAACTTCTTCTTGCAACTGAGTCAATTCTAATTGCTTATCGGGAATATTTCTATACTCAACTTCTAATTTCTGCTCAATTTCAATTGTTGTTTGTAGCTGTCGTTCTAATTGCTCCTTCTGAGTTTTTAAAGCAATAAGAGTTTCTGCTAACTGTTGTCTTGTGGGATCTAAAGAAGCATCAACTCGAATTTGATCGACTTGTCTCAATGGCGCTGCAATACCATTACCCCCTAAAACTTCTGCAGCACGTTGTTGTAGTTGTTGTTCTGCAACTTGTTTTTGTCTACGCAACTCAACTACAGGTGGATATTCTTCTGTAAAATCTAATAATAACTTATTTAACTCATTTTCTACTTGATACAACTGCACTCGGAGATTCGCTATAATTGGATCGGCAGCAAGTGCCCGCGCTACATAAGCTTGATCTGCACTTAACCCTAACTGTTCCTCCAAACTATTAATTTGAGCTTCTACTCCCTCTAACTCTAAATTAATCTGAGTTTGTTGTTGTCTACTAGCTGCAATTTGTCCTGGTAAACCGGCTGCTCTTGATGTTATCAACAAAGCTTCTTCGTCTCTTTCAAATTTCTGTAGTTTTTGTTGAGCATCTCTCAATTCTTCAATTGCTGGAGGCAAACGTTTTTTAACTTCATTAATAATACTTGTTTGATAAGTAGCATTAATTTTTCGGCTTTCCTTGATGATTTCTGCCATCAGTGCATCTACCACTTCTACAGCTTTTTCTGAATCTGTATCTTCATAAGATAGAAGGTATACGCCTTCTTTTAATCTTAATTTTGCTCCCTTCAGCTTTCTTGGAGTTACCAAGACTTTTTCTGCTGCTGCCTGTTTAACTGCATCATTATTATTTAGTAACATATCTGGGGTAACTGCCGCAGCTCTTTCTTGAATTGTATTACCAGTATTAGAGAATAGTATAGCAGGACGAATACTCCTTAATGCACCTAGAATTGTATGTTTTGCTTCAGGAGTTGGCTGCAAAGCAACTATTCCTGAAACACCTAGTCCTAGTGTAAAAGTCGCCACTCCCACCCACTTGTATAGTCCTAAAGCAATTAAATAACGTTTAACAATTGGTATAGCCATAATCCTGTTTTTCTTGATATTTCTCTGATATATAGAATATATTTACAACTTTCGTAAGCATTCAGCTGTCAACTATTGCTTTTGGTTGTGCGATCAAGGCTTTTTGAGCCAGAATTAAATCTTACTACAAAAGTAGGGTTTTGTTGCTAAGAACTGACAGGTAATACCAATTTCATAAACTTAAAACTTCACTTGTATAGCATTACCTCCTTTGATTAGGACAATAAATTTGAGTTGTAAGGGAATAGAGAACAGGGAAATGTCCTAACCTATTTACGTAGCACTATAAAAGTAATCTATCAAACTTGACATCTTATTAAGTTTTCAAGTTATGTGTAGTCTGACCTTAATAAAACTAAGGCGTGTTTACCCAGCATGATTTTTTGTTGCTTATTTGGGTGCAGTTCAGTTTTGAATCCAAGTAGCATAAACAGATAATCCCAGATTTTAGGCAACAGTTACAAGCCCTTGTTGAATTTGAACTTACTCATATCTACATTAGTGTAGGTTTTTGTGCTATCACTTTTATATTACTCTATTTCCTTTCTTTGTGCAACAAAGCCACTTTTTGGTTAACTTATGGTTGTTGTTAACTAAAAATAAAGAAAGGGTAACAAAAGCTAATGATTGAGATAAAATTATCGCTATGATATCCAAGAATTTATTTAGGGCCTGCTGATTAAAACTGAAAGCTAGTTCAACAATTAATAATTACCTCTTCTTATAAAAAATAAAAAACAAGAGGATTGGCTAAAGGATTTTTTTTTCTTGTCTTGGTCCATTGGATACCGACCGCTTTTTTTCCATGAATGGAGAGGCTTTATACCTTAATTTTTTGGTAAGATAAAATGAAGACTAAAACTTTACAAAAATTACCAATCGTTGATGTCAGTTGTTTGTATGAACCAGGGAATGTAGAAGAAAAAGTAAGACTGGCTTTTCTTATGAGAAAGTTATGTATAGATACAGGTTTTTTCTACGTTGTAAACACGAAAGTACCAAATGAACTAATATTGAAAGCGTTTGAACAATCTAAGCTTTTCTTTTCTCAAGCTTTTGAGGAAAAGATGAAAATCTCAATGAAGAAGTACAGTAAATGTTTTCGTGGTTATTCTCCAATTTTTGGATAAATAGCTGATAATCAACGAAACTGGTTTGAGCTGGTTGAGTTTGGAGTAGATATATCAAATAGCGATCCTCGTGTTAGGGGAAACAAACCTATGTATGGTCCTAATCTTTGGCCTGAAAAACTACCAGATTACAAAAACGTAATTACAAATTATATTTTTTATTTAAAGGAATTAGGTACAGCAATACTAAGGGGTTTATGTATAAGTCTAGGAATGCAAGAAGATTTTTTCATTAGACAATTTATTGAAGATCCATATTGGCTCTTTAGAATACTTTGTTACCCAGAGCAAAGCACTAAAGGTATCCATTATTTAGGACTAGATAATAACAATAACAATGAGAGAAAATCTGAGATAGAGATAAATAGTGATTATAGTTGTGGAGAACACACAGACTATGGATGTATTACACTACTACTAGCGAACAAAAAAGGACTTGAGGTGAAAAGTAGGTCTGGAAAATGGTTTAGTATCGAGCCATTGGAAGGAGCCTTTATTTGTCTTATTGGTGATATGATAGAGTATTGGACTAATGGTTTATATGTAGCCACTAAACATCGAGTCATAACTAAGGATGAAAGGATATCTATGGCATTTTTTCATCAACCTAACTACGAGACAATACTTCAGCCGTGTCAAATTATTAACCGAGGACGAAATGAGATTGGAACGCCAATAAAATATGGAGAGTACGTTTATAAAAAATACAAAGTTATTTATCAATAATATTTTAGACTTTAATAGGAGGTAAATAAGAATGAATTTAGAGACATACACTCAAAATGAAATAAATTTTGTGAATGACCATTATCAAGATAATTTACTGAAAGAACTAAGTCAGAAATTCAAAAAGGATGGCTATGTGAAACTAAAAAATTTTATAAGACTAAAACCTTATCAGTTAATTATGGAAGAAATAAGTATTTTAGAACAAATAGCCACACACAAGAACTTTACTATGAAACCATATAACACTCCAAGACAACTTTCGGTTATAGGTGGCTCACAAATAGTCAATAATTCCCCTTTTTTACTGAGTCTTTATTACAGTTCTGAAGTTAGATCTGTTTTAACTAAAATTGTTGATGAAAAGATTGTTGAATGTAGGCATCCAGAAGAATTTATGGTAATTAATTTTTTGTTAAATAAAAGATCAACCCACGGATGGCATTTAGACGATCCACCATATGCACTGATCATATTTATTGAATCTCCTTCCTGCTATAGTGACGGAGGACTATTAGAGTTCATTTCTGATTGGAAAGATTTTTGCAAAAGAAATGATTTTCATCCTTACAAAGACATTGAGCAAGCAGTCAAGAAGGCAAAAAAGCTTGGCTATGTTCATCAACATTGGCATGAAAAGCAAGATGCTTATATTTTAAGAGCAGACAAAAATCTTCATAGAGCATTGACTTAATCCAAGAATAACGATATAATACGTTAAAAAGCATACCATTATACTGCACTCAAGCATACATGAAATCCATCAGAACCAAGCTGAAACTTAATAATAAACAGAAAACTCTAATGGCTCAACACGCTGGCTATTCGAGGTGGTGTTATAACTGGGGTTTAAGTTTGTGGAATGCTGCCTATCAGAAAGGTTACAAGCCAAATGCTCGTAAGTTGAGAGAGGTTTTTACCAATCACACAAAACCACTTTATCCTTGGATGAAAAACTTGTCGTCTAAAGTTTATCAGTATGCTTTCCGAAACTTAGGTGAAGCATTTAAGAGGTTCTTTAAAGGATTAGGAAAACACCCAAGGTTTAAGAAGAAAGGTAAACATGATTCATTCACAATAGATAATTGTGCAAAACTAATAGAACTAAATGGATGGAATCACAAATTACCTTTTATTGGTATGGTCAAAACTTATGAACCCGTTGAAGCAACAACTAAAAAAATTACCATTAGTAGACAGGCAGGTGATTGGTACTTAAGTTTGAGTTATGAATTTACTCCAATTTCAACTCCAAAAACTACTGAAGTTGTAGGTGTTGATTTAGGAGTAAAAACCTTAGCAACTTTAAGCACAGGAGTTGTTTTTCCTGGTGCTAAATCGTACAAGAAATTTGAAAGCAAGCTCTCTAAGTTACAATACCTTAACCGCAATAAAAAGGTTGGTTCAGCTAACTGGCAAAAAGCACAACAGAAGATAGCTAGGCTACATAGGCGAGTAGCTAACATCCGTAAAGATGGACTTCATAAATTAACAACACATTTAGCCAAGAACCACGGCAGTGTTGTCATAGAAGACCTAAATGTATCTGGAATGCTAGCTAATCACAAACTAGCTAAATCAATTGCAGATCAAGGATTTTATGAATTTAGGCGACAGCTTGAGTATAAAACTCAGTGGTACGGCTCTGAGCTAGTAGTTGTTGATAGATTTTTTCCATCATCAAAAACTTGCTCTAACTGCGGTCACGTCCAAGATATGCCATTAAACCTGAGAACTTATGATTGCCCAGAGTGTGGGTTGTCAATAGACCGAGATTTGAACGCAAGTATAAATTTAAGAAATGCGGTCGGCTTGACCGTCAATGTCTGTGGATGAGTAACCGCCGACGGCCTCAGTTGAAGCAGGAAGTAAACAGTAAAATATCACGTTATGTGACGTTTTATATCGGTTTTATGAAGCAGTTACTGAATTAAATAGCGATCAATACAAACGTATAGCAATTAACTTAGCCTGGGAAAATAAAGAAGGCTTAGAATACGGTAACACTGCAACTTTGTTGTATGGTAACAAAATTTAAAATAAGCTAGATAATCAAAGCATGATCACCAGAATTATAATTGTAGTAAGTGCAATAATCGTCGCTGTATACAGACTGTTCTCAAGCCAACACATGGAGTAGAAAGAGTTTGTGGGTAATCGCTACTTTCATGCAACAAAGCTCATATCCGATAATAATAAAATCAATTACTTCTCCCTACTCCCTACTCCCTACTCCCTAATTATTATTTCTACGACGATTATTGCCACCACCACCACCACCACCAAAGAATAAGTTAGAGGTATCTTGTTGTAAAGACCGGAAAAACAACACTAATTCCAGTGAACTTCTGATCGGAAGTGTATATTTCTCAAATTGATTGGTAATTTGATCTATCCAAGTGCGATCGATAACAATTATATCCTCATTCTGAAGTAAAATATTTTGAGAATCATCGCCAAATATGGCTTTTTCTCCATTCAGCTCCCGCCTAACTATTTTCCCTTTTTCTTTGTCAAATCGAATTAAATTAATTCCTTTCAAATCTGCCGAATCTAATACTATACCATTGAGAATATCTATTAATCTGCTACCATTCGGGAGATTAGTAGTCGCCAAGGTATCATTAGGATTACTAAAAATACGAATAGTAATTTGTTGTTGACTCAAAGTCGATTTACTAACTAACTCCCGATCATAACCAAAGTCTGACCCTCGTTGTAATGTGGGTACAATCACAGCATCCCCATCCTTTAAAGGAATATTGGGCAACTCAGTAGAATTTTGCAAAGGAGTATATAAATCAATTGTTTCCTCAACTACACTACCATCACCTAATGTACGGCGAATTAAAATTTGTCGTAGATCAGCAGTCAGAGAAGCACCACCAGCAGCTAATAAAGCAGAAGATACCTGATTTGCAGGGTAATAACCAGGTCGAGTTACTTCTCCATTCACAGTAACAATACCAGTAGCTACAGCTCCTGCCTGACTATAATTAGTGAGTAATTCTCTGTCTTTCTCTTGGGGTGTAATAGATCTCTGAGAAGGTATAATTACCACATCCCCATCTTCTAAACGTAAATCAGGAGGAGAACCACCTTCTTGTAGTGGGGTTAAAATATTTACTATCTGACTAACTACAGAACCATCAGCTAATGTTCGACGCACTTCTATATTCCGTAGGTCTGCTGTAAAAGTTGTGCCACCTGCTGCTGATAAAGCATCTGAAATTTGATAATTTCCTCCTACTGGATAATAACCAGGTCTTGTAATTTCTCCAGCAATTGTAACTCGGACTGGACGTTGCACAACTAAAGATATAGATACTTCTGGATTAATGATAAATTTACTTAGCTCAGAGGTAATTTTTGCTATTGCTTCTAATATAGTTAAATCTTGCAGTAATATAGTTCCGATGAGAGGCATTTGAATAGTACCTTCTGGACCTATAATTGTTGCTGCATTTAGGTCAGGAAATCTTTGAACTTGAATCGAAAGTTGGTCTCCTGGTCCAAGTAAGTAACGTCTTAATCGTAAATCTGGGTCTGAGTCGAAGTTAGGATCTAAGGGTGGAGAACCTATAGATGGAGATTTTATGTTAGTTTGTGGAATATTTTGTTGAGAGTTATTAGGTAATTGGAGTTGCCCATAAGCAGTTTTGGGAAACACTAACCCAGATAAGGAAAATATTATTGTACTAGAGTAAAAGTTGGCTAAGGATAAAGAAATTAACTTTCGAGAATGGTGATTAATCATAAGCTTTGAAGTTGCTTTGTGTAATTAAGTTTTTGTTGTAGGGTCGGCAAATATTTGCTCGCCCTAATCAGGAGTCTAGGCTAAAATTTTGGGAAAAAACTTAAATTCCTAACCTGATTTCTCTCCCTCTTATCCCCCAGTATCTATATATTATAACAATCCTATCCCATGAAAATCGTGTATCTTGCCAGAGTTATACCATTTTACTTTCAGGATGTCACAAATAGTTTCAAAGTTATAATGTCAAATAATCTGTTCAAAAGCGATCTTTAAGAACACAAAAATAATTCCAATTACTAATTCAAACATAGCCAAAATAAAAAATGGTAAAAATATCTGAAAATTTATAGCAAAGAAAATAATTATAATATTAAATATCAGCCAAATTAAACCATAGGAAATTTTAAATGTGATAAATAATTTGACCTTGATTATCAGAAATAATCGCCAAAATTTTTGTTATTTAAACTTTTCAGCCAATATAATCTTAACTTATGACTTTTGAGTTTTGACTTTTGTGAAACGATATAACTAATTTTGGTTCGTCATATTTAACAGACCTCTCCGGAAAAGAGGGAACAGGGAACAGGGAACAGGGAACAGGGAACAGGAAGAAGTAATTGATAATTTCTGGATAAGAATTGATTCTATTTTTAATTTTCGGAGACGTCTAACGATTATTTGAACGCTTCTATCATCAGTGATGCTTGAATTTTTTGCCCTATGGATATAAGTTGTGGCAGATAGGGTTCAATATCTCCTAACGGTTCGATAGGAAATAGAATATTTACTGCTACCCAAGGTAAGCGTTTTTTAGATAGCATAGCCGATCTATCCTGCCAAAACCAATCACCAGTTTCTGGACTTCCGCCTCCAGGCCAAGCATACCACTGCATCACTGCATAAGTTTGTTTATTTGTCCAACCTCGAAAGAATCTAGCTTCTATATTAGAAGATTGCTTTTCTGAGACTGTAGTTACATTCCCATTGTCTGCTATTTCCAAAGTAAATTTAACTCGTTTATGGGAATCTGTTTTCCAGCGATTAAAGCCGTTTATATCCATCCATTCTACTTGAGGTTTGTCTTTTGGTCCACTGGGAGTTAACAGAAACAAAATTACAGATCGATTATCCTGTTCAACTTTTTGTAGCAACCATTTATGGTCAGCAATTGGTATTTTTTGATGGGATATTGTTTCCCAATCAGAAATAGTTAATCCGTTTTCTCTTATTTGTTTTAAGTCTTTGAAATTAGTCATTTGGGGTGTATTTTTCCATGACCATTTTCCTGTTATATAACCAGGAACAGCGCCTACTACTAAAACAATTAACAGAAGTACAACTAATATTACTTTTGAAAGTTGATATTTATGTAATTTTTTTAAACTATAAATCATCATAAAACTCTCTTGAATTTTATCAATTTTTTGAGATTTACTTCAGTTAAAGCAAATCTCAAAAATATACTTTTAATTTAATTATGACTTACGCAAAAACCGGGTTTACCAACGAAATTTATTGATTTGAAAAAGAATTATCAGGGCAATAAAACCGGTTTCCTTTGGTGCGTCAGTCTAGTTTAGTAAATTAGTCTATGTATCAGATTCATTTGGAGAATCAACTGAATTTGTGAAATAATCATCTATCCAATTCATAATTGGAAACAATAAAATCAATGTACAGGCAGAATACATATCTCCACCCCATCCATCATGTAACCAATGAAAAGCTTCATCCTGTCCTGTACCATGAAAAATTGTTAGTACAGTATTTCTCACAATATTTGCACTGACACTAATTAATACTGTACTAACCAGTAAAAAAATTGTCTTAGCGCGACTCGCTATAGCCCCAGTCCAATAAAGTAACATTAGAGAAACATAGAGACTGGTAAATAACATTTTTAAACCTGCACAATGGGGTGCAACCTCAACAATTCTATCCCCGACATATAAATATATTTGCTCAACAATAACCTCCATGTTCAACTGAGTCAAAATAAACCCGGCAACTGTAGCAATAAACTTCTGTATAGGTAAGGCATAAGGTTCAATTAAATAGGGAATATAATTAGGACTAGCAAGCAAAATAAAGAGTAATGGCATACCCATTAATTTTAAACCAGGTATCCCTTTAAACCAAAGGCAAATTCCCGCCAATATTATTGGAAAAGATAAGTTTATTAAGTCTGGAATCCCACTGATATACCAAACTCCTGCAATTCCTAATAATACTCCTCCCAAGGGATGAGAAATATCTGGTAAGTTTTCCCATTTTTGGCGATTATTCCAAGCAATATAACCAGCAAAAGGTAAACCTATTATTCCATGACTAAAGTATTCATGTTCTATGCTGATACTTTTATTTAGCCACCCATCATACCAATATATGATGAGCGGAGCATACATCAGAAATATTAAAGCAGCGATCGCTATTGTCAGTAAATTTTGCTCAATGGCAATAGGAAATTTTCGAGGAGTTTGCATTTTTTTTGGTTCTATTGATTACTATTTAAACAGTTAATTTTTGGATTTAAAATCAAACATAAACTAAACTGTTTTTGAACTTTTATATTTATGAAAAATAATATTATATTTCTCTATTTATTAATAGAATAATTAAAATTACTTAGTTTTAGATTATAGTTTTATGATAACACCCTGAATTGAAAATCAATGCAGTTAATAATTACTTTAAGCATTAATCTAGCTCGCAGTTACTATTTCAGTTTTCATGCTGAATAAACAGCTTTTTTTTCCTTAAAAGGGAGAGGCTTTAGACCTGATTTTTTAGTAATAGCCAAGTGAGAACTATTATGCCAATAATTATTAAACCAAGAAACTGTAAGTTCGATAATTAGGCAAGGAGATTTTAAATAGGTTCTATAAACCTGATGCTGATGGCTGAATACTTACCACTTATAATCTTAAATAATTTCCTTGCTTAAATTATTCCTTTTTTCTTACTTTTGAATTTCGTGAAATATTCCTTTTTTGTGACTTTTGAATTTTGAATTTCGTGAAATATTCCTTTTTTGTGAATTTTGACTTTTGACTTTTGACTTTTGAATTTCGTGAAACGATTACTTATCAATAATTTGAGTAATTGTTTCAACAACGTGATTAATTTGTTCTTCGCTAATTACAGGATAGATAGGTAAAGACAAAATCTGTTGACTTAAAGTTTCACTATTAGGAAAATCTCCTTTTTTGTACCCTAAATTTTCGTAAGCTGGTTGGAGATGACAGGGTATAGGGTAATGAATACCCACAGAAATTCCTGCTGCTCCTAATTTCTCTTTCAGCGTATCCCGGTCAATTGGAGATTTGTCAGTGACTCGAATCACATATAAATGATAAATATGACCAGTACCACTCAAATTCTGTATTGGAATAATACCTTTCTCTTTCATGGGACTGAGGAGGGTATCGTATTTTTGAGCTGCTTGGTTGCGATCGCTATTCCAACCTTCTAAGTAAGGAAGTTTGACATTTAGTACGGCAGCCTGTATAGTATCCAATCTACTATTAGTACCTGGTTCCTCATGGACATATTTACGAGGCGCTCCATAATTACGGAGACTTCGCATTTTACTTGCCACCTCTAGATCGTTAGTAAGAACCATTCCTCCATCCCCAAAACAACCTAAATTTTTACTGGGATAAAAGCTAAACCCAGCAGCAATACCGATACTTCCACCACGATATCCTTCTCTTTCTGCTAAATGGGCTTGGGCTGCATCTTCAAATATAATTAGATTATTAGCTTGAGCAAAATCTTTAAGTTCGGTAGGAGCTACCATTTGACCATAAAGGTGTACTGGCAATATTACCTTAGTTTTAGATGTAACAGCTTTTTGAGCAGCTTCCAAGTCAATTAAGGCAGTTTCAGCATGGCAGTCTACTAACACTGGGGTAGCACCAGAATGAAGTACACCTATTAAAGTAGCAATAAATGTATTAGCTGGTAAAATTACCTCATCTCCTGGAGCAACACCACAAGCTTGAAGTCCAAGTTTTATGGCATCTGTGCCACAAGCAACTCCAATGGCATTTTCAACTCCACAAGCTGCTGCAAATGAAGACTCAAATTTTTCTACTGCTTTTCCGAGTATAAAATCTCCTCTTTCTAATACTTCCTGAATAGAATTTTCTAGTTCAATTTTCAGTGGTTGATGTTGGAGTTTGAGGTCAACAAATGGAATATTTTTTGGCATTATGTTCAGATAATATTAATGGGTAAACTACCAGGCATTAAATTAAAAATTATGATGCTAGCTTTTCGTAGCTCTTCACTATATCCCACATAGTTAGCTTTTACTGACCATTTGCAAATTTTTCCATTGTGGCATTTATTTCTTTTGCCAACTCTGGATGTACCTTACAATTTAGTAGGATATAAGTAGGTATGCACAAAAAAGCTTAACTACATTAAGTTTTGTCAATTAACTCTAAGCTTTGATCTACAGATAATTTGAGGGTAATTTACATTTTTTTACATAGCAACAAATTTTAACACCGACCTGACCTAATTAGTTGTGATCTGTCTACTCACCATAGTTTAACTCCACAGAATTATGATGGTCAGAACTAAATTTTTTTTGATTTCGGTTTTAGCCTATCACGGCAAAGATGGTCAATATAATACAACTTAGCATCACTCTTGTTAGAGATACTAATCACTTCAAACACTATTTTTCACTGTTGGTACTGTATCTCATAAACCTGAAATATGCTGTAATTTTGAAGAATATGTATTTGATAGTTATCCAAAGTAGCTACATTTATTTTATTTGTAGGCAGAATTAACCTGAAATACGCTTTAATTTTGAAGAATATGTATTTGATAGTTATCCAAAGTAGCTACATTTATCCAAAGTAGCTACATTTATTTTTTTTATTTGTAGGCAGCATTAATAACTTTTACTGCCTACTTTTAGGGCCTTGATGTTATATTTGATACATTAATTTTGTATCTGATTTTAGATATATTGACCGTATATCTACCTAAAATATTTATAGACTATACAGATTGTACACGTGGGAAAAAGCAAAAAGCCTAAAATCCAAGTGGTGTAAACAGATAAGGCTAGAATTGCTGCTGTTAACTCAACAATGTCTATAATAATTGAAGCAAGCTTTCTCTTGGGTAGCATAATTTACCTATAAATTCAGTAATTTCTCTATTGCCAAACACGTAAAAGATAGGTAAATTAATAATATACCCAGGTTCACTCGGTATACACACATTTCCTAAAATACTGTTTACGGTATTTGCAAATGCTCTATTCAAATTGAGATAAAAGCTTTAAAAACTTTTATTTATGGCTAATAAGGCACTCGTCGGGTCGCCAAACTTTTTCGAGTGCCTAGAAATGTGTACTCTACTTGATATAAAAATAGCGCATAGTTATAGGATATAGCATTTTTACAAAGAAAGTCAACTATTGGTAGAAAAAGTTTTTGGTTAAGTTATGGGTATGGTGAGAGACTGTCTGTAAGTCTTAGTTAACAATGGTTTTGAGCAATATTATTCTGATAGATGCGCTTGTGTAACTGGCTTCAGAATTCAGAAGATCCAGGAGAGTATTCAAGCGAGTTGATCGCCAGTAAGTAAATTAATACTCCATCCTTATTCCCCATTCCCCTTATTTTTTCTGGAGGCAGGTTGGCTAAAAATTTGATCCCAAAAAGTTTTCACCTTGCTTGTCACCCCTTTAGGGTTAAGCTAAGTATTAGAAGTAATTTCCCTGAGAATTTTTTTGTTTGTTTAGCTCTACATAAATCTACATAAAAAAACAAAAAAATAGACATTATGGAATATCGAACTGATAATTAATTCCGAAAAATTACATCTACCTACATGGGTAGCCATTATTATATAGTTATTAATTTTAAATAGGGAAAAAACAAATGCCTTCAGCTACAGATAATAAAGAAAGACAAAAAGCTTTAGATTCAGTCCTCAAAACCATAGAAAAAAGTTTTGGAAAAGGGTCAATTGTCCGTTTGGGAGATGCTACCCGCATGAAGGTAGAAACAATCCCTAGTGGGGCACTGACCTTAGATTTGGCATTGGGAGGAGGCTTACCCAAGGGCAGAGTTATTGAAATCTATGGGCCAGAAAGTTCTGGGAAAACGACTTTGGCATTGCACGCGATCGCCGAAACTCAGAAAACTGGAGGTATAGCAGCTTTTGTAGATGCGGAACACGCTCTAGATCCTACTTATGCTGCTGCATTAGGAGTAGATATTGAAAATTTATTGGTATCTCAACCTGATACTGGTGAAATGGCCTTGGAAGTAGTCGATCACCTGGTTCGTTCTGTAGCTGTTGATATTGTGGTTGTTGACTCAGTAGCAGCATTGGTGCCAAGAGCTGAAATTGAGGGAGATATGGGAGATTCTCACATGGGTCTCCAAGCTCGTTTAATGAGTCAAGCACTACGAAAAATTACAGGTAATATTGGTAAATCTGGTTGTACAGTAGTTTTCCTCAACCAACTTCGCCAAAAAATAGGTGTTGTTTATGGTAATCCAGAAACTACTACTGGTGGTAATGCTCTAAAATTTTATGCTTCGGTCAGACTTGATATTCGTCGTACACAAACTTTGAAGAAATCTTCAGAGGAATATGGTATTCATGCCAAGGTAAAGGTTGCTAAAAATAAGGTTGCTCCTCCGTTCCGCATTGCTGAATTTGATATTATTTTTGGTAAAGGAATTTCTAATGTTGGTTGTATTATTGACTTAGCAGAAGAGACAGATGTAATTAAACGTAAAGGTGCTTGGTATAGCTACGAAGGAAGTAATTTTGCTCAAGGTAGAGAAAAAGCTATTGCCTATATGGAAGAAAATCTTGACTTTGCTAGAAAAATTGAGGATAAAGTCCGGGCACAGTTAAGTGAGGGTGCTGTGGTTTCAGCTAATTCTGTGGCACGGGTTGATGAAATAGAAGAGGACGAAGATGACGAAGATGAAATTCTAGAGGAAGAGTAAATTTTAGCTTGACCGAAAAATTGGCTTTAAAAGCTCCCACATAAGCGGGCAACTTTCTGATTGATTAAGCAAGAGAAGTGAATTTTACCATCAGTATTGCCAAAAATTTCAAGTTGTGTAGGGGTTTGGTCTCCAAACCCTCTACTATATCTATAGTCTGCTGAAAAATTTGGTTGGTAGGGGTAGGACACGATATTGCCAAAAATTCCAAGTTTTGTAGGGGTTTGGTCTCCAAACCCTCTACTATATCTATGGTCTGCTGAAAAATTTGGTTGGTAGGGGTAGGACACGATATTGCCAAAAATTCCAAGTTTTGTAGGGGTTTTGGTCTCCAAACCCTCTACTATATCTATGGTCTGCTGAAAAATTTGGTTGGTAGGGGTAGGACACGATATTGCCAAAAATTCCAAGTTTTGTAGGGGTTTGGTCTCCAAACCCTCTACTATATCTATGGTCTGCTGAAAAATTTGGTTGGTAGGGGTAGGACACGATATTGCCAAAAATTCCAAGTTTTGTAGGGGTTTGGTCTCCAAACCCTCTACTATATCTATGGTCTGCTGAAAAATTTGGTTGGTAGGGGTAGGACACGATATTGCCAAAAATTCCAAGTTTTGTAGGGGTTTGGTCTCCAAACCCCCTATGATACTTAACGAAGCCAGAAATCAGATGTCAGATGTCAGAAGTTAACCAACCCCTGAGTTGTGGGGTTGGGGGGTTAGGTTTTTTACACACAATTTTAGTCTAGACGCCCTACTACGCCTCGATTTAATATTCCTTCTATCAATAGTCTCTTAGCATTTTGGGCAGACAAGGACAGAAAAATTAAGGGATCTTCTAACTACCTGCTCTTTGACATCCTCCCGACGCTGCTCTTAGGAGACAGCGGGGGATTCCCATCCATCATCCAAACTGACCTTTGCTGAACGAATGACTCAAGGCGGGTTGACACCTCACCGGAAGAAAATGCTGGCTTGCCAGTAATCAAGCTTCCTCTGTGTCCGTTTAACGTCTCCGGGTGTCCCTTCCCTCCGGGACGCTACGCGAACGGCGACTTGATTGACTAACCAACGAGTCGCACATAGTAGTCTCAACCTTGGTTTTTGGTTGAGTAACATTTGTATTTTAAAATACTTTTTGTAAAACCGCAAGATTGATTGGTTTTCATGCCCTAGCTCCCCTACGGGAGAGCGCGGGTCTTCAACCAACGTTGAGATAATTCCCCTAACTCCTGACTCCTACCCTTACTTATAAGACTTTTTCTGTAAACCCTATTTAGGGTTTGCTGATTAAATATGAAAGCTTTTCAAGATAGAGCTTTCAGCCTTTTTACGTATCGAAAAAGTGCCAGCTATTAGGTCTTGAAGATTCAAAAATTTAGGATTTTAGGCTAACGGGAGGCCGAAAAATTAAGGGATGATTTTTCCAACGAGCTTCTCTATAACTCCCTCCAACTCTTGAGTCTTAACTACTCCCTACTCCCTACTCCCTGCCTTTACAATTAGACTTTTTCAGCAAGCCCTATTGAGATATCCTACAATACTGATATATACTAATACAAACCAGGTTTTTGATTATTTTTTCCCCAAGAAATTCAGCAACTCTCGATTTACTATGTGGGGTACTTCTTGCTGAATCCAATGACCACAATCCGGAATAACTTTTAACCTGAAAGGAGCAGCAATTAACTTATCTAAACCTTCTGTAAGTTTTTGACTTAAAAAATAATCTTCTTTACCCCATAAAATTAAAGTAGGTGCTGTAACTTTTTGTGGCTTCGGATTAAAGTTTCTCAGCCAGTTTTGAGGTAAAAGAAATTGACGATAGTGATTAATTGCAGCGACTAAAGCTCCTGGTTTTTCCAAAGCTGCTTGATAAATTTGAGTAATTTCAGTAGTAAAGGCACTTTTACGAATTGCTTGTCCTTGGAAAAGTCCTTTGATAAATTCTCCTAAGTTTTGCTGAATTACCCATTCTGGAATTCCAGGAACTTGAAAAGCGAATATATACCAACTTCTGCGTATTTGATCTACATTTCCCGACAATTCTTGAATCAGTTTCTGTGGATGAGCAGCGTTCAAAATTGCTAGACGGTTCAAATATTGAGGAAATTTTTGAGCTAGGTGCCATGCGATCGCCCCTCCCCAATCATGGCCAACAATATGGGCCTTAACATAACCTAAACGTTCAATTAGTCCTTGAATGTCAGCAGCTAAAGTATCTAAGTCATAACCATTATCTGGTTTTTCGGAATCATTGTAGCCTCGTAAATCTGGAACTACAACCTTGAAATGACGCGCTAATGCAGGCATTTGATACCGCCAAGAATACCAGAATTCTGGGAAACCATGAAGGAGTACGACTAATTCTCCCTCACCTTGAGTAACACAATGTAGGCGAATATTATTGGTGTCTACAAAGAAATGTTGCCATTGAGATTCTAAAAGACTCATATTTTGCAATCAACTCTCCTATTTTGCCAGACGTCTGTATACTTCCTTAGTAGTAATTTGTGTCCAGCTAATGTTAAATTTTTAACTTAATAGTTAAACTAAGCCAGTTTGTTACCAAACCGACTCGTCTTCAGAACTGGACGTGAGACTTTCACCTCATCACAGCTCCTCTCTTAAACGTCCCTTTTCATGGGTACATCCTGTTTCAAAGTTAACATATCGTCAATCCATATATACTGATCAGGTAAGTCCTGTGCCTTAAATTTTGGATATGTTTTATTATCTAAAGCAGTTTTACTGTCGTGGCAATGTCGGTGCAACAATTTTTTGTTTTTGAGTGTGTTGTCACCACCTTCAGACCTTGGTTTTATATGGTCAACTTCCATAAGGTCAGTCGGACTAAAGGTTAGTCCACAAAATGCGCATTTATTTTTCTGCCGTTTTAACAGAGTTGTGACTTCTTTCCTTACGCCCGGATGTTTGCCAATTCTACTACTCCAATAAGTCCAGTCGCCGTCTAATGGGGATTTATTACCGTTAACTTTGATGTGCCTTACAATGGGAACATCAGAGTGTCGGTTTAGTATATAATCGCCATCATTAAGCAGCCAGTTGTCATCCTTAATTTTGGGAAAATACTTTTTCTTCACCCATTTAGCCGACTTATTTGGATGCCTTCTACTTGTCCATCTCCATAATCTTTTCCATATAAGCATATCCATTTTACTGAATGCCTCTTTACTGACTACAGCGGAGAAGTAGTTAGCCCATCCTCTTATTACCGGGTTTAATTTGGCTATTAAAGCCTTGGTAGAGGCGTTTTTGTGAGAGTCAAATATATCCGCCAATTTCCGATAATGAGTTCTAATACTCTTGGAAGATGGTTTAATAAGTGTCTTAAATCCTTGTTCGGTTGACTTAACTTTCCATTGCCTGATTGTAAAATCTAAGAAGTCAAATCCAGGTTTGTTTCCTTCATATTCCTTCAGGGTGTGGGCAATTCTGGTTTTTTCTGGTTTTAGTTCTAATCCTATCTGACTTAACCATTCCTGTATTACGGCTTTAGCTTGCAGGATTACTTTGATGTTTTCATGTAGGATAACAAAGTCATCAGCATAGCGTATTAGGGAAAGGCTTTGCATTTTACTTTTCTGATTTATCTGCCAACCTTTTTTGTCTTTCATGTTGATAGTTTTGGCAAATTCTTTTAGCCTTTCCTCCATACCGTGTAAGGCGATGTTTGCTAGTAGGGGACTAATTACCCCTCCCTGTGGTGTACCTTCCACAGTGTTTGAGAATTGTTTATTGTCAAACACACCAGCTCTTAACCATTGTTTGATTAATCGTCTGTAAGGTGTTCGACCCACTTTCTCCAAAAGTGCGTCATGGTTAATTCGGTCAAAACATTTGGATATATCCGCATCCAACACATATTTTGGCTTTTTGTTGATGCTGAGATAGATAGCTGCAATAGCATCATGTGTTGACCTCCGGAAAAGACCATAGCTGTTAAGTTCAAAGTGTGCTTCCCATTCTGGTTCCATACCTAACTTAACCAGAGCTTGTAACGCTCTATCATACATAGTGGGTATGCCTAATGGACGTTTTTCATCTCTCCCTGGTTTTGGTATCCAGATTTCTCAGGGTTGGACTTGCTTTGAGGTAGCGTGAATTCAACATTTCAACTAGGTTAAGTCTCTGCATAGGAGGTAGATTTTTTATACCATCTATTCCGGCAGTTTTCTTACCCTGGTTATCTTGGGTCACGCGCCTAACAGCTAGCAACAAGGCGTAATAACTTTTGGTCAGAAGTCGTTGGTATTTACGCATCGTGCGGATTTCGCCACGGCTGGATGCCCTGTAAATTAACTTTTGCAACTTAAATACATTCTTCTCAACCCGTCTCCAATTAATATCTCTCCATTTAAGATTTGGATTAATACAAACCGGGTCTGGTATATCGTCTGTATCCCATGCCACGCTTAAAAATGGTTTAGGGTTTCCTAAACGTCTTTTTAGTGTTTTAGCTATATTCATCGCTAATTGCTACCTTACATTACGTCTAACAGTGGGTACGTCTGCTCGTAAGCTTTTTACCCAATCCTACTCTCTCTAAAACCTACGTCCATAGCGTAGATTGACCTTGAATGGTTTCCTAAGATTTAGACCTATATTCTTAGGTGTCTTAGAGAGGTTTCCTCGTTCCCTTATTCCTTTATTACGGCTGATTTAGTGGGGTAAATTCTCCCGAAGGATTCGATATGGTTGCTGACAACCTCACATAGATAAAGTTATCCATTGACCCCCTGACTTTCGTCCTACACTCCATAGCTACCTTTGGAGTGGTCTCTATTAACGAGAGTTTAATTACCTTCCTATTCGTCCACTTGTCAGCCTTTGCTTGCGGTATCGTTCCTCGGTAACTGGTATTTTCCCGCTTTTAAACCAGCTTCACGGATTGATGTTCAGTCGCTACCGTGTGGTCTATGCTTTCTACCCAGACAACGGGGCGGAGGAATTTCACCTCGAAGGAGATAAGAGTTATCCAATGACCAAATATTTAACCTCCTTTAAGATTAGTCATGGACGGCTAGATATACTTGCTTTTCAGCAATCTTGACTAGCCAACGAGTCGCACCTATATCTATAGATTAACATCCGGTTGATCCAAGTTTTAACTTTAGCAACTAACTAGCTTTGATTGTCTGGGTTATAAGAGTTATTCACTTGCAAATTTTTATACTTACTCAAGACATTTTCCCGTAGATGGAATCATCGTTATTCATTAATCTTGGTTAATTTTTGATTTTTATTGTATAAAATATTAATATATAGTTCATAGAAATATAAATTTTATTAATTTTTGTAAAGTATACTTATTTTAGCTATATCTACATGGTGGTAAATTCCTTGAGATGTTAAGTCTGCGTTATAACTCCAAGGTTGAACGCAGGATAACTCTTACACTAAATGGCCTTATTTAAGCTTAGATCTTCCTGCCGAATTTGATTGGGTGTTTCAGAAGAGTGAATCTGATTTTTCAGCAAATCAGCTAATTCTTGTAGCTGACTAATAGCTTCAGCTCCTTCTAATTTCATTAATTCTCGGTCATCCCGCATCTCTGTCCATGTGATACCATAATCTGATACGAGAAAGCGAATCAGATGATTTTCTCCTAGACTGACCATAAATGATGCACTATTCATTTGACCTCCACAAGTGTAACAGGATGCCAAATATCCTCTCTTCTCCAGCACAATTGCTAGAGCTTGTAAGTTCATTACTAGGTCTTGTACAAATTGACGATGTTGTTCTGCAAGTCTCAGAAACACAGTTATCCTCCTATCACCACATCCCTAAGATTTTAGAGTCTGTTAAGTTTTGATAAATTTTTGATGTTTAACTTTGTGAAATAGTATAAACCTAATTATATTTTTAGCACATATTTCAACTGGCCTTCTATACCAGATACTTTAGGTTAACTGATAGAATTTTTGTGCAAAGTATCAATCACAACATTCAGCCAAATCCTTGTATTTGTAGGCATAAAACCATTAGATTTAGCTTCTGAAATCATCGACTGAGAAACTCAAAATCTGAATTTATATAAATAATTAATCATCACTATAAGTTAAAAATCATCTAGACTCACTGATAGCTTTAAATAAGATTTATTAATTAGATGTATATCAATAAACCTTAAGATGAAGATGTTGAAAATTAAGCCACAAACCAGTGTCATTTCAGTTATCAGTTATCAGTTATCAGTAACTCACGGCGCTCACCATCGGGATTGAAATTAATGAACCAAATATTTTTTTATCTCCTTAAAAAGGAGAGGCTTTAGACTTTATTTTTCGGTAAAAATTTTTTTCAGCGTTTTGAATATCCATAACTAATTTTACCGAAACAATTAAACAATTAAATAATTAAATAATTCAGGTTTAAAGCCTCCCTTTGAAAGGGGCAAAAAATAAATTTTTTCCTTATTAGTCAATCCTCTCCCTAAAAGGGAGAGGTAATTATTTATTATCCTTCAATAATGGATAATTCAAGCAATCTACTTCAGGGTTATACAATTGCAATTTTACTTAACTAACTAAAATATCAATTTTTATACCGATTAATTGTTGTTAATTTTCAATTATTCGATAGTGTATATAACATGAGGTCTAAAAAAGAATGCTACAAATAATTTAACTAGTTAAAAGAGTTGACTCAAGACTTGTCTATTTGACTAAAAACAGAGTTTGACTTTAATAAATGATTAATAAGCTATTTATTCTGAATGCTGACTCCTTGAAACAGCCTAAGTATTTGTAGCAAAAATTTTAGTATTTCCAAATTTTCGCTTCAGTCCGAGATACTGATAACTGATAACTGAAATCGCACCCTATTAATAATTAACCAGGGATTAAAATTATCATGTTGTCAAAATTTTGTCTGGATTTTTTCTTTGATAAATGTCAAAAATTTCAGCCAAAGTCTATGTTGATTTTGGCTTATTTATGAGTAAATATTCTATTAATTCAATAAAATCAATATCCTTGAGAATATTTTTAATAATCTTACCAATACAACTAAATGCTATTAATCCTTCTCCAATTAAAAATGAAGAATGAGTTAGGATTTTTTTCTAATTTTGTTCTAATTGTCTACAAACTTTGTAGACAAAAAATTATTCAATTTACCACCATTCGAAAGCAGGACCTATAAATCTAACTGTTAACCATGCAACAACAAGGAATACAATACCAATCCATGCACCAGTTGTAGTCAACTGCATAAATTGTTGACTTTGACTTTTAGTAATTGGTAGCCAAGAAATAAACCTTGTTTCTTTACCATACTCTTCTCCTAGTGATTCTTTGCGACGCTTTGCTTCACCCATAAATAATTTCAACCTTTATTTAGTAATTTCTATCTAGATCATAACAATAATTATCGCCAAACATTAAAGTCAGTATGTAAAATATATTTAAAAAAGTATCAAGAAAGTTTACTTTCAGAATTAGTTCTTAATTAGGGTTTTTTGAAAAAGTATGTATGGTAGGAGTAGGAATTAGAAGTCAGGAGAAATAAGAATTTTCCCTTGATTTTTCTGCCTTTTTCTGTCTAAAATACTAACCTCTTGGTCTTGAGCAACCGAAAATCTGGCACTTTTTTTCAACCTCAAAAGGTATTTGCCTTTATGTGTCAATGCTTTGAGAGTCGATCAGTAAGCTCTAATTAATTGAGTAATCAAGTAAGAATAAATTTATGCTGATTCAGCAAAGTACGAATTATAATAGTCAAAACAAAGATTAGGAAATTACTGTAGCAGGGAACAGAGAACAGTCGGAAAAACATTTCCTGCTCTAAGATTTATCATCAGTCCACTTCCTAACCAATTCTTTCTGAGCTATAAATTCTGAAACTCAGTCAGAAATAACTTATGACTACTGACTTCTTACTCCTGACTTCTTACTCCTAACTCCTAACTCATTACTCCTAACTCATTACTCCTAACTCATTACTCCTAACTCATTACTCCTAACTCATTACTCCTAACTCATTACTCCTAACTCATTACTCCTAACTCATTACTCCTAACTCATTACTCCTAACTCATTAAAATTATCAATTACTTCTTCCAGTTAAGAGTTAAGTGTTAAGAGTTCCCTCTTTTCCGGAGAGGTCTAATATGCTTTAATTTTTCGGTAAATATTATGTCTAGTTCCTAAAAATTATTAAAATAGACATATCCGAAAATTAAAAATAGAATCAATTCTCCCATAAGAAATTATCAATTACTTCTTCCAGTTAAGAGTTAAGTGTTAAGACTTCCCTCTTTTCTGGAGAGGTCTAATATGCTTTAATATAATTGTATAGCAATTCTAAATTATTTGTGAAAAAAAACTGTAGGGGATTGGTTTCCAAATCCCATTTTCGCCTGAGTTGGAAGACCAAATTCTGTTATATAAAATGTTACAATTAACCTATTTTAGAGCGCTATACAAGTTAAATTAGTAGTAGTATCAAAATGGTTATAAAATGAGTAAAATATCAGACGAATCTGTTGTTTTAATTGGGAGTGCTATGGAGAAAAAAGCAGATGTCATTGGCACTGGATTTGCTTTTTATCGGAAACAAGATTATACATATCTAATTACTTGTGCTCATGTTGTTGAGGATGTGGGTGGAAAGGAGAATGTATTAGTGGAATTAGGGGATGAAAAAATTCCTGCAACAATTATTGCCATAGGAAATAAAGAAAACCTTGATTTAGCAGTTTTGCAAGTTAAAGGACTAAATATACCAGTGCTGGAATTAAAAAGTTTAGAAAAAGCAGAAGGAAAAAAAGTTAAGATTTTAGGTAATTATATTTTTGGAGATGAAAAAAAACGTTTGTGTAAACCAATTGAGGGGAAAGTCGGAAAAAAGGCTTCTTTTTCTATTATAAAAGAAGTGGCATTTTGGGAGCTAGAAATTAAAGAGAGCGATTTATTACGAAAAGGTTATAGTGGGGGACCTGTTATTGATTTAGAGACAAACTCTGTTCTAGGTATTGCCACTAATATGAAAGAAAATGTACAAAATGGAAAAGAAAATGTACAAAATGGATATGCAATTTCTGTAGAAGCTTTGAAATATATTCTACCTTTACCATCAACGCTATTAGAGCAGTCTAGAAATTTCAAAATTTCTCCTATATATTCTCTTGCTGCTCTTGGTATTGGTTTTTTATTGGGAATAACGCCAAATTTATTCATACCTAAAAAACATCCAATGCATATAGATACCATTAACAATGATAACCTCATTATAAATAGTGTAAAGATTAAAAATGATCAAGGTGAAGATGTTGATTGTGATTTTAATCATTCACAAAAAAAGGTTGAATCTTGTCAGGTATTTACAAAACCAATTACTCTCAAAATTGAAGTAATTAGTGAAAATAGAGTTGCTAAACGTATGACAGAACCAGACCCTTTTGAAGCTAATATAGGTAAAGATAAGAGGATTGAAATAAGCGATCTAACTAAGCACTATAAAGACCCAGATAACTCTTCATTTAAAATAGAAAAGATCGAGTGCTATAAAATAAGTGAGAAGGAAAACAATGTGGATCAACGTCAAGATCATATTATATTTACTCCTAAAAAGAAATTTGTTGGTAACGATAGTTTTAATTGCCTAGTTTATGACGAGATTGATCAACCCACAAACGCAAAGTTTATTGTTGAAGTAAAAAATAGATCGCCTATAGGAAGAGATGATATTGATTACAGGAAAAACAACAGTTCTTGGATTATTGATGTTCTGAAAAATGACAGTGATAGGGATTTGGGAGATACCCTAAAAATCATAAATTTAGACGACAAAACAACAGAAAAAGGTGGCAATTTTGAAATAGTTAGAGAAAATCCTGACTATGGTGGTCGTGATACTATTACCTATAAACCTCCAATAAATTTTACACCTCAAGATATTTTCCGTTATCAAATAGTTGATTCTTTTGGTGGTAAATCAGAGCTTGTTACCGTTACTATTAATTCTATATTAGAAGACCTTTGGAAAATTTATCCTCCAGACATTAGAAATTTTTACAGAGATATACATAGTTATTTAAAACTACGGGAATGGAGGAATGCAGATAAGGAAACCTATGATCTAATGGTTCATATTATGAAAAATAAATATTCTTCGATAGAAAACTATTTAGAGCTAAAGCACATAAAAGAATTTCCATGTGAGCATCTTCATATTATTAATCAACTTTGGAAAAATACTTCAGGTGAACGCTCATTTAGCTTTAGTTATCAAAAAGAAGTTTATCATAAAATAAAACGAAAAGGAACTCAAAAAGATCGCTCTAAATTTCTACAGGAGTGGAGTCAAAAACTGGGATGGTTTAATGAATCAGGAGGGTTGAGTGGTGGACAATGGGTTGGTGAAACTGAATGGTATCAAAATCAAACCAAACCAGGTTTTTACTCTATGGGAGGAATGTTTGTTGGTGAATACCTTGAATTGGAATATTTAGATATAAAGAAAGTCGATGCTCATGCTGAATCTCTTGAAAAATGTAAGCTGATAAAGCCTTAATTTTTACTATTTTTAGTTGAGTTTTGCTTTAGCAGATAATATTATTAGGACTTACGCAAAACCTAGACTTGAAAACTACTGTAAAAACTAAGACGTTTGAGTTAAATGTTTTCTCGCACCAAAATCTCAGATAGGCGATCGCTACCTAGCTACTTCATCTACAAAAACTAAGACGTTTGAGTTAAATATTTTCTCGCACCAAAATCTCAGATAGGCGATCGCTACTTAGCTACTAAAAAACTAAGACGTTTGAGTTAAATGTTTTATGAATTAAAATCTCAGGTAAATGTAACGCACCACCTCTTTCATAATATTCGGTGCGTTACGCTTTCCTTTCCTGCGGAATGCGGAGCAAACGCTTTTCATGTCGCGTAGCGAAACACACCCTACTGGACTCTCCCCTATTCCCTATTCCCTGACAACTGCCACGAAGTCTAATTAGTTTTGACTGCACGGAACATACCAAATCGACAAAGGCCGTTCCCAAATGCCAGACGCATCAGCAAAATAGTAGGTACTTCTCGTAAAGATTTAGTCACCCCTGATAAACCAGAGCGAATCATCCCTTGAGGTCTAACTACGCCTTGCCAAATGGAATCAAACCAAGAAGGAAGAGTTTCCGGCGTCCAATCTGCTGTTATTACTGCCCCTTCTACTAATCCAGTGTCTGCTATTAGTTCCGAAAAACCTTCGATACTAGAAAAAGCAGGATGAGACCACTGCTCTAATAACTGACGCATTACAGGTTTTTCCCAAAAATTAAGTGGTTTTTGGCGATCGTCTCGCTGATTCCAATCAGCTACAACCAATATTCCACCAGGTTTTAATACCCGCATCATTTCTTGAGCATATTTGCCTTTATCTGCCATGTGAGGTCCTGCTTCAATAGACCAAACTACATCAAAACTATGATCTGGGAAAGAGAGTGCTAAGGCATCATCTACCTGAAATTTAGCATCTACTCCTTCAGGGGTTAACTCCTGTGCGCGTTGTACTTGTCGAGGACTAATGGTGATACCCGTAACATTAAATCCGTAGTCTTTCGCTAAAATACGGCTGCTGCCACCAATTCCACAACCTACATCTAAAACAGTAGTACCACGGGGTAACTTATCAATGCCACCCCATTTAACCATTTCATGCACAAAGTCAGATTTTGCAGTCAAGAAATCCTTCTTTTGTGGTGGCGAACCATAATGACCTAAATGAATGTGTTCGCCCCAGTAAAATTCGAGGATGCCGTCTTGAGTCCATTCATCGTAGGAATTTGCTACAGTTTCTGATGATTTATAACTGCGAGGATTTTTCAGATAAAGCACAATGCCTATTACTGATAGTAAAAGTAGAAATCCAAGGGTGTAATATAGGTACATTAGAGAAATCATGGTATTTATTTACAAGTTCAATGGTACTAGCGCGTCAAAAAAAGAAAATATGGATTAAAAAACCTAATATCAAATCCGGTTAAACAGTTATAGATTGCTTAACTCTGGAGGAGACAGGAGACAGGAGACAGGAGTCAGGAGGAGAAAGAATTGTAAAGATTGAGTAGTTATGAAGATAGGAAGTTTTTT
>NZ_JAAHHT010000020.1 GCF_010672085.1 Okeania sp. SIO3I5
TAGTCTTAGATTCATCATCAGTAATTGTCAAGAGCTAACTCTTTCTTAGCTATATTGAAAATATCTATAAACAAATATTAAGTAGGGAACAGGGAACAGGGAACAGGCATGAAAAACATTTCCTAGTCTTAGATTCATCATCAGTAATTGTCAAGAGCTAACTCTTTCTTAGCTATATTAAAAATATCTACAAACAAATATTAAGTAATGTTAAAAGGTGAAGTATTGGTTGGAAAAGCTGAAAATTTAATGTTTTTCTATGCTGAATAATTTTAGTATTTTTAATAGTATGAATATTCCGATTCCAGAGGGTACTCAGTTGATTAAAATTGGTAGTCAAGCAACTGAATTTGGTATTAATAATTTACAGTTGACATTACAAACAGAGGGAATTTTTGCCGGATCTAGTATTGATGGTTTCTTTTAGTCAAATACAGTAGACCTCTCCGAAAAAGAGGGAGTAGTGGGAAATAATTGATGATTTATACACGATAATTGATTTGATTTTTGATGATCGGAGATGTCTAGTAAATTTAATTGGGAAACCAAGGTCCGACTATTTGTTTACCTTGTTTTTCTATTGCTGCTAATTCTAAGTTGAATTGTAAAATCTTTTCCAAAATATTGTCATTCTTATTAAATTTATATGCTTGTATTACTAACTCATCTAGTTGAGCGTGAAGTTTAAATAGTTGACTGGTAGATTCGGTAAAAAATTGGTTATAAAGTTGAGTTATTCCCCACTGTTTTTGTTTCATTTGTTCTGTCCGGGATTGGTGTAATTGTTGGGTGGTTTGGCGAATTTCCTGAACTAATTTTTGACTAGGGTTTTGAGGAAATGGGAAAGTTTCAAAACAGGTATTATGAGTGTAGGGAATATCCCCTTTAAGAGTTGAACTTTTAGCCTGAATCCAGAGACGATGAATTTTTGATGTAAGTATGCCAAGAATATAGAAATCATCTGAAGCAACAACAACATTTAAGTCTCCAGGTAGCCATTTAATAGGTACTTGTAAAAAGACTGCCCATTTAGAAACTCTTGGCACTGTAAAATAATATGATAAAGGAGCGATCGCTTTTCTCATTGCTGGACGAGAACGCAAAAACTGCCACCAATAATTCCTAGCTCTACTATCTCTATTGTTATCTCTTTCTGGCTTGACTGTAGTTTTAATATATTCAAAAGGTAAACTATAATTACTAGCATCTTCTAAACTCATATCATTAAAATCAATAATCCATCTTTCAGGTTTACCTAATGGATTTTGAGCTAAATTTTTACCCATAGAAAATAGTTTCAAAATATCTTGATTTTTAGCATCAGCTTCAATCCATTTTTTTACTAATTCCTCAGTAATAATAAAACCATTACCTACAGGAATTACCCCTTGAAAACATTGATTTTTATTAGCCTTTAACTTAACTGCTCCAGAAACATCTATAGTTGAAGTTAACGATGAATTAATCTGACTAACTTTTTGATTATCCAAATAGTAATATTCTGGTTTTTGCCTACTCCAATTAACAATACTAACATGAACTTTTGCTTCCCCAGACCAAGGTTGAGTCGAAATAGCTTCATGGATATAACCACCATTTTGAGTAATAAAATCTAGAGATGCGACTCTACTTTTTCCCTGACTAACTGAATTTGTTCCTACTAACCCAGCTCTACCATTTTCTCCTAAATATTCGTGAGCTAGTCGATACCAATAACAGCAAAAATCCACAGAATCTTTCACATCAGAAAACTGTTCAAAAACTCTATCAACATACTCATCTCCAACAGCTAATCTGATATGTTTTCCACCTAAAAAAGGAGGGTTGCCAATAATAGCATTGGCTTCCGGCCATTTACTAAATAAAGCATCTTGACAAATAATATTTTGATCAAGAGTATCCAAAGGTAAAGCAGTTTCAGTTAACCCAAATTTATCAATAGCAACTTTCCGAGCAATCATTAAAGTTACTCTCGCCAATTCCACAGCAAATTGATTAGTATCTATTCCATAAAATTGTATTGGAGTAACAAAACTAATCTCCATTTGTTGCCTTTCTGAACGGCGACGACTAGCAATTTTTTCCAACAATAATTGTTCGATTCTTTTCAACTCTTGATAAGCAATATAAAGAAAATTTCCCGAACCACAAGCAGGATCTAAAACTCGATAACCTTGTAATTCAAGCTGCAATTTATTTAATTCTTTAATAGTAGTCGCTGATTCAATTTTTTCCTCCCAAAATTTACTAATAGTCGGTCTGACAATTTTCATTATGTCAACTTCAGAAGTGAAATGAATTCCATAACTATGACGTTTTTCTTTATCGGTTGCTGCTTCAAATATGTTGCCAAAAATTGCCGGGCGAATTTGACTCCAATTTTGCCTACCACAAGCTTCTAAAATAGTCAATTCCGATTTTGTTAACTCTATCGGATGAATATCAGAAAATAAACCTCCATTAAAATAATCGGTGGTGGTGCTGAGGAATGGTAGAGAGAGTGTGGGAGGTGTGGGAGGTGTGGGAGGTGTGGGAAGTTGGTTCGTGTGGGAAGAAATTACAAAACTTATGTATCTTCGCCATTCCTCAGCAGGACTACCAAATAATCTACTCCCTCATAACGTCCAGTAGGTGTAATTCCAGACTGATTCATTTCACGAAATAATCCACCAAGAATGTCATAAGAATTGCCACCTTTTAAGCAGTCTTGAACACAAGAAATCAACAAATTTTCGGGTAACATTCCTCTATCAGCAGCGAACATTGCTAAAACACATTGCAATACAAACCTTTGAGCGTCAAACTGATTAAATAATTGTTGTTTTTTACCTCTTTCTTGAAGTTCTTGAAAAAGCTGCCCCATCCGTTTTGCTGCTGTTTCTGTTACTTAGACTTGGTTATTTATAAATACTGGTTGCCTGTTGGCTATTTCCATGAAGGTAAAAGCACCAGAACGTTGAGGTATTTGTGTCAATGGGATGCAGTCTACTGGAGTATATAATTGAGTGTTGAAGTCAAAAATCCAAAATTCGTTAAAGTTGCAAAGTATGACATATTTGGGGCGATCAGGAATTAAGCGTATCCAATAATCAAATGCTTGGGAATAGTATTTATTTAAGTCTTCTCCACGTTTTTTCATTTCTATTAAAACCCGTGGTTTCCAGACTAAATCAGCAAAACCTGTATTACCTTTTTTACTGCCTTTTTTAACTCTTTGTTCGTAGGTAGCTCCTGCTTCTATTGCTCCCTGATGTCCGAATGCTTGAAAAAAGCGGTCTAAAAATATTTGTGCTTCTCCTTTTTCGTTTCCAGTGATGTGTTGTTGACAGAAAATGACAAAATTGTGGAGGTTTTCGGTAGAAGCTGACATCATCGTTATTCCTCTTTTCTTTTTTAAAGCTCTAAATTAGGTTGAAATATTTTACGGGGAGTTTGGTCTCCAAACCTTACCAAAAAAGGGATTTGGAAACCAAACCCCTACAGCTTTTTTCACAAATCATTTCTGATGGCTATACAACATCTAATCCGTATATCCGTGGCCAAATCTGTGTGTGCCCCATTTTCCCAACCTTACCAAAAAAGGGATTTGGAAACCAAACCCCTACAGTTGTTTTCACAAATCATTTCTGATGGCTATACAACATCTAATCCATCTAATCCGTACATCCGTGGCCAAATCTGTGTGTGCCCCATTCTCCCAGTCCTAATATTCTAACAAACAAAAAAAACCTCCACCAAAAAAAGGTAGGAGGTTCAATCTAATTAATCTACTAAACTAGAGTTCAGCTAATCTCTAAAAGTTAACCAAACTTACCAGCAGTCGAGGCTATCAAGAACGCCGCGTAAGTCAGGACAAAGCCCACCGTAAAGTGAGCTAAACCTACCACACGAGCTTGAACGATAGAAAGAGCAACAGGCTTATCTTTCCAGCGAACTAAGTTAGCTAGAGGAGTACGCTCATGTGCCCAAACAATAGTTTCAATCAACTCTTGCCAGTAACCACGCCAAGAGATGAGGAACATGAAACCAGTTGCCCAAACTAGGTGTGCAAATAAGAACATCCAAGCCCAAACAGACAAGTTATTTACTCCATAAGGGTTATAACCGTTAATTAATGGAGCAGAGTTTAGCCACAGATAATCGCGGAACCAACCCATTAAATGAGTCGAAGATTGATTGAACTGAGCTAAGTTACCTTGCCATACAGACAAGTTTTTCCAGTGCCAGTAGAATGTTGCCCAAGCAATGGTGTTTAACATCCAGAACATAGATAGGTAGAAGGCATCCCAAGCAGAGATATCACAAGTACCACCACGACCAGGACCATCGCAAGGGAATGCGTATCCAAAGTCTTTCTTGTCTGGCATTAACTTAGAACCACGAGCATCCAACGCACCTTTAACCAAAATCAAAGTAGTTGTATGCAAACCTAGAGCGATCGCATGGTGAACCAAGAAATCTCCAGGTCCAATAGTTAAGAACAGAGAGTTTGTACCACTATTGATAGCTTCTAACCAGTTTGGTAACCATACAGCACCAGCACTTGAAGCAAGACTATCAGAGTTAGACAACAGCACATCCATGCCGTATAAAGCCTTCCCGGAAGCAGCTTGAACGAACTGAGCAAATACTGGCTCAATCAAGATTTGCTTTTCAGGAGTGCCGAAAGCTACCACTACATCGTTATGGACGTAAAGACCTAGAGTATGGAAGCCTAAGAATAAAGAGACCCAGCTCAAGTGAGAGATGATTGCCTCTTTGTGCTGTAATACACGATCCAGCACATTGCCTTTGTTTTGCTCTGCATCATAATCCCGTACTAGGAAAATCGCACCGTGAGCAAATGCACCTACCATGATGAAACCAGCAATATACTGGTGATGGGTATAAAGTGCAGCCATTGTAGTGTAATCCTTTGCTATGAAAGCATAAGGAGGCAGAGCATACATATGCTGTGCTACTAAGGAAGTAATTACACCAAGAGAAGCTAGAGCTAAAGCTAACTGGAAGTGTAGAGAGTTGTTGAGAGTCTCATACAAACCTTGGTGAGGCAAGTTAAACTGACCTTGACTCTTTCCACCAACTAAGCCAGCTTTGGAATCCAGCATTTCTTTGATACTGTGACCAATTCCCCAGTTTGTCCGATACATGTGACCGGCGATGATGAAAATAACTGCGATCGCTAAGTGGTGATGAGCCATGTCAGTCAACCACAGGGACTCAGTTTGAGGATGGAAACCACCCAAGAAAGTCAAAATTGCCGTTCCCGCACCTTCGGAAGTACCAAACACATGGTTAGCAGTGTCAGGATTTTGAGCATAAACACCCCAATTTCCTGAAAAGAACGGGCCTAAACCTGCTGGATGAGGCAAAGTTGTCAGGAAGTTATCCCAACCAACGTGCTGTCCGCGAGATTCAGGAATTGCAACGTGAACCAAGTGACCAGTCCAAGCTAAGGAACTAACACCGAATAAACCTGACAAGTGGTGATTGAGGCGGGATTCAGCGTTTTTGAACCATTGTAGGCTAGGACGGAACTTGGGCTGGAGGTGTAACCAACCAGCAAAGAGCATTAAGGATGCTAATACCAAGAGGAATATAGAACCTTGATATAAGTCTCCATTTGTTCTCATGCCGATGGTGTACCACCAGTGGTAAACACCAGAGTATGCAATATTTACTGGACTAGAAGCTCCAGCTTGGGTAAAGGCATCTATAGCACCTTGACCGAATTGAGGGTCCCAAATCGCGTGAGCGATTGGACGTACATTCAGAGGATCTTTAATCCACTGTTCAAAGTTTCCTTGCCAGGCAACATGGAATAGGTTACCAGAAGTCCAGAGGAAAATGATTGCTAGATGGCCGAAGTGAGAAGCAAAAATCTTTTGGTAAAGATTTTCTTCTGTCATGCCATCGTGGGTTTCAAAATCATGGGCTGTAGCAATCCCATACCATATCCGACGGGTGGTTGGATCTTGTGCCAGGTCTTGGCTAAATTTTGGGAATTTTGTGGCCATAAATCTTTTATCTAAGTCTCGGAGATATTGTTAAGAGAATTTAGATTTTAGTGGGGTTTTCCCACCGTTAAATCGTAAACGTTACAACGGTAGTTGTATTAACCTCACCGGTAACAGCTCTGTGCTTCAATAGCTCGCTAATATTTGAGCTTTCACAGACAGCAACCATGAGACCCACTGTCGTTTTGTATTAGCATTTCATAATCCGATATCCTTTGACAGATTAAGCTGGGGATTGAGGATAAGTCAACCCCCAAGGAAGAATCTTAAAATGCTATTACATTCTATCCTACTGCAATTATTCGACACAGGAAGAATGCCCAGGTTGTAGCGATTCCACCTAGGAGATAGTGAGCTACGCCCACTGCCCGACCTTGGGTGATGCTTAAAGCACGAGGCTGAATTGCTGGAGCAACCTTTAACTTATTATGAGCCCAAACAATAGACTCAATCAACTCTTGCCAGTAACCACGACCACTGAATAAGAACATTAAGCTAAATGCCCAAATAAAGTGTGCGCCTAGGAACAACAAACCGTAGGCAGACAGAGCTGAACCGTAGGATGTAATTACATTTGAAGCTTGCGCCCACAGGAAGTCACGCAACCAACCATTTATGGTTATTGCACTTTCTGCAAAGTTACCGTAGGTAATGTGGCTTACTGTACCATCTGAGGCTACTGTTCCCCAAACATCTGACTGCATCTTCCAGCTAAAGTGGAAAATTACAATTGACAGAGAATTATACATCCAGAATAGACCTAAGAACACATGGTCCCAACCAGAAACTTGACAAGTACCACCACGACCAGGACCGTCGCAAGGGAAACGGAAGCCTAATTCACTCTTATCTGGAATTAGACGAGAGCTACGAGCATACAGTACACCTTTGAGAAGAATCAAAGCTGTAACGTGGATTGTAAAGGCATGAATATGGTGAACCATAAAGTCCGCCGTACCCAATGTTATTGGCATCATTGCTACTTTGCCACCTACTGCTACTATGTCGCCACCAAAAACTGGGCTAACAGATGCTAAAGCATTAGGAGCAGTGTTGCCAGGAGCCAAAGCATGAAGATTTTGTACCCACTGAGCAAAGATTGGCTGCAATTGAATCGCACTATCAGAGAACATATCTTGGGGACGACCCAAAGCTCTCATTGTATCGTTGTGGACGTACAAACCGAAGCTATGGAAGCCTAGGAAAATACAAACCCAGTTCAGGTGAGAGATAATTGCATCGCGGTGACGAATAACTCTATCCAACACGTTGTTAACATTCTTGGCTGGATCGTAATCCCGCACCATGAAAATAGCACCATGAGCTCCAGCTCCCACAATCAGAAATCCTCCAATCCAAATATGGTGTGTGAATAGGGATAACTGAGTTGGGTAGTCAGTAGCAATATAAGGATATGGTGGCATTGCATACATATGATGCGCCACAATGATGCTGAGGGAACCCATCATTGCTAAGTTAATTGCTAACTGAGCATGCCAGGAAGTTGTTAAAGCTTCATATAGACCTTTATGACCTTGACCACCGATGAGAAGTGGATCTTTATGAGCTTCTAGGATTTCTTTCATGCTGTGACCAATACCCCAGTTTGTCCGGTACATATGGCCAGCAACAATGAATAATACAGCTAGTGCTAAGTGATGGTGAGCTGTATCAGATAACCATAAGCCACCAGTTACAGGGTTTAAACCACCTTTAAAGGTTAGGAAGTCAGAATACTCACCCCAGTTCAATGTAAAGAATGGAGTTAAGCCTTTGGCAAAACTAGGGTACAACTCTGCCATCAAGCTTTTATTAAAGAGAAACTCATGGGGTAGAGGAATATCCGCTGGTGCTACTCCAGAGTCTAACAACTTGTTAATAGGCAGAGAAACGTGAATCTGGTGACCTGCCCAAGACAAGCAACCTAAACCTAGTAAACCTGCTAAGTGGTGGTTCATCATTGATTCCACGTTCTGGAACCATTCCAACTTAGGTGCCTTCTTATGATAATGGAACCAACCTGCAAACATCATCAGTGCTGCCATTACTAAGCCACCGATCGCCGTGCAGTATAGTTGGTACTCATTGGTTATTCCAGAAGCACGCCATAGTTGGAATAATCCAGAGGTGATTTGGATTCCGTGGAAACCACCACCAACATCACCATTTAAAATTCCTTGGCCGACAATCGGCCAGACAACTTGAGCGCTTGGTTTAATTCCTGTAGGATCTGCTAACCAAGCTTCATAGTTGGAGAATTTAGCGCCATGAAAATATGCGCCACTTAACCAAACAAAGATTACGGCCAGGTGACCAAAGTGTGCGCTGAAGATTTTGCGCGATACATCTTCTAAATCTGAAGTATGACTATCAAAGTCGTGAGCGTCAGCATGAAGGTTCCAAATCCAGGTAGTGGTTTTTGGTCCTTTAGATAAAGAACGACTGAAGTGACCGGGTTTACCCCACTTTTCAAATGAAGTAGGTACGGGGTCAGTATCAACAGTTACTTTTACCTTGGCCTCGCGCTCTGGAGGACTTATGGTCATAAAGACTCTCCTCTCCCAAAGACAATTTACTAAATTATTGATGTTGTAAAGACTAATAAAAGTTGTAAAGAATTGTCAACATCCTTCACAAGTTTACAGCTTTTAACTGCTTTTTTCTGGAGTGCAACATCATACTCCTCGCTTTTACCAAAAATACATCATATTTTGGCAAAAATCTCACAAATACATAGATTTAATGTAAGTGTGAACTTCTTTAGGTGATTATAAGCTTGCTTAAGAACTTTAAGTTGTATGTTTACAATTATTAAAATTTCTTTATATGGCGTTTCATAATTATCACAACTATGTTATTAAAGTCAAGAAATATCGCCGAAAATATTACTATAGCGCTAGGCGCTAGGGAATAGGGAATAGGGAATAGTAAGCTGTCAAAGGGTTTTTCTTATAGGGAAATGCTCCGCAAACAGGATTTATAAATGTCCGCGCCCAATATTCGACTGCTATAAACTCAAGCTTGAACGCTTTGGAAAACTTGACTGTGGTCTATAAGGACATTTTTACATTTTCCTAAGCTATTGATGTCCATCTTCTTAGTCCTTAAAAATGCAAGGTCAATTTATTATCACCAGAGAAAAAAGTAGGAGAGGGTGGGGAGGTGTGGGAAGTGTGGGAGGTGTGGGAGGTGTGGGGAGTGTGGGAGGTGTGGGAAGTGTGGGAGGTGTGGGAGGTGTGGGAAGTGTGGGGAGTGTGGGGAGTGTTGGAGAAAAGTCCGCTTTTATTCATGCAACTTGCGTAACTTCAAAATGTAATATCAACTGCAAGTAGTCAGTAGTCGTAGGGGCGAATGGCCATTCGCCCGTACAGTAGTCAGTAGAGAATGATTCTAGCTAATCATCTGGCTCCATTGAGTCTTTATGCTTAATATTTTACTGGTGGATTTGACTTAACAGAAAGGTCAATGAATATGATTTATACAGTATAGATAATTACCAATCTCCCAAGGTTTATACTACTTTTAATGTTACAGCTTGACGTGCGGAATGTGGAGTATAAAAAATAAGTATCAAAAAAGTTGATAAACTTTGATTTGTGAGAGTGCGTTTCACAGTGAAGTTAGAAACCTATGGCATAGTTAAGAGTCTTGGTATTAGCTAATTCACTGATAAAATTATCATTAACAATAGAAAAAAACTTCAACTAGCTTGACAGAAGTCTCCCACTATTATAATTGCAAGATTGAGTAGGAAGAGAAATATCTGAACAAGCGACCCCTAATGGTTCGTCGAATGAAACCAAAGCTGCAAGTCTTTTGAGGTTTGCAGAATTGCGGTGGACGGCAGAATCAAGTCCACACTATATCGAAGATTAGTGTGCGGTAGTTGACTGTTAACTATCAATTTCTAGGAGTATCATCAGTGTTTGGCATAAATTTGCAGGCAAAATATCTCAGAAAAATTATCACATTCCTAATTACAGTAGTTTTAATATCTGGTTTAGTTAGTTGTAGCGATCGCCTCCCAGAATTATCAAAATTTGGTTCGGAAAAATCTGTAGCTACTTCTACTACTTCTAAAATATCTGAAGTTTCCCCACCAAAAATAATTCAACAATTGCGTCAAGCGATCGACATATACAAACCACAACTGGCAATACAAAGTCCGCAACCGGACCAAATATTTGAAGACAACGATATTAGTGTGCAACTTCAGGTCAAAGACTTACCTATATTCAAGTCAGATTTAGACTTAGGACCTTATGTAGAAGTAATCTTAGACGATCAACATTACACAAAAATCTATAACCTTGATGAATCGATTGTACTATCAGATTTAGAACCAGGTACTCATACTCTCAGAGTTTTTGCTTGTCGTCCGTGGGATGAAAGTTTTAAGAATGAAGGTGCTTACGCTCAAACTACGTTTCATATCTTTACCAAAACCGCAAATAATGATCCTGCTCCCGACTTACCATTGTTAACTTATAATAGTCCGGTAGGTAGCTATGGTGCAGAACCTATTATGATTGACTACTACCTAACTAATGCACCATTGCACTCGGTAGCGCGAGAAGATTCTGAAGATGAAATAGCTGATTGGGGTATTCGTGTTACTGTTAATGGAACCAGTTTTATTACCGATGGATGGGAACCAATATATTTACAAGGGTTTGATCCAGGAAAAAATTGGGTGAAGTTAGAATATATTGATGAATCGGGTAATCCAGTTAATAATGTTTATAACAATACTGTTCGCTTGATTACCTATAAACCAGATGGGGAAGATACTCTTAGTAAAATAATTCGAGGAGAAATTTCACTTAAAGAAGCACTTAGTATAGTTGATCGGGAATATATCTATGAGAAATCACAACCAGAAACTACTTCAGAAACAGAAGAAATTACTATTGATGAGGAATTAGAAGTTGATGAAACTTTGGTTGAACCAATATCGGAAGAAATTACTACTGATGAGGAGTTAGAAGTTGATGAAACTTTGGTTGAACCAATATCGGAAGAAATTACTACTGATGAGGAGTTAGAAGTTGATGAAACTTTGGTTGAACCAATATCGGAAGAAATTACTACTGATGAGGAATTAGAAGTTGATGAAACTTTGGTTGAACCAATATCGGAAGAAATTACTACTGATGAGGAGTTAGAAGTTGATGAAACTTTGGTTGAACCAATATCGGAAGAAATTACTACTGATGAGGAGTTAGAAGTTGATGAAATTTTGGTTGAACCAATATCGGAAGAAATTACTACTGATGAGGAGTTAGAAGTTGATGAAACTTTGGTTGAACCAACCCAAGCTATTGAATCTGAAAAAATACAAGCACTGAAAGAAAAAATTGAGATATCAACAAATTGGATTAAAAATAGATTTAAAGATATAAATCAACTCATTAACAAACTGACAGAACCAACTTCAGAAGAAAGTTTAAATGTTACAAAAGAATCTGAAACTGAAGACTCACTTGAGCAAAATGAGCTTTCTAATGTACTAGAAATAGTAGACGAATTACCTAGACAAGAGTCAGTCAAAGAAATGCCTCTGCCAGAAACTTCTAACCTAACTCCAAATTTAGAAGAAGTTACTGAATCAATGGAAGATTACTCTATTGATCAAAATGAAGATTATCAAGAAGAAACTACTATAGAATTAGAAGAAATAATGCCGGAAAAATCTAATGTTGTTGTGGATTTTGATGAACTAGAAAGTGATGATTCGGCATCAGATTTGACTCAAAAAATTGAACCTGAAAATATTCTTGATTCAGTAGAAGCAGAAGAAATAATGCCGGAAAAATCTGAACTTGTTGTGGAGTTTGATGAGCTAGAAAGTGATGATTTGACATCAGATGTTACTCAAAAAATTGAACCTGAAAATATTCTTGATTCAGCAGAAGCAGAAGAAATGATTCAGGAAAAATCTGAAGTTGTTGTGGAGTTTGATGAACTAGAAAGTGATGATTCGGCATCAGATGTTACTCAAAAAATTGAATCTGAAAATATTCTTGATTCAGTAGAAGCAGAAGAAATAATGCCGGAAAAATCTGAACTTGTTGTGGAGTTTGATGAACTAGAAAGTGATGATTCGGCATCAGATGTTACTCAAAAAATTGAATCTGAAAATATTCTTGATTCAGTAGAAGCAGAAGAAATAATGCCGGAAAAATCTGAACTTGTTGTGGATTTTGATGAACTAGAAAGTGATGATTCGGCATCAGATGTTACTCAAAAAATTGAATCTGAAAATATTCTTGATTCAGTAGAAGCAGAAGAAATAATGCCGGAAAAATCTGAACTTGTTGTGGATTTTGATGAACTAGAAAGTGATGATTCGGCATCAGATGTTACTCAAAAAATTGAATCTGAAAATATTCTTGATTCAGTAGAAGCAGAAGAAATAATGCCGGAAAAATCTGAACTTGTTGTGGATTTTGATGAACTAGAAAGTGATGATTCGGCATCAGATGTTACTCAAAAAATTGAATCTGAAAATATTCTTGATTCAATTGATTGAGGAAACGGAGCAACAAGCAAACTTGAAAATACTTCCTCGCTTATTAGCGAAAGGTTTTTCTGTTGAAGAAATTACTGAAGTTTGAGAATTAGAGGTTGAGCAAGTGCGACAAGCTATTGCTAACTTGAATTAACTTAAATTGTAGGTTGGGTTGAGGCAACGAAACCCAACAAATTATTTGCCGTATTCCAAACTATATATCCTAGAAAAATTACTATAATAAGTCGTCAGGAGTTATATCAAATCTGCTTGCTTCAGAGTATTATAAGAAACCGGGTTTGTGGAAGGTCGATCTCAGTAAGTGTAGAACATTTAATACTTTCCCCGGTTTCTCTGCTTTTTTATACCGATACTACCGGATTTGATATTAGAAGCTATATTTGGTTATTGATAATAAATAAATTTGACAAAATAATAAGTAAATTTTACAAAACTAAAATTATTCTGATTCCTGAATTCTGACTCTAGACTCCTCTAATCAAGAATTAATGTTTAATTAATAGCCGAAATTAACTTAATAACGTTAAAGTTAGGCTGAGTCTGTTTATATAGACATTTAATCCTAATGTGAGGAATTAATATTTAATGCGAGTCCTATTAATTTACCCCTTATTTCCCAAATCTTTCTGGTCTTTTGAAAAAATTCTGGAACTGATAAATCGCAAAGTAATGCTACCTCCGTTAGGGTTAGTAACCGTAGCAGCAATCTTACCCCAGGAATGGGAATATAAATTAGTTGATAGAAATGTTAGGGCAGTCACAGAAGCAGAATGGGAATGGGCAGATTTAGTTATACTCTCGGCCATGATTGTCCAAAAAGAAGACTTTCATGACCAGATTCGAGAAGCAAAACGACGTCATAAATTAGTGGCCTGCGGAGGTCCATATCCGACAGCATTACCCCAGGAACAATTGGACAGTGGTGTAGATTTTCTGATTTTGGATGAAGGGGAAATTACTTTGCCAATGTTTATTGATGCTATTCAGCGTGGGGAAACTCACGGTATTTTCCGTGCAGATGGAAATAAACCGGATGTGACAACTACTCCTATTCCCAGATTTGATTTATTGGAAATGCAATATTATGAATCTATGTCGGTTCAGTTTTCCCGTGGTTGTCCGTTCCAATGTGAATTTTGCGATATTATTGTTTTGTATGGTCGTAAACCCCGTACAAAAACGCCAGCACAATTATTAGCTGAGTTAGATTGTTTATACGATTTAGGATGGCGTGGTTCTCTATTTATGGTGGATGACAACTTTATTGGCAACAAGCGTAATGTTAAGTTGTTGCTCAAAGAGTTAAAAGTTTGGCAAGCAGAACATCAATATCCATTTAAAATGACTACCGAAGCTTCCGTTAACTTAGCAGAAGATCCAGAATTAATGCAGTTAATGGTAGATTCTAATCTTAGAGCAGTATTTTTGGGAATAGAAACTCCTGATGAAGATAGTTTAGAGTTAACTCATAAATATCAAAATAATCGTAACCCTCTCAATGAAGCAGTAGAGAAAATTATTAAATCTGGTATCAGAGTAATGGCAGGGTTTATTATCGGTTTCGATGGAGAAAAACCAGGAGCAGGCGATCGCATTGTTAAATTTGTGGAAGAGACGACTATTCCCACTGCCATGTTTAGTATGTTGCAAGTCTTACCAAATACTGCACTTTGGCATCGTCTAAAAAAGGAAGGTCGCCTTTTAGATAAAGGTGCTAATATTAATCAAGTAACGCTGACAAATTTTATCCCCACCAGACCAATAGAAGATATTGCCAGGGAATATGTAAGTGCATTTTGGCAATTATATGACCAGGAAAAATTTTTAGATCGAACTTATCGGCATTTTCTTATAATGGGAAGTCCCACTGCTCAAGGTGTTGCAAAAATGCCAAGTTGGATGGAGTTGCGAGCGTTATTAATTATTTGCTGGCGACAGGGAATAAAACGGAAAACTCGTTGGAAGTTTTGGCATCATTTGTTTAGTATCAAAAAACATAATCCCAGTGTTTTGACAGCTTATATTAGTACCTCTGCTCATATCGAACATTTTTATGAGTATCGTCATATTGTCAAAGAGAATATTGAAGCGCAGTTAGCTCAATATTTAGCTGAGAATAAAAAGTTGAGTGTAATTAAAGAAGAAGTTAGAAGTCAGGAAGAGGAGGTTAAAGAAGAAGTAGCTTAATAGTAAGGGAGTGTGGGAAGGGTGGGGAGTGTGGGAAGGGTGGGGAGTGTGGGAAGATACGCAAGTTGGATTAATAAAAACTGAGACCAATTCACTTTAAGGATGTCGCAAATAGTTTCAAACTTTAACAGGACTTACGCAAAGAAACCCGGTTTCTACGGTAAATCATTGTTTTTGACAATAAACATCTACGAGAAACCGGGTTTCTGGGTTTGCCTGCGTAAATCCTGTTTAAATGTCAAATAACTGCCCGAAACTATTGTCTTGTCAAAGTTTTTAGTAGATAAAATCACGCCTTTTGACTTCAGTGAATTTGACTTCCATGAAACGGTATAGTTTTCCCTCCACACTTCCCAGACCTCCCACACTTCCCACACTTCCCACACTTTCCACACTTCCCACACTTCCCACACCTCCCACACTTTCCACACTTCCCACACTTCCCACACTTCCCAGACCTCCCACACCTCCCACACTTCCCACACCTCCCACACCTCCCACACTTCCCACACCTCCTAATTTCCTCTTTTATGTACCTGAGACATTTACATTTACGACAGTTTAGGAACTATCGAGACCAGGAAGTTAAATTTGATGCTGCCAAAACAATTTTGGTGGGAGATAATGCTCAGGGAAAATCTAATTTACTAGAGTCAGTAGAGTTACTTTCTACTCTTAAGTCTCATCGAGCAATTCGCGATCGCGACTTAATCCTAGATGGCAAACCAGCAGGTCAAATTAAAGCATCTTTAGAAAGACAATTGGGAAATATTGACTTGACTCTAACTCTGCGGAGTCAAGGTAAACGCACCGTCGCAGTTAATGGTGAAACTTTACGTCGCCATTTAGACTTTTTAAGTATTCTGAACGTGGTTCATTTTTCTAGTCTAGATTTAGATTTGGTCAGAGGTGGACCAGAAGTACGACGTAATTGGTTAGACCGACTTTTGGTGCAATTAGAACCTGTTTATGCTCATATTCTCCAACAGTATAATCAAGTTCTCCGTCAACGAAATGCTTTATTAAAGAAAATTCGTCAACAAAAGATCGCAGCAGAAACTACTGGTTCGTTATATTCTATTCCAACTGGGGAGTTAGCTTTGTGGGATGCTCAGTTGGCAACTACTGGAGCGCGAGTAATTCGGCGACGACAGCGACTTTTACAGCGGTTGGCACCTTTGGCGACTGAATGGCATCGTGCTATTAGTGGGAGTATAGAAGTTTTACAAATGGAATATTTAGCAAATGTCACTGTTGATAGTAAAGAGTTAATTCTTCAGGAGAGTTTGGAGGGAGTACGTCAAGCTTTTTTAGAGAAAATCAAAGCACGAGCGATCGCTGAACAATATCAAGGTACTACGGTAGTAGGTCCCCATCGGGATGATGTAACTTTTACTATTAATGATACTCCAGCGCGACAATATGGTTCTCAGGGGCAGCAGCGGACTTTGGTATTAGCTTTGAAATTAGCTGAATTGCAACTTATTGAGCAAGTGGTGAATGAACCGCCTTTGTTGTTGTTAGATGATGTTTTGGCAGAATTAGATTTGCATCGACAAAATCAATTGTTAGAAGCAATTACTAATCGTTTTCAAACTTTAATTACTACTACTCATTTGGGGTGTTTTGATGGGCAGTGGTTACAGGATACTCAAATTCTTTCGGTACAGTCGGGGAAGATTAGTTATTTCTTTGATTTTTAGGAAGTAGGAGAGTGTGGAAAGTTTGGCGAGTGTGGGAAGGGTGGGGAGATAAAGTATCCTTTTTCAATTTATTTCTAACCCTTCTACCTTAATTTGACAAAAAAGAAAAACTGTGATAAAAAACATTTTTTTAGTAACCATAACTCAGGACTGAGGCAAAATATTAAATCACACACCATCTGTAGGGGCGATTCGCGAATCGCCCCTACTAGATATGGAGGTTCTGCGTAAGTCTTGTATACGAAAATCCCAAGTCAAATCAAACTATGAGATAATCCATAATAAGTCAGATACCATAGTAAAAAAGAAAGTTCCATGAAACGTTTTATTTCTCGTCTATTAGCCTTAGTTTTAGTTTGTGCTATTGGTTTGATGGGTTGTTCTAATAACTCTTCAATTTTAACTGGAAATTATCCCGAAGATACATTAAACTTAATCAGCAGCTTAAGAACAGCTATTGAGTTACCAGAAAATACAGAAGCTAAGAGTGAAGCTCAAGCAACAGCACGTCAAATAATTAATGACTATGCATCTCGCTATCGTCGTGATGATTCTACAGCTAATTTACCATCATTTACCACAATGCGAACTGCTCTAAATTCTTTAGCAGGACATTATAGTTCTTATCCAAATCGTCCTGTACCAGAGAAATTAAAGAAACGTTTAGAACAAGAATTTAAACAAGTAGAAATTGCTTTAAAGCGTGGAGTATAGAGCTACGCGCAAGTTATAAGTCAGAAGTCAGAATTAATTTATGACTAAATTTTTCCTGTGGAAATGCTGCACAAATAACACATAGAAATTTCCCAGAAATTTCTCAATTTTTAAAAGTAATTAAAGCTGATAACTGACCTCCTCCATTCTAGTTGAACTAGCCATAAATTATGAACAATAGTTCATTATAATTATGGCTGTTTAACTAGATTTTATTTGTCTGATTAGAGTAAGTAGGGAATAGGGAGTAGGAGGAAATAATTGATGATGATTTTTGTGCTATAATTAACCCTATTTTTTACTATTGGAAATGTATAATCTAAATCTAGAAAAAAAACTAAATTTCTGGTTTCGTCTGTGTCAGTTATGTATTTGTAGTAAACATTTATCAAACTAATATTATGCAAAAATATTCTACTTTTTTGACAAAAATTAAAACTAAAAAATGTTTCCAGATAAGTAGTTTAGGAACTATTTTATTGAGTCTGGCAGTCAATTCCTTTTTATGGTTTCCGGAAAAAGTACAAGCACAAACAGACATTTATTGTCGATTGTCACCAGAAGCGATCGCCGAAAAAGAAAATCTTCGCCAAGCAGTTTTAGCAGGAAATAAAGATGCAGAAAAACAATATCAAGATATTCATATTCAACATAGTCGAGAAGTTAACAATTGTCGCATCAGAAATTGGCCGAGAACTCAAGGTATTTGGTTACGAATATATCCTTGTGATATTAGACGGGGAGAAATTGACAGGATACTAGATAAAGTTGTTAATTATGGCTATAACCAAGTATACATAGAAGCTTTCTATGACGGACAAGTGCTTTTACCGGCAGCAAATAACCCCACGGTTTGGCCGTCGGTACTCCGCGTACCTGGTTATGAAAATGTCGATCTATTAGCTGAGAGTCTGAAAAAAGCACGAGATAGAGGTTTGCGTGCTTATGCTTGGGTATTTACCATGAACTTCGGGTACACTTATTCCCAACTACCGAACCGTCAACAAGCATTAGCGCGTAATGGCAAAGGTCAAACAACCCTGGATGTAATTCCAGATAATGTTAGTTTACATAACCAGTTAGGTGCGAGTCATGCTTTCCATACTTTCGTAGATCCTTACAGTCCGGAAGCACGTCAAGATTATAGCGTTATGGTGAATGAGGTGTTAAAACGCCAACCTCAAGGAGTTTTATTCGACTACGTTCGTTATTTGCGGGGAGTGGGGGGTGACTCTGTAGCGGATGACGTAAAAGATTTATGGATATATGGTGAAGCTTCTCAGAATGTGCTGTTGCAACGGGCGAAAAATGAAGCGGGAAAGGAATTAATTAGAAGATTTTTAGACAAGGGGTATGTTACTTCTGGAGATATTTATGCTGTTTCTTCCAGGGAGTCTCCGAAATGGCAAGGTTTCTTTTCACCTTCTGGTAATGGCGACAAACTACCGAAAGGAGGTTCGGGAACGCAGGTTTGGGAATTGAGTATTGCTCATGCTGCTCAAGGAATATTAGATTTTCTCCAGGTGGCGACTCAACCAGTAAAGCAAAAAGGTCTGTCTACTGGTGCTGTATTTTTCCCTGGTGGAAATAGGAGAATACAGAATGATGGTTTTGACTCTCGCCTCCAACCTTGGGATCAATTTCCGACTTCGATGGAATGGCATCCGATGGCGTATGCAATTTGTGGCGATCGCGACGCTAGTTGTATTGTTTCTAAAGTGGAGAGAGTTTTGAGTATGGCGTCTAATGGGGTGGCGGTTATTCCGGCGATCGCTGGTACTTGGGGAGAACCTTTTAAAAATCGTCCTTCTTTGGAAATACAAATGCAAGCTATTAGGAAGGCGACTCCTCAGATTAATGCTATTAGTCATTTTTCTTATGGTTGGCAACATATTGAAGAAACTCGCCTGCGGAAGTCTTGTCGGTTGTGAAAATAGAATTATCTCAAATCTGGATAATCTGTAGGGACGTTGCATGCAACGTCCCTACCTGCTAAATAGATTATAATATTTTATGGCATTGCATAATTGTGGGATGATTTTGTTAGAAAGGATCGAGGATAATCCCCGTGTCTCCTTGTCTCCGTGTCCCCGTGTCAGCCTCAATCATCCCAGTATTCAGCAACGCCTATTTTATTGTAGGGGTTTGGTCTCCAAACCCAAGCACAAATTTTCACAAATCATTTAGGATTAGTATATCAGCGATCGAGATTATGAAAAGGAAGAGAAAACGAACATCAAAGGAAAAAAAATTAGAGGAAAGAATAGAAAAGCTGAGACAACAAGGTTTTTATTTTCCTCCAAACATTCAATCTCCTAACAAAAAAACTTCTGAAAAACAAACCAGATTAATCAGGCGTTTTGCAGATTGGTGGGAAACAACTCCTGTTGAGAAGTTTTTAGAAGATATACATTATCTGTTAAAAAATTCAGCAATTTTAGATATTTTTAGTTTGCTTACTAATGTTGCTATTATTGTTAGTTTGGTGAGCTGGTTAACGGGTTTAGAAGAACGAAAAGAAAATAAACTTTTTTCTACCTGGACTATTATTAATGATGGTAAAGGCGATCAATCTGGTGTTGTAAGAACTGCTGTAGAACGGTTATATAAAGATAAATTTTCGTTATCTGGTCTACAGCTTAATAAAACTAACTTAAGTGGAGCTAACTTTAGTAAAATTGACCTCAGTGGAGTTGACCTTAGTGGAGCTAATCTACTTGCTACAAACCTTAGTGGAGCTAACCTACTTGCTACAAACCTTAGTGAATCTTTCCTCTTTGAAGCTAACCTCAGTGGAGCTAACCTGCTTGCCGCTAACCTTAGTGGAGCTAACTTTGGTGGAACTAAGCTCAATGGAGCCAACCTTTTTTTGGCTAACCTCAGTAATACACAAATAAAATTAGCCTGCAATTGGAAAGAAGCGACTTATGTAAGCAGTAAAATAGTTGACAACAAATGGGTTCCTTTAGATAAGCAAGCTAACCAAGATAGAATAAAAGAAATTGAACAAGATAAAGATTCCGATCCTAAAAATCCTCCTGATTGTTCTAAATGGGAATAAAGACTAACAAAATTTTATTAAAAACTAACAATTATGCACATCTCTAAATACCTTATTTTACTCTCAATATCATTACTTTCAGCTTGCACTTTTGAAACATCAAAAATTCCTCCAGAAACAGAAACTTCGGACAAAAATTCTCCATCTACAGTTACTCCAGATAATAATTCCCAGTTCGTAGAAAATCTAGTAGAGAATTACCTCGAAAAAACTCAAGTCAAAACAACAGTAAATCTAACTTTACCCGAAGCACAAAAAGTTCAAAATCAGTTTGTAGTAGAAATTAGTAAAAGTCTCGGTCCGGTAGTTGGTTATAAAGCGGGATTAACTAATCAAAAAGCTCAAGAAAGTTTCAACGTTTCTCAGCCTTTGCGCGGTGTTTTTTTAGAAAAAATGTTATTGGAAAATGGTAGTGTTATTTCTGCTAAACTTGGCAGTCGCCCTATTGGGGAAGGCGACTTAATTATGAGGGTAGGAAGTGCAGAAATTAATAATGCCAAAACTCCGAGAGAAACCTTGAAGTATTTAGATGCAGTTATCCCATTTATTGAATTGGGAGATTTAGTTTATAGCGAAGATATAAAAATAGATGCGCCGGCTCTTTTAGCAATTAATGTTGGAGCAAGAACAGGAATTTTAGGTCAACCTTGGACGCAACAATGTCCACATTTTTGCCTAACCTTATGTTTTGAGGTTAATTAATTGACCTCAAAAACATCTTATTTATTTAGGAAATAGAGACAATTACTCGTTTTAAGCACATTTTTTCTAAGAGGTCGTTCTATGAAGCGAACATTTCCGAATAAAACTAAGTCTGTTGGTAAATGTGAACTTCACACAGAAGCAAGTATTGAACAGACTAAACAAACAAATATAGATACTAGCAAGGCTTGTTCCTCGGCTGCAATGATTGGACTTGCTGCTATCTCAACTACAATGGGTGCATCAGGCATCCTCTTCCCCGGGGAAGGCGATCGGGCAGTAGCAGCAGAGCTGCCTCAAATAGATACGAATCAACAATATTCTTCTGAAGTAAAAATTTCAGAACTAAATATTACTGGGGTTAATAGAGGAAAAGGTCTACTGCTGCAAAAATTGACCCAAGGCCATGTAAATACTGAAGGAAATAGTGATTCTGAAGTAGGGATAACTAAACCTGAAACTGTTTTGCCCTCAGGACAACAATTAGGAGATAGGTCTTTTTTACCTGTAGAACTTAAACAGAAAAACCTAAATCAAGCAAAAAGCAATAAGTTGCCTCCTTTAGGTTCCATAAGTAAAGTACAAGTAAAGAAAGATATTAGTAGTGATGGCCTGCAACTTGAGCAATTAAAAACAGGAATTAACCCTGTTCAAAAACAAAAAAACCGCCCGGCAAAAAGTTCGGTGGAGTGGAGGTATGAGGAGTCTGTTTCTGAGTCTGTAGGAAAGCCTTTTGATTTATCAAAAAGGAAAATCCTAGAAAAAAATATATCTCAGAAACCACAAAATTTAGTTGTTACCGAACCAGCGCTAGAAATAGCTACCCCGAAACTAGATAATAATTCTGCTGCTAGACAAGTAACTGAGGATCGAGCAGATATTTCTCCAGAGTCTATTAAGACTCAAGAGACAAAACTAGAAGGAGCAGTAGTTATTGATTCGGAGATGACATCTACACCAGTTTCATTGGTGTACAAAGTGCGTGTTGGGGACACATTGAGTTTAATTGCTAGTCAGCACAATGTATCTGTTGGGTCGTTGGCTAAAATTAATCAAATTAAAGATCCAGACGTAATTGAAGTTGCCAAATTACTGAAAATTCCTCAGCAAAAATCTTCTTCATCATTAACTCTACCAACTTATAAAGGTGGAAATTTCACTTACCTAGAAAATTATTCTGGAAAACAAGAATTTGGTCAAGCTTCCCAAGAGACTAAAAACGATCGCCTGAATTTTCCAGAAACCAAGATACCCATTAAAAAATCTGATTATTCATCATATAATAAACTCAATCTTCCTACATCTAAAGTTTCAACAATGGGAAGTTTAGAGCTTACTTCTTGGTCTCAAGATGCAGGCAATAAAGAGTCCCAAATAAATCAGAAATCAAAAGAATTTATAACTTCAAAACACTCGGTTGCTACACAGAAGACCAAAACTCCCTTAGTTAATGGTAAAGTATGGCCTACTCATCTAAAATCAAACGTATCTAGGCCAAATTCTACTACAGAGTTAGAAAATCAAATCAACTTTACTAATAACCAACCTGTTCAACAAACAGAAATTGCTAGTGATACAAAAGATAGTGAATCAGTACCAGTAGCTCAAACGGATAATAAAGAAAATCCTTATTCCAATCGTTTAAGGTCAGAAATTACTAGACTACGAGAAGAATATAATGCTCAAAAAGATTTAGAAGAATCTCAGAGCACTAATTCACAATCAACAACAATTATTCCAGTACCTCAACCACTATCTTCAGAAAATAACCTATCTATTAATCATCAAATTCCTATAAACAACAACAATAAAAATAGATACTTACAGCGCACTTATCAGCTAGAAATTAGTACCCCCGAAACCAGACAATGGTCTGAAGAAATGAGAAATAATCGACCAGAAAGGAGAAATCCTGCTACAGTTGTGAAAGAACTACCCGCAGGAAGTCAGATTAATCAATCTCAAGACTCATCTCTTATGGTAGCAGCACCAATAGGAGGTAACGCAGACCAGATTCTTAATAATCCTTCGCTTGGAAAAATGGTTTCCCCAGATTTACCACCTTTGGGTAAAGCTGATACCTATTTACCTGGTGGATCAATGCAATTTACAGGGTATACCTGGCCAGCAAGAGGCGCTCTTACATCAGGTTATGGTTGGCGATGGGGAAGAATGCACAGAGGTATTGATATAGCAGCACCTACTGGGACACCAATTGTAGCAGCAGCTCCTGGTATTGTTACTTATGCTGATTGGAATAGCGGGGGTTACGGTAATCTAGTGGAAATTCAACATCCCAATGGTAGTCTCACAGTTTATGCTCATAACAGCCAAATTTTGGTTAGAGAAGGTCAAAAAGTGTCTCAGGGTGAAATGATTGCTAAAATGGGAAGTACAGGCCGTAGCACTGGGCCTCATTTACACTTTGAAATCCACCCTAAAGGGAACGGAGCGGTAAACCCGATGGCCCTTCTTCCTTCTGGAAGGACTTATAATTAGAATTTTGACATTCTCTCCCGTTGTTAGGCGCTGAAATTCCTACTGAGTCCGAAATGTTTCGGTAGATTAGTGTTTCTTATGATGCTTCTAACCAATGTGTCACCCTAACGGTTTCCCCCACCTCCATTTAGGGTTTCCGGTTTCCGTCTTCAGTTATCACCGACATGAAATGCTACGGGAAATGAAAAGCGTTTTGCGTTCGGCAAAGCTTCACTTTTCATATTGCGGAGCAAAATGGCGGTTGCCGAAATGACTTTAAAATTAATAAATAAGTAAAGTTTGCCCTTGAGTTTTATCTAGTCTTTGACATACTATTTGGTGGTTAGGCGCGGAAATTATTCTGGTTTCAGCATAATTTTTTCCGTATAGTCCACTTAAATTACACACCTGATAATGTCTAATACAAAGGTGGTTCTTTACCCAAGCATTTTCTATATTCCAAAAGCCTTTAGAACTATACCCTAGGGTGCATTTCAAACATAAAAAAACTTTATTTTCTTATATCTGTATATTTAGAGTTTTTCCATCGACAAGTCAAAATCTCGTCATAACCCCTAACTCTAGTTTTCAAGGTAAATTCGTTACCGAGAGCTATAATTTAGGTTTTTAGAGCGGTTGAATACTTTGGGGTTTTGTGCCATAACCATAGAGCTACCTGCTTAAGGACGAGGTTTTAAAGCAAATTTTTTGGAAAAAAAAATTCTTAAATGGTTGACGAAACTATGGTAATCTATGCTAAGATTATAAATGGTTAAAAAACTAGGCTCAGTAGCTCAGTGGTTAGAGCAGGGGACTCATAAGCCCAAGGTCGCAGGTTCAAATCCCGCCTGAGCCATATTTGTTAATAATTACCTCAAAATGTAATTTCTAAAAAATACTTGGAGATTTTAAAAATCTCTAAAAGAGGGTTTAAATATTGCTAACCCTATTCAGTATTTATTATAAATAAACGTATTAAACGCATTTCATAACATTTAATTGTAATTTTTTTGATTTAATTTCTTTGGTTCAATAACAAACATACAAGGTTAACTTAGATATTAGATAGTAGATGTACTAAAGTAGTCTCTTAAAAACTAACGTTTTTTACTATGTGAACAAGGTTTGTGGAATTGATACGATTATTGTGGCTTACCATGAAATTATGGCAATTCTAAGATTATTGATACTCTTTTTCATCATTCTGGGACAAGTTCTTCACTGTAGGTAAAGTCGCCATTTATGGCCATAAGACCCGAACTACAATTGTATAGTGATAAAACTTTGAGGACAGTTTCCTTCAAAGAAAATCTATATACCATTATGATTAATAATAAGCTTTTTGATTAGATTAAATGTTTTAATAATATAGAGGTTATTAGTAGTTAAAACAGGAAGCTCTGACAAATGCTAGATTGAGAGCAACTCATAATAAAAAAATTATCAACTCATTTTCATAAGGAGAATTAAATCATGACAGATGAATGCCTGCGTGTGGGCAAAAAAGCTCCGGATTTTACTGCTACAGCTGTAGTGGATCAGGAATTCGAGACAATTAAACTGTCTGATTATCGTGGTAAGTATGTAGTCTTATTCTTCTACCCCCTGGATTTTACTTTCGTTTGTCCAACAGAAATTACGGCCTTTAACGCTCGCTACAGAGAATTTGAGTCACTTAACACTGAAATTTTAGGAGTTTCAGTGGACAGTGAATTTTCACATCTAGCTTGGATTCAAACAGATCGTAAGTCTGGCGGTATTGGAGACCTTAATTATCCCCTATTATCTGATATTAAGAAAGAAATTAGTGCCGCCTACAATGTTTTAGATCCAGAAGCTGGTATTGCCCTACGGGGATTATTTATTATTGATAGAGAAGGTATTATCCAGCACACAATGATTAATAATTTTGCTTTTGGCCGTAATGTGGATGAAACTCTCCGCTCTCTACAAGCTATTCAATATGTACAGGTTCACCCAGATGAAGTTTGTCCCGAAGGTTGGAAACCGGGGGATAAAACTATGAATTCCGATCCAATTAAGTCTAAAGAATTTTTTGCTGCTATTGAATAAATTTTTTGAGGCAGTTTATAAAGTACCTCATAATTTTGATAAAATACTTACTCCAATACTGTAGCTGAGATTAAAAATCTCAAGGTTTTGGATTCGTAAATCTAAAATACAGCCGTTTTTTTCTTTCTTATTGATGAAGTATATATATTGATAATTTTAGGGAGTGGAGAAGATGGATATGATGCACCAGATTGCTCACCTAATCTGCTAGTCTGCTGTATATTTCAATTAATTAAAGTTTGGACTTTTTAGTTTTAATTAAAATTAGATCATGCTAACTTCTTATGACTTTAGGGGTTTACTAAATCAACGTTTTTTTCAAAATTTATTACCTATTCCAGCTATTAATGGTTTGGATAATGGTAAAAGAACGCCAGATTTTGAATTACCAGATCTTACAAATAATAAATTAGTTCGGTTATCTAATTATTGGGGAGTAACTCCTGTCATAATTGCCTTGACTCGTATTTTTACTGAAAAGCAGTATTGCCCATTTTGTTTCCCTCATATCTTGGCTTTAAATAACAATTATGAAAGGTTTTTAGAGCAAGGAGTAGAAGTATTAATGATTACAAGTACCGATGAGGAGCAAAGCAAGATTGTTGTGAAGGATCTAAGTTTAAAAATGCCACTACTTAGTGATTCTAGTTGTCAGGTGTTTAAAAATTACAAGGTTGGTCAAGCTTTAGGAGCGCCTTTATCGGGGCAGTTTGTATTAGATAAACAGGGTAGACTTTGCTATAAACATTTGTTTTCTTTTCTAGATCATAATGCTAGTGTTGAGGATTTGTTGGCGATTTTAGATAATCATATTTTTGAGTAAAATAATTACTAATAGTTGAGATTATTTCAGTGCAAATAGCGATCGCTTTTTGACAAGCACACGACTATCAAAAATTACATCAATAATTAGGGTTTGCTCAAAAAGTATTTTGGTAAGGGTAGGAGTCAGGAGTCTGGATGTAGGGACGTTTCGCTGGCGCGACATGAAACGCATTTTTGTTATGCAACGTCCGTACGGAGTCAGGAGAAATGGGAATTATAAAAGAGTTAGGAAAAAGAATAGTCCCTTGATTTTTATTCCCAACTCTTGCCTAAAATGCTAATTTTTTGAACCTGAGCAACCTAAAAGCTTGTACTTTTTTCGACTAAAAAAGGATCAAACCTTTATTTTTCAAAGATTTGAGATTAAGAAAACAAACCCTAATTAAAACAACCTAAGCTAGCATCAACTCAACTTCAAAAAGTCGTCGAGCTTGTTAATTTATTCTGCTATTAATTAAAAATTTATTCCCCAATACTTATGGTTTTATATTTAAAAATAGTGAGGCAAAACCTGAGTTGAATATTGCAAGTTGGGCATTAAAACTTCCATCTTAATCAACCTATCCCACTATCCTAAAAATGCTTGTTTATTTATTGAAGTAAAATTTTCCTGAAAAGCTGGATTTTTTGTTTTTATCTTTAAGAATATTTGTGCTTTTTAGGAAAAATATTATTAGTGGGATAGGTTCAATGTATTACTTTGCTTTAAGGTAACGTTAATTTTGTAGAAGATTTAGATAGTCTTAACTTGTCAAGATTTGCTAAAGTCATTACCCAAAATAACATTCCGTATTCCGATCATGGCACAAAACCCACTAATTAAAGATTTATAAACTCTTTGAGTTTTACCAAATTCAGAAATAACCACATCATTCTCTGGATATTTATCTATAAATATTATCATAGTAGTTTAACTCCTAATCTTATCAAGAAAAGGAGTATCAACAAAATATTGCAGAAATTGAAACTAAAGTGATTAGAAATTTAGTCAGAAATCATTCATAGCCAGATAATTCATAAGGAGTTTGAGGAATCACATTGATATTACTATGAGAATAGCTAGCAATGGCTAATAAAGGTAATGTTAAAGTTAATAAACCAATCGCCGTTCCCAAAATATTTGTAATCCATTGAGGAGGTTTATCATCTGAGTAACTAGGAGGTTGACTATCTGATTCCATATTTAGGAAATTTCTAAAAAACTTAAAGTGTTAGTTGTCATACAAGTTCTATTATAGATGCTATTTTTACGTTCACCTAAACTTTAAACCTTGATTATTGACAACTACGATTTTTTTTCCGCAACTTTGTCTTTAATATTTTGAGCTATTTTTGCTAATGTCAGGGATCTTTGACCCATACTCACAGATAGTCTGGGTGTATCTGCCAAAGAATCACGAGATAAATCCAACAAAAGTTCACGCACTTTCTCTACCCATTCTAGAGAATCTGAAGGAATGATTAGGCTATCAGCTTTTTCTTGGATACTTTCTGCTTTCTTGGCCAATGGTAGAGCTCTTTCCGCAACATCTTCTGGTAGCTTAGGTTTATCTGAAACAGAAGCACTGGCAATCTCAACCAATAACTGATGGACCTTGTCTACCCACTCAGTATCTGAGTAGTGGGAATTTAAATTATTCATAACTAGGGCTAGTTTTTTTCAAAATATGAGAACTAACATTCTTTTCAGAGAGAAATTTTTACTTTTCAGTTAACTTCCAGACTCCATCCCAATCTTTCCCAGGAAGTTGGGCCTGAAATAGCTGACAACGACCAACGTGTAATTTAGCAGCTTTGTTATTTGGGTCAATATTTAGAACTTCTTTAAATTCAGCTTCAGCTAGTGCAAAAGCTTCCTTAATAGAATCATCTGTTAATTTTTTATCTTTGGATGGCCTCAAATAATACTCCCGCCCTTGACGATAGTGTCCAACAATCTGATGTTGTCGATCGGTCAATTCTTGCTTCAGTTCGCCTTCTTTAAAACCTAAAAGTTCATATATTCTGACAGGTTGAGTTTTTCCTTTCACCGTAATCAAGTCCAATTCCCGAACCCAAAGCAATTCTTTGTAAGGTTGATAAGTATTATCACTAATGACTAAATCTGTCCCATACTGTTTACTTGTACCTTCCAGGCGAGAGGCTAGGTTAACACCATCTCCAATAGAAGTTAGCTCCATACGTTTACTAGAGCCAATATTACCACTAACTACTTCATCTGAGTGAATCCCCATGCCAATACTGATGGCCTTTTTCTTCTTAGCTACACGGTCTTCATTATACACCTGCAAGCGTTGACGCATTTCTACACCAGCTTGCATAGCACACAAAGGATGATCTACTAATGGAGCTGGAGAGCCAAATACTGCCATTAATGCATCTCCTATATATTTATCTAGAGTGCCTTTGTATTTGAAGACAGCATCTACCATCTCTTCAAAATAATCGTTCAGCATACTGACAACTTGTTCAGCGCTCATACTTTCTGTCAAAGTAGTGTAGCTACGAATATCACTGAAAAGTACAGAAACTTGTTGACGTTTACCTCCTAAACCAGTATCACCACTTGCTAATAATTGTTCTGCGACTTCTGGTGTCATGTAACGATACATCAAATTTTTAACTTGCTTTTCTCCAGAGATGTCCTCCATCACCACCAAAACGCCATTCACCTTATCTGGTTCCAAGACATCAACCATGGAGTTAATTGACAAATTAATACTTTGAGGTTCTAAATCTCCTTGAGGTAACAAAGTCTGATCTGGATAATACTGTTGGTACTCTTTAATGTCACTAGGAGAGAGAGCTACATCTAACCATTTAGAAAATTCACCTTCTTTAAGGCAAAGCAGATTTTTTACAGATTTACCTTCTACTATCTCTGTATCGCTAATGCCTAGTAAATGTCTAGCACTTTCATTTGTAGCAATGACTTTGCCTTTTTTATCAGTTGAAATTACACCGTTGGTGAGACTGCGTAGAATGTCCCTTTGCCGTTGTTGTTCTTGTTTGACTGTATCAAATAATTTGGCGTTTTGAAGGGCTACACCAGCTTGGATATTAAAAGCCTTCATAAACTCTAAATCATTACGGTTAAAACTGGCCTTCCATTGTTCTGGTGCATTCGGCCAATCTGCGGGATTATAGGCTGGATATTCTCCTTGTTTCTTTTTATTAATTAACTGAGTCACACCAATTAATTCATTGTCAGCATTAAAAACAGGCATACATAACAGACTGCAAGTACGATAACCTGTTTTTTCGTCTGTTTCTTTGGCTGTAACTGAACGGGCATCTTTATAAACGTCAAAAGGAATTAGTAGTGGTTCACCAGACGTGGCCACCATACCAGCAAAACCTTTATCTTTAGCTATCCTAATTTCAATTAACTTACCATCAATTGGGATTTTTGTCCAGAGTTGATTTTTATCGTTGTCTATGAGCCATAAGGTACTGCGGTCTGCATTCATCAGTTCCTTGGCCTGATCCATGACTTTTTTCAGAGTATCTTCTAAGTCTAAGCTGCTTTTGCTGAGGGAGTCCACAGCTTTCATTAAAGCTTCTGCTGCTCTTTGTCTTTGGGTAGCTGCATAAAATGACTTAGAAGATTCTAGTATCAAACTAATAGAAGGAGCAAATTCACGAAATACTCTTTCATCTTCTTCAGTAAACCCATTTATATCTATTTTGTCTTCTAAAAGTTCATATTGTTCTGCATCTAGTTTGAACTTATTTAGAAGTTGAACAACTGCAATTAAATCCCCAGTTTCTTCTTGCAATAATGGCATTACTACCATACTATAAGTTCGATATCCGTTTTGTTTATCGAATGTTTTCGCACTCGCTGAACGGGGGTCATCATAGAAATCGTAAGGAATATTAATAACTTTTTTGCCTTGAGCTGATTCTCCAGCGATTCCTACATTTGCGGGAATTCTTAAATGTAATGGTTTTCCATCAGATCCTTTAGCCACTGTTGACCAAAGTTCATCTTTTTCTTCATCTAATAACCAAATTGTAGTTCGGTCTGCGTTTAATAATTCTCCTGTTTTGAGAGTAATTGAACTTAACATTTCATGGAGAATTGCATCAAATCCTTGAGCTTCTAACAAATTATTGAGCATCCCAAGAGTTTGATTAACTGTCGTTAACTTTGCTTCAACATCTTTAACTGTTTTGACAAAGTTCTCTTTAGTTAGAGGAGCTAGATAACTAGAGAAGCTAGATCCAGGATGAACTAATGCACTACTTTCATTAACTTTTGATTTAGTTTTGGGTTTATTTCCATTACTGCTATTGGTTTCAGGATTTTTATAACTAGAATTATTTTGAGGCTGATACACCTGATGGTTGGTACCCTCTAGAACTTCCACATCCTCTATGGGGATTGTGGTGTACTCTGTTGCTATGTGGTTTGGAGATGCAGATGTCATAATGCTTTAACTAAATTAAGTATTGTTATTGGATGCTCTTTTTTGTCTCTAAAGTTATTTTAATTTTTATTTTATGTAATTCTAGCTGGGTTTGTTAATTAATATTAAGCACTGAAGGCTTTTTAAACATTCGATAATAAGCTGTAATGTAATCTAACATAATAATTTTTTCAACCTTTGTTTATATAAATTATTCTTATATCTTCTATCTTCATTAGTTAAGATAATAGCGTGCCATTCTACTTTCCCCTTCAATGCCAAAATCAAGTAGTTATGGATACTTAAGATTAATTTTTTGCTTCTTATTCAGAAGAATTAATTTTATCTAATAAATTACTTTTGCTTTTTTTCAAGATAAATCACCAAGATTGTGCTATTTTTTCTGAAAAATTACTGAGATTGATAACTTTAACTGTTTTTTTATTTGCTATTGTAAATATTGCTGAGTTAGATACACAGGGATTACATAACTTAGCATTTCATTTTAATTTTCTCAATAAACCTCTCCGGAAAAGAGGGACTAGGGAGTAGGGATTAGGGGGAAATAATTGATGGTTTATACACGATAATTGATTTTATTTTTGATTATCGGAGATTTCTAATATAACTGTAACAAAAAAAGTCGATTAATATGTGAGGAAGATATTTTGTCATTGAATTTATATTAACCTAAATATAAGGGTCATTTAATTTATCAGTTATTACTTATCAATTATCAGTACCTTCAAGTAAACCATAGGGATTGAAATAATGAACCAAATATTTTTTGCCTCCCCTTAAAAAGGGGAGGCAAGAAAAATGTCTGTAAACTTAGACATTTTCTTGGAGTCTAGGGTTGATTAACGTTCTAATATGATTATCTATAAATAATTAATGACGGGAGTGCAAACTCCTTCCCACTATTGATTTGTTAAAATTTTTTTCTACTGATGTATATATATTCCCCCACTTAATATTTCAAATTTTTACTTTTTATCTCAACGTTGCTTGAAGACCCGCGCTTTCCATCCCCCCTAACCCCCCTTTGAAAGCTATCCCTTATAAGGAACTCTTGAAACCCTTGTGGGAGGGTGGGGAGGATGGGGAGGATGGGGAGGAAGAATTCTGTCTACATTCATAAAAAAGTGTATTGAAAAAGACACTTTTCTCCTGAAAAAGCCGATTCAAGACTTAAACATAACTTGTCTATGTTGTCAAGTTTTATGTTAAGAAAAATGTTTATAAAGCATAGCTTTGAAAGGGGGGAGGGGGAGCGACGCAATTGGAAAACCAATTAATATTGCGGTATTTACAATAGTATGCTATGATAAAATAATAAGGCTGCTGGGCTAGCAGTGTCAGTCTGTGGAGCGACCGTAAGACCGGAAAGAGGTTCGGCCTCGGAGGCAGGTGCTATGAAGCAGAAAGTCCCTATCAGCAATGTTAGGGAATCCCGTACTGTCTCGTAAGAGCAGCGCCGGGAGGATGTCAAAACATATCAATTGCCGACATTTATCTTAACGTTGGTTGAAGACCCGCGCTCTCCCCTAGGGGAGCGGGGGATATTTTTTTTTGCCTAACTCTTGCCCAAAATGCCAACATGCATGAGCATGAAGAGCTGAAAACCAAGGTATTTCAGACATAAAATTGCTCAAACCCTTATCTAAAAATGCTTTGAGATTTAATCAGCAAGCCATAATTAATAGATATGGATTACTTTTCACCTCCAGAACTAGAACTAGAAATAGGAATAGTAAAATTTTTCTGGCGTTTAGTTGCAGCTTGAGTTAAAAGAGATTCTGCAAAAGCAATAGCTTCTTGAACTGGTTTACCACTAGCTAATTGTGCCAGTTCCTCTCGCCGTTGATAATTATCTAGGGTTTTCACTCTAACTATTGTCCTCTCCTCAGAATTCTGAGCGCTTGAGTCAACATTGGCCATTTCCTGAACTACCTGCTTACTAACATTAAAATGATGGTCTGCCATTGCAGCAACTATGGGTTGGTGAGTTACACATAGAACTTGATGTTGACGACTAAGTTGGTGTAGTTTTTCTGAAATAGCTCCTGCTACTCTTCCTGAAACTCCTACATCTATCTCATCAAAAACAAGAGTATCTGATGCTTCGATTTGAGAAAAACAAGCTTTTAGTGCTAATAAAAACCGACTCATTTCCCCTCCAGAAGCAGTTAAATTTAGAGGTTGTAGTGGCTCACCAGGATTAGAACTAAAACAGAATATCAAGTTGTCAGCACCTGTCGCTGTTGGAGTAGTAGAAGTAATTTTTACCTTAAATTTTACTTTCTCCATAGCAAGAGGCTTTAATTCTTCTACTAAATGTGTTTCTAATTTAGCAGCAGCATTATGACGTTGTAAACTAAGTTCGCTACATTTATTTTCTAATTCTTTTTGAGCTTCTTGATATGTTTTTTCTAGTGCTTCGAGAGACTCTCCTCCTTCCAGTAACTCTTTAAGTTCTGCTTGTATTTTGTGATAATAATTAATAGCTTCTTCGAGGGTAGGACCATATTTACGACAAATTTGTTTTAGTTCTTGAATTCTTTCTTCTACATCTTCCAATCTTTGAGGATCTGCTTCTAATTGCTCACCATAACTGCTAATTTGTCGGCTAGCTTCAATAACTTGAGCTAGAGCTTCACTAATCATTTCTGATATAGGTTGTAATGTGGAATCGTAGTTTACCATATCATTTAATATTGTTTCTGCTTCTCCTAAAAGGTCTGCTGCTGCTGAATTATCACCTTCATTTTGATATAAAGCTTGATATATTTGATAACTTTGATGTTGCAGTTCAACTGCATGACTAAGACGTTGACTTTCTTGTGTTAGTTGTTCTAATTCTTGAGGTTCTGTAAGATTAGCTTTATCTAATTCTTGTACTTGGTATTCTAATAAATCTATTCTTTGTAAACGTTGCTTTTCTGACTGGCGACGGTTTTCTAATGCTGCTTTAGCTTTTTGAGCTTTTTGATAGGAAATATTTACTGTTTCTCTACATTTTAATAAGGGATAACCACCATATAAATCAAGCCATTCCCTTTGCAAATTAGGATTTCCTAATTGTAAAGTTTGGCCTTGAGCTGTAATTTCTACTAGGCGATCGCGAAGTTGGTCCATTATTTTTCGGTTAACTAGGATGCCATTGAGACGAGACCTAGTGCGTAGGGAACCTTGGGCCGCCATAATTTCTCGACTACAAACTACTAATGTGCCATCTATTGGATCTATTTCTTGACTACTTAACCATTCAGCTAGAGCTGGGTTTAGTTCAAAGGTTGCTTCTAGGATGGCTCGTTTAGTTCCTGTTCTGATGATACGGCGATCTATTTTAGCACCTAGAGTAGCATTTAGAGCATCTAGGATAATGGACTTACCAGCACCTGTTTCACCTGTGAATACATTCAGACCCGATCCTAATTCTAAGTCTAGATGGTCTATAAGGGCAAAGTTATTAATGCGAAGGGATATGAGCATTTATTCAAGGAAGGAAGAGTTCAATAATTAATAATTAACAATTAATAATTAATAATTAATAATTACCTCTTCTTGAAAAGAAGAGGATTGGTTAAAAGGAATTTTTTCTTTCTCTTGGTCGATTGGATATGGCGAGGAAACCTCGCCATCCCTCGACCGCTTTTTTCTCCTTGATAAGGAGAGACTTTCAACCTTTATTTTTCGGCAAGAAGGAAGAAGTAAGAAGAAATAATAGAAGATTAAATGTTTGCCTTTAAATTTTATTCTTCCTCTTTTAAGTAGAGCTTGCTGATTAAATATAAAAGCATTAACAGATAAAGGTTTTAGCAATTTTGATGGTCATAAATACCTTAGTTTTCAGCTCTTGATGCTCAAAAGTTAGCATTTCTGGCGCATAGTTGGGCAAAAAAATTACTCCCCTACTCCCCCACTCTCCTACTCCTTAAAAAAGACTTTTTCAGCAAACCCTAAGTAAAAGAAGTTAAGTCAAAAGTCAATAATAATTTTTGAGTTTATAGTTTGAATTTCCAATTTTTATTGATCTATTCAAAATCGGATATGCTGAAAAATAGCTTCCCCAATTCATTTGAGAAAGTTATCTCTATCTTTTCTCCCTTTTTTTGAATGTTTATCCATTCTTGCTTCTTACTTCTCTCCCAGATAACTAAAGTCTTCTTTCTTACTTCTACTATTTGTAACAAATATTTATTAAATTGATATAACATATTTGCTATTAGCTATTAATGAGAATAAGAGGTAATTTCAGTTATCAGTTATCAGTTATCAATTATCAGTGAACCTCCGACTAAACTCGGAGGCTTGAAATACTGAATTAAATATTTTTTTCATCCCCTTTATTGGGGAGGCGCATACCCTCATTTTTTGGTAAAAGCAATTAAAAAATTGAGAGAGAATTAAAAGTTACTTTCAACCAGGCGCTCCCTTAATCTTAAGACTTCGTGGCAGTTGTCAGGGAATAGAGAATAGGGAATAGGGAATAGGGAATAGGGGGAATAAAATTGTTGATTCTAGAACTTGAATTGGTTTAATTAAAAATTTTGCAAGAGGTTTTTAGAAGGAATTATCCATTATTTGCGCTCTAGCTGACAGCTAATAGTTGAATGTTTACATTTAGGAACTGAAGTTTATGCTCTAATTTAAGTATGATAATATTGTAGACAATCCCCAGATGAATATAAGTTAATTTTTCAATTATTTTTCCCTAGCTGTCTTTTCAACTCTAGATTACTATTAATAATAAGTAATTAGCATAATTTTTATCGTGTTTTAACAAAGTTTTTATTTAGGTAATGAAGCTGATAACTAATGGCTGACCGCTGAATGCTTACGATTTACCTATTATTGGTTTTTTGTCTATAATTCTAAGTAAATAGTTTCATTAAGTCTGAGGTAATTTTATGACTCCAAATCCTGCAATAATGAAAGCCGTAGAGAATTTGGACTACCGTGTTACTGTAGGGGATGTAGCAGCTAAAGTTGGATTAGATGTGAAAGTTGCAGAACAGGGATTATTAGCTTTAGCTACAGATGCTAGTGGTCATTTACAAGTATCCGAATCTGGGGAAATTGCTTATTTATTTCCCAATAATTTTAGAGATGTTTTACGCAATAAATTCTGGCGTTTAAAATTCAAAGAATGGTGGGAAAAAGTTTGGCGGGTATTGTTTTATTTGATTCGGATTTCTTTTGGAATTTTGTTGATACTTTCTTTGGTAATTATCATGGTTGCTATTGCCATTATTGTTATTTCAATTAATTCTAGTAGTGAACGAAATGACTCAGGTGGTGGGGGTAATAATTCGGGTGGTGGAATGGTATTTTTTCCCAGGTTGGGATTTAATTTTTATTGGCTTTTTTGGTGGTTTGACTGGGGATACTACGATCAACCCTATAGATATCGACAAGAAAAACAAAGACAAAAACAAAGACAAGGACAAAGGCAAAAATCTCGAAGTTCAGGTAAAAAAAATGAGCTGAATTTTTTGGAGGCTGTATTTTCTTTTCTATTTGGAGATGGGAACCCTAATTACAATTTAGATGAGCAACGTTGGCAGGCGATCGCTACTGTAATTAAAAATAATCAAGGGGCGGTAGTTGCGGAACAAATTGCTCCTTATTTAGATGATTTGGGAAAAGGATATAGTCTGGAATATGAGGAGTATATTTTACCAGTATTAATTCGTTTTAATGGTCGTCCGGAAGTTAGTCCAGATGGTCAAATTGTATATCATTTTCCGGAGTTACAAACAACAGCAAAAGAGTGGCATTCTCAACCTGTTTCTGCTTATTTGAAGGAAAAACTTTGGCGGTTTAGCGAGGCCAATTCTGGTCAAATAATGTTAGCAACTGGATTAGGTGCTGTTAATTTTGTTGGTGCTTTAGTGTTGGGTTCGTTGTTAGAAGATGGTACAGTAGCAGCTCAGATTGGAGGGTTTATTGCTTTTGTTGAAGTTATCTATCCTGTGCTGCTAGCTTATGGTATTAGTTTTTTAGTATTACCATTAATTCGTTATTTTTGGGTACAGTGGCGTAATGGTAAAGTTGAGAAACGGAATAAACAAAGGCAAAATAGAGCTGTTGCTTTAAACCATGCGAATAATCTGTTAAGGCAGAAAATTGAGTATGCTAGAGAATTTGCCAAAGAAACGATTATTAGTAATCAAGATTTAGCTTATACAACCGAAAAGAATGTGTTAGAACAGGAAGCTGAAAAGGCAGATAAAATTGATGCTGAATGGCAAAAAAGATTAGAGCGATCAGATGCTGAAGATATTAGCTGAAGTTCTTAAGTATCGATGGTCTATCTTATAGTTTTAGGACGTTTAAATATGAGGTAATTATCGTCAGATTTTGAGTGATGACTAAAAGTTACTAATTCTCATCCTTCATTACCCAAATAATTAATTAACTAATTCGGATAGTGAATATATTT
>NZ_JAAHHT010000200.1 GCF_010672085.1 Okeania sp. SIO3I5
AGTAGAAAGTAATGTGAAATTGCCGGGAGTTGATGAGTTGAGATATCAAAATAATCAAGTTGATGAGGCAGCTTATAATAGTGATGAATTAATGTTAGTGAAGTTACGTTATAAGGAGCCGAAGGGTACAACTTCTGAGTTAATAAAACAGGCAGTTGTTGATAAGGGAGTGAGTTTAGATGATGCTTCAAATGATTTTAAATTTGCTGCTGCTGTTGCTCAGTATGGGATGGTTTTGCGAGATTCTGAATATAAAGGTGATGCTAATTTTAATGAAGTGTTGAAGTTTGCAAATGAGGCGAAGGGTTTAGATTTAGAAGGTTATCGGAGTGAGTTTATTAATATGGTTGAAAGTAGTCAGAAATTGATGGAGAAAAAGTAGATGAGGAATTTTAGGTAAAAGATTCCTCATCTTAGATTAATGTATACCACAAATTGTGGCTTTTATCCCGCTACTCCTTTAAAAAGAGAGTGCGGGATTTTTGATTGGGCTGTTAATTCAAGAGCTTATTTGTTGTTCTTTTTCATTACTGGAACAAGTACCTTAATTAATTTGGCGATCGCTCCAATTAGAACCGATGTTGCCAAGATAATGCCAACTGGGCTATTACCGTCAGGCAAATCAGGTAAAACCCTTTGGTTTTCTGTTGAATTAGAGGGCTGCGTAATTACGACTTTTTCAATTTTTTCAGTGTTCATAATTTTATTTTTGTCGAATAACGTTTGTATTTTTAGTATGGCTCGAAAAAATAGAAATAAACTTTGTTTTGTAAGCTTTCTATGCTTGACTTATGAGTGTTTTAGTCATTAATTTTTGCTTTTCTAGAAGGTGTAAAAATAACTGAACAACCTATGCTGAAACTAGGAATATCTTCAAAAGTAAAACTTGCAGAAATAGCTCAATTATCTTGCAGTAGAATAAATAAATTTTTCACTCAAAATCCTGAAATGTTTACTGTGTAAAGGTTTGGCTCTGATGGTCTTGTAATTGCCTTATAGTTGTCTTATGATTGCCAGAACACTTTAGTTATTTTAGGATACCTCTAGTCCAATAACCTTATTATGATTATGAGCAGCACAGGCCAAGGTAAAAGAACTCCGATTAACAAACAGACTTATATTAAAGCAGATAATGAATTGATAGAAAGAGCCGAAAAAGCTATGGAAAAACTAAAAATTGATTCAAAAATTCAACTTGCAATAAGAACCGAATTATCTCCCAGTACAATAAATAGATTTTTTCAAAAACAGGCAATTCGGCCTGATAGTTATAATCAAATATGTGAAACACTTTCGTTAAACAAAAAAATAGTAATAGGAGAAGAAAAATTTGACTTTACAATTAGTGGTAGGATTGATAAAAAATTGATAGAAGAATTAAAATGTACTGTTGAAGTTTTACGAAAATTAACTGATGGTGACTTGTCTTTTCTAACAAAAGAAGACGAGGAAGAGGATATGGAATAATACATCATAATTAGTTCAGATGGAGGTTATGCTCAACATATAATTAATCTAGCTATGAGCAACACAGGCCAAGGTAAAAAAACTCCGATTAGAAGACGGATTTCTGTTAGTGCAGATGATGATACAATAGAAAAAGCCTACGAAGCTATCATAAAACAAAACATTTCTTCAAAGCGTAACCTTGCAAAAGAAAGTGGAATATCTTCTAGTACAATAACTAATTTTTTTGCTCAAAAGCCGATTTTACTGGATAAGTATAATAAAATACTTGAGACATTAAAACTTGGAAAAATAGAAACAAAGGAATCAATAGATAAATCAAAAGTTGTCTTTACAATTACTGGCCGTATTGATGAAAAACTTATAGAAGAAGTTAAATCTATTATTGAAGTTTTACGAAAATTAACTGATGGCAATATTTATTGTTCCGGCATTGAGCTAGGTAGTATTAAATTAATTTTAGAAGGTTCTCAATCAGCACTAGAAAAAATAGAACAACTTTTTCAATCAGGGGAATTAAATCAGAAAATTGCTGAACAAAATCTGGATATAACAGTTGAAAATGTCAGTTTTAGGGGTACTAAATTTTTGGGGAAGCCACAATTAGCTGTTATCATTCCTGGGGATTATAATCAAGCCGATATAAATACTTTAAAATCCGAATTTATAGACACTTCAGCCAACAATATATTTAAGCAAATACCACTAGCACAAATGCTTTTACTTTTATTATTATTTTTCTTCTTGGCAGTGCCTCTTATTATAGAAGGAATTTTTCCAATAATCTTTCAAGATACACCTAAAATAGAAAATAAAAGATGAATATGATTCATGTATAAATTACTTTTTAAATAAATCAGGCGATCGCTAGTTTTATCATCAAATTTTTCCCAAGACCAATTCAACTTAAATCGTTCTTGTTTAATTAAGTCAAACTTTAGCAAATCAAAATTTATAGATGGCTAAAAAAATCCAAAAGTTAGGACAATTTTTAGTTTGCCCTAACCAACTGCCATAAAACCTCACTCCTCCGGATCGATACCCATCGCTCTTAACTTTTCTGCCAATTTTTCAGCTCTTAAACGTTCTTGTTCAGCTCTTAAACGTTCCTGTTCAGCTTTTTGACTTTCTTGTGCCAATAATAATTCTGTCGTTTCCAACCTTTCTTCACTTGTACATAACAAATTACCTTCACTATCCCACCAACGTAACCAAGGTAGTTCCAGATTTTGATACCTACCAGACCAAATTCCTAACTCTACTCCTAATGCTGGAATTGGATAATGATCCCGCTCATTTGCTTCTACTAATTCATATTTAGTTCCTGTCAACTTATAAACTTCTACTCCTGATTTTTTTACTTCATAAATAGCATAAAAAGGTGGTCGAATTATCTGCTCATAAACCCAGAATTTACCAGGTCTTTGTTTTGATTCATTTTCCCCTCTAATTAGGGGTTTTTTATCTCTTTCTTCCGAACCATCTCCCGATACAAATTCTATAACAATTAATGGTGGAATAAGTTCTTGCCACAATACATAAGAACGACGAACTTCACCATTTAATGTTGGTGGAACATTAGGAATATAATACCAATCTGGAGAAACAGCACCTCGTTCTAAAGGTTCCGCAATTCGCCAATAAATTCCCGAATCTTGACCTATACAATATTGTTGGTCTGGATGAATTTTTTCTAATACAGGTTGAATGGAATCTGTTAATAAAATGCTTTGGGGATGCTCCTGAAAATTCTTCACAAAAGTACCGTCTGATTCTGGTAATTGAGTATGGTCTGGTAGAGATATTTTGATGTTAGGTCGATTGGTACTAATAGTCATATTTTTAGTTAATAATTAACTTCAAGTTAGTAATCAAAACTGCTCATATTTTAATTATATCAATCCTAAATGATTTGTGAAAAAAACTGTAGGGGTAATGTAGGGGTTGGGTTGATAAATCCATTTTTAGCTTGGGGAAAGGAGACCAAACCCCTACGATAAAATCTGAAAACCTATTTAGAATTTCTATAACTAATTTTCTGTAAAAAAACGACTAACTGAAACAGAAATATCTGGAAATGCTAAAGGATTAATTTTTCCTTGCCGAAAAATAACTTCCGACTCATAATTATCTGTTTTAGGATGTCGAAAAACATAAATTTGCTGATTTTCTACGTCTACTACCCAATATTCTAAAATTCCTGCTTGTGCATAAGCTTGCTTTTTTTCTCCTAAATCATAAGCTAAAGTGGTATTAGCAACTTCTATCAACCAAAAAATATCTTCAGGATATGGATGACGTTGACGATAATTATTTCTGGGTAGACGAACAATAGCAATATCGGGTTGAGGTTCAGAATTAGAAAGAGTAATAGGATGTGCTTCTCGAATATAAGCTGAACTTTTTAGCAGAGAGCGTAAATATTCAACAGTAGTTTCTGTAATGTGAGTATGTATCGGACTTTCCGGTGACATTTCTACTATTTCTCCATGCAAAAGTTCTGTCTGTCGGTTAATTAATATTCCGGTATTAATGAGATGATGATATTCTGCAACCGTCCACTTCAATAAAGTTTTCATTTGACTAAAACTTTGGTAAGATTTTTGAGTGTTTAAATAAGCAAAACTTGGGATGATTTATTATATTTATTATATTTATTCTACTCTTCCTAGAAGTTTATTTTAACCTAATGCCATGATACACCTAAAATGTAGGCTCTTGTAGAACGAAATGAAACCTAACAAAAACAAACAAAACCTTAGCGTTGTTGGGTTTCGTTCCTCAACCCAACCTACGCTTATTGAACCATTTTAGTTATGTCGGTTTAGTAGTATTAAATTAAATTTTTCGAGGTGAAACCCAACAAAACCAAACAAAACCTTAGCATTGTTGGGTTTCGTTCCTCAACCCAACCTACGCTTATTGAACCATTTTAGTTATGTCGGTTTAGTAGTATTAAATTAAATTTTTCGACTGGAAATTTTATGTTGTTACCTAAAAAATTTCTTGTGGCATATTTAGTAGCGATCGCCACTTTTTAATTCTTGTGATTTTAATTTAGTAGCTGTCTGAAAATAACCTGAACATTTTTTTATCGAAGTCTAGACAGGGTTTGGAAACCAAACCCCTACAGAATTAAATTAGGGAAAATTTATTGATAATTTCTGCTTTCTATTGACCAATAAATCAGGTTTCAAACCTCTAAATTCAGAGGTCGGTACTGATAACTGAAATTACCGAAAAAATCAGGCTTAAAGCCTCTCCTTTTAAGGAGAAAAAAAGAAAAAATTCCTTTTAAGCAATCCTATTCTTAAAAAGAAGAGGTAATAATTAATTATTAATTATTAATTATTGAATTATGGTCTATGACTGCGACGAATTTCTGTAATTTGATCTGCTATCTCCAGAATTTCTGCCGGCATATTTGGTCCTGTCAAAATTACATCTAAATTACGAGGACGCTTTTCCAGAAAATCTAACACCTCACTCTCAGGAATTAAACCAAAATTTATAGCTAAACTCAGTTCATCAAGAACTACTAACTCATACTTTCCTTCGTATACAACTCTTTGAGTATAGTGCCATAAATCTAGCAGTGACTTTTTCTGACTTTCGTCTACATCCGACGTATCAATACAACCAGGAAAGTCGCAGCGAACCCAATCTAGATGTTGCCCTAGTTCTACCGGTTGTTTATGTCCTTGATTGATTCCCCCTTTAAGAAACTGTACAATTAATACAGGTGTACCTTGGCCAGCTATCCTCAAAGCTTGAGCCATAACATCAGTAAAGAAATTCCGTTGACCACTTGTGAATACCTGCACCAGACCAGAAACTGCGTATGTTAAGTCATTCGGAACGTTTAGAGAAGGGGTTTGTAATTGTGCCACCATTATGAAAATTAAAATTCAGAAATCTATTTTGGGTAATATACTGATTTTTCCAACTTAGTCGTTGGAGTGAAAGCTTGCCCTAAGACAAAGTTCATTTTACAATATATAGTGCTTTTTGGGATTTTACTACAACTTTAACACTATATATATATCCAAGTTTGAGGAAGCAGGGAAAATGAAGTCAGAAGTCGGTAGGGGCGAATGGCCATTCGCCCCTACAGAAGTTGTTTTTGTCAGGGGGATTTTGAGCAACATGGGTTTTATAGAATAATTAAGTATATATTGTGACTAATCAAGTTGAGGAGTTGTGAGATTAATAATTTTAGGTGGTCCAGGTGCGGGGAAAGGAACTCAAGCACAATTTCTATGTCAGTATCTACAGATTCCTTTGATATCTATAGGCGATCTGCTTAGAGAGGCGATCGCTACTCAAACAAAATTAGGCCAAGTAGCACAACCTTTTGTAGAAAAAGGAGAGTTGGTACCAGACCAGACAATGATCCAATTTGTGCGTCAACGACTTTTAGAGTCTGATGTTAGTCAAGGTTGGTTAATGGATGGTTATCCGAGAACAGCTTTTCAAGCAGAGGAACTACATTTTTTACTGGATGATTTGGGAGAAAAATTAGACTGGGCAATTTATTTAAAGGTGTCTGAGGAAAAATTGATGAATCGATGTTTAGAGCGATCGCGTGCTGACGATGACCCAGAAATTGTGCAGCGTCGGGTAGATTTATTTTATGAGCGTACTATTCCAATTTTGGAATATTATCAATATCGCCAAAAATTACTTACTATTGATGGGGAAAAAACAGTAACCCAAGTTCAACAACAAATATTAGAGAGACTTAATTCTTAAGTAATTATCTGTCAATATAGCGCTAGGGAATAGGGAATAGGGAACAGGGAACAGGAAACTATCAAAGGGTTTTAGGATTTAGAACTGTCCTAACCTTTGCTTCGACTGGTATATTCAATTTTTAGATTATCTAAACTTTACCAATTGATAATTAATCTTCAGAGGTTTAAAACCTCTCCTTTTACAGAGAAAAAAGAAATATAGTCATTTAATTTAAGAATGAAACTTTTTTAAGGCTGAAATTATTTTACAGCAAGAAACACTTATCTCAATCTAAAGTGAAACAACTATTAAGATTTCCCTACTTGGTTCAATTCTTTCCGTTTTAAGCAGAGGTAATTATCAATTGTTAATTATCAATTATTAATCATCCATTATTAATCATCCATTATAGCATTTCTCATAAAGATGAGGTACATTTACGATCCCCCTAAATCCCCCTTTCCAAGGGGGACTTTGAAACCTCCCCCCTTTCCAAGGGGGGTTAGGGGGGATCTAAAACTTTATCTCACCAAGGGGACTTTGAAACCTCTCCCCTTTCCAAGGGGGGTTAGGGAGGATCTAAAACTTTATCTCACCAAGGGGACTTTGAAACCTCTCCCCTTTCCAAGGGGGGTTAGGGAGGATCTAAAACTTTATCTCACCAAGGGGGACTTTGAAACCTCCCCCCTTTCCAAGGGGGGTTAGGGGGGATCTAAAACTTTATCTCACCAATTTGAGAAACGCTATATGAATTATCCATTATTAATTATCCATTAAAAATATTATGTCTTGGCAACGTCCCGATGGTAGACAAGCAAACCAATTACGACCTATCAGTTTTGAATTAGATTACACCAAATTTGCCACCAGTTCTGTTTTAACCAAATGTGGTGAGACAAAGGTACTTTGCACAGTCACGATCCAACCAGGAGTCCCAAAATTTTTGGCAGATACAGGTCAGGGTTGGTTAACCGCAGAATATAGAATGTTACCTGGCGCAACTCCCCAACGCCAACAACGAGAATTTATGAAACTATCTGGGCGAACCCAAGAAATTCAAAGGTTGATCGGACGTAGTTTAAGAGCTTCTTTAGATATGAATTTATTAGGGGAACGCACCATAATAGTAGATGCTGATGTTTTACAAGCAGACGCCGGTACTCGCACTACTTCTATTACTGGGGGGTTTGTGGCAGTGGCAAATGCTATTAACAAATTAATAGAGCAAGGAGAGTTGGAGCGATCGCCTATTTTGCATCAAGTTGCTGCTGTATCAGTAGGGTTATTGGAGGGAGTTCCTTATTTAGATTTGAATTACACTGAAGATGTGGCAGCAGAAATTGATTTTAATGTAGTGATGAATGATCGACCTGCTTTAATTGAAGTTCAGGGAACAGCAGAAACAGGTAGCTTTAGTCGTACTCAACTTAATCAAATTTTAGATTTAGCAGAAGCAGGAATTCAAGAATTATTTGTTGCCCAACGTGAAGTTATCTCTCAATAGACATCTCGAGAAAAGAGGGAACAGGGGGCAATAATTTCTAATTCTTGACGATCGCTTACAGCGCTTTTCATTTGGGTAGACCACAGTAGGGACGTTCCATGGAACGTCCCTACAATGTTTTGCTTGTGAAGATGTGGTTCATCAAGAAAGAAAAGCGCTGTAATGAATAGTTAAGTTGCTAATTAGAAAGTTTGAGTAAAGGAAGTCCAAAAGCAATAAGAACACTCACCACTAAACCAGCAAATGCTTTTAAAGCATCACTAAGAATAATTTGAGTTGTATCTTTCATGTCATGGTTGGGGAAATTGTGAGCTATTGCTACTTCTCTTCCTGCTAAAAGACCTAGAAATACCCAAGTTGTACTCATAGGTATCTTGTTCCATTCTTTAAAGAATAACAAAATTAATCCGTAAATCAAATCGACAATTGTTGCTGAACGAATATCTTGAGTATTGGTTTTACTGGTAACTATATGTTGAATTTCTCCACCGTTTCTGTAGAAGACAAATGCCTGTAAAATTAGCATCACAAATATTGAAAAAAATAGCATTGAAGCATCAAGATTTCGTGGCAGATATACAAAAATATTTGCTAAGTCTTGAATTAACCATTGACTCCACAAAAATGCTGTTGATATCCACTGTAAAGATACCCATTGAATAGGTGGTTCTTGATAGGGTGTATTGATAAATTGATTTTCTAAAGATTTTGTCGCCAACTTATAAACAAATATACCTGTTAAAAAAGCAATTCCATATCCAGATAGTGATTTTATCAGCATATCTGTAATATTTTCAGGAGCAAATACTGTGAGAATTAGAAAGGTGGTACTAACAGGAATTCCTAAATTTGTGAGAATAATCAGTACAATCGGGGGAACTATATAAACCCAACTAAAATTTTCAGTAAAAGGAAAATTTTCTAGGCGTCCATAAGTTACATCTCCACAATTTGTAATCCAGCTATAGAGAAAAATTGCTAGTAAAATGGAGGAAGCAAATAACCATAATATCCACCAAGGACGCCCTTGATTAGAACTTAAAAAAGTACCTAGGGTTTGAATCGCATCGTTAGCTATAATTGCATAAGATGCTAGGATAAATCCGACAAACATAAATACATATTGACTGTTCATATATCCCAATATTGAAAATAGGGCAAATGCCTAAAGGGTAGGCTGAGAAATATTTATAACTATGTTAAACTAAGCCTACTCCTGTGTATGAGCTTTATTCTATTATTTTCATTTTTGAAATTATCCATTCTTTACGAGTTTTACCACAGGGTTCACTACTTTGACAATCGTTAATATTGACTTCTTGATAAGTTAATTGAACTTTTTTATTTAAGTAATAATCTTGGTCTGCACAAATTTCAAAGCTAGCTCCGGCATAGTGTTCTTTACCATTTTCATCTATTAAAGTTGCATAGCACATTAAGTCTCCAGTAACTAACTCTTGTACGATTCCTACTTTCAAAGAAGTGTCTTGAGCAATTGCACTTATTGAAACAATAGACAGAGAAATAGCAGTTAAGGAAACAAGAGTCGTGATTTTTTTTAGCATAGAATTTGAGGAATGTAAATATTACTAATAATAGCACAAAAAAAGTAGCGATCGCCTAGAAAAAACTGAGGAAAATAATATTATTTGACGGGGAAAATAATCAAGTTAATCTCTGGTAAACTGAAACATGAAGTATACCCAGAGGGATTATTTTTAAATGACAGAAGCACTAAATGTACTAGGCGAAAAACTAGAAATTTGTTGCACTTCTCCTATGACTGGATTTTATCGAAATGGATTTTGTCAAACAGGAGTATCCGATATTGGTTCCCATGTTGTTTGTGCGGAAGTAACAGCAGATTTTTTGGAATTTACTAAACATCACGGTAATGATTTGAGTACACCCAGACCAGAATATTCATTTCCTGGTTTAAAACCAGGCGATCGCTGGTGTTTGTGTGTATCCCGTTGGAAAGAAGCGCTTGACTCTGGAGTTACGCCACCAGTGGTTTTGTCAGCAACTCATCAAAAAGCATTGGAGGTTGTACCTCTAGAAGTGTTGCAGGAACATTCACTTGTAATTAATTAAATGTGATTAATACAATCTTCAGTGATTAGTAATATCGCTACTTCTGGAGGAGCTATGCTATTGATAAAACACTAATTTTTGCTCGTAGTTGTGCTTCAGCGCTAGAGATATATTTGGCGCTAAAGCGCAACTACAAACAAAGACTTTTTTATAACTAATTATCGGCACATGGAATAACAATAAATAGAAAGGATAATAGAGACTAATGACATTCCATTGTAATTAATTAAATATGATTAATATAGCTAAGAAAGAGTTGGTGCTTGACAGTTACTGATGATGAATTTCAGACTAGGAAATGTTTTTCGTTCCTGTTCCTAGTACAGTGTTCCCAGTTAAGTGCTATATAATCTTCAGTGATTAATAATATCGCTGCTTTTGGGGGAGCTACGCTATTGGTAAAACCCTAATTTTGCTCGTAGTTACGCTTCAGTGCTAGACATATATTTGGTGCTGAAGCGCAACTACAAACAAAGACTTTTTTATAACTAATTATCGACACATGGGATAACAGGAAATAGGAAGGAGAATAGAGACTAATGAGATTCTATGGAACTTCCCTAGCAGATTTTATCTAATCGGTTAAATATCCTTTTATTCACTAACTTTTTCAGCTTCTTGGTTAAGAGAATTATCACCAAATAGTTGAGGAATAATTAACCCTGAATTAGCTTTATATTCTGCAAATTCTGGGTAACGAGATAGAGATTTATCTTTTTTCAGCATATTGGGAATAAATACTCCAGCAAAAAATGCTCCTAGAATTAAATAAGGTAGCCAATGTTGGGCTAACATTGCAAAAGCAAGATAGATAAATACTTCTCCTAAATAGTTAGTATTTCGGCAGCGAGCAAAGAATCCTTCTGTGATTAATCCTGGTTTATATTTGAGGGTATAATATTTTTGAGCATCGCTAGTGTAGTGGAAGAAAATGCCAAAAATATTCAGAGAAATTGCAGCAGCTACTAAAGGTATTGGAGGTTCAGTTCCACTACTAATTAAAATGTAGGGAGCTACCCAATATAAAGATAATAAGCCAAAAGTAACAATGCCTAACCATATAGGATTTTCTTGCTCCCATTGTTTATCTGGATAGATACGGTCTTTTAGTAGCCATAAAATTCCATAGGTACCATGTAGAGCTAAATAAACCCAAGCACCTAAAGTAAAGTTTTGGTAGACTACCATGAGTGCTAATACAAATATGAAGGTAGTAGCTTTATGAAGATTAATTGGATGTTTTATTTTCATAATGAGCGATGGTTATATTTTCCAAAAATGTTGTTTGTCAAGCAGATACTAATTCTACTTGTAGTGAGTTGCCAGACACCTAAATGATGGTTAGCCAAGAATAAAAAATTTAGGGTAAGTCCTCAATAATTTTTGCTTCTATATTAAATCATATTTACGAAAGAGTCAAATAATATTAATTACCCTGTAATAATAGCAGCAATAACAAACACAAATAAAATTACTAAAATCCCCATAATTGCGATACTAAAAATTAACAATAAAGAGATAATCGCCCACATTCTCTGATGTTTTTTAAATTCAGAAATACTTTTCCATTGCCGACTTTTCCAAGCCCACTCATTTCCTTTAAAGCCTAAAACTATTCCTGTCAATAACCATCCCATACCAAAGGTGACAAAACTTAAATCAATCCAAGCAATTAATCCTACCCAAACATGATTAGTTAAACACCAAAAACCAGGCAATAAAAATCCTCCCCAACTCCAACCAATAATTTCTTCTGGTATCTCATTAGAACTCTGCATAATATTCCCTGGTTCTGGAATAGTAACTAAGGCTGTTTTTGTCTCAATTCCTTGATTTTTTTGCTCAATTTTACTCATTTGAATAGGTGCAATAATTTCTGGAGTTGGAGGTTCTAATTGTGCTAATATTTCCTCCGCCGACTGGAAGCGATCGCCAGGAATGGGAGCCAACATTCTATTTAAAATCCCCTCAAATTTCGGACTTAATTTTAATTCCTGACTCCATTGCCACTCCATTGTTTTGGGATTAATTAATTCTGAGGGAAATTTACCAGTCATTAATACTAAAGAAGTCACTGCTAAAGCATATAAATCGCTATGAGGCGCAACAATTCCTAGGCGCATTTGTTCGTCTGGAGCATAACCAAATTTACCTAATTTAGTACCAGCAGAAACAACATTTTGTGAACTATCTGCTTTGTGGGAAACTTCAGCAGCAATTTGTTTTACTCCACCCAAATCTATCAAAACTGGCAACCCATCATCTGCGCGACAAATAATATTATCAGGGGCAATATCTCGATGAATAATTCCTTGACTATGTAAATAATTTAAAACTGGTAAAATAGGTTATAGATAATTATTTAGGTAGTCCTGCATTGTAATGGTGAAAATATATATTTTTTAATTTCTTCCCACACGGACCACACGGACCACACGGATCACACGGACCACACGGACCACACTCTCTCTACCATTCCTCAGCACCACCACCATTATTTATATATAGGCTTAAAAAAGTAGGGACGTTCCATGGAACGTCCCTACTGTAGTCCACCCAAATCAAAACCACTGTATCTTAATGTTATAATATTCCATCGTAGGGGTTTGGTCTCCAAACCCAAACCCAAATAGGATTTGGAAACCAAACTCCTACAGTTTTTTTCACTATAATTTTGCCAATTTAATAATGTAAGTATTAGACATCTCCGATAATCAAAAATTAAATCAATTATCTCGTCTAAATTATCAATTCTTCCCCTCCTGGGAGGGGTTAGGGGTGGGTTAAGTGCTCCCTGCTCCCTCTTTTCCGGAAAGGTCTATTAAGGATGAAATATTAGAATCATTATCCCTAATAAGAATATAGCGTTTCTCAGCAATCGTGAGGTACACCTATCTTTATTTGTTCCTATTCCCTATTCCCTGTTTCCTATTCCCTATTCCCTATTCCCTGTTCCCAGTTAAGTGTTCCCTGTTCCCTAAAACCAAGGAATTTTGTACCTCACGCTTCTTGGGAATTGCTATAGACATATCCAAAAATCAAACAACTTAATCAATTCTTATGGATAGATTATCAATTATTTCTTTTTTCAGTTAAGTGTTCCCTGTTTCCTCTTTTCTGGAGATGTCTAATACCAAGTTTGATAAATATTTGCTACGAATACTGGAACTGTTTCTAGTAGTTGTAGGGGTGATTTCCTAGGTCATGCTCCGCAAACGCGAATCACCCGTACAGTAGAAAGAGCTGTTATGATAATTTTTGACCCTGAAATAATTCGATTCTGCCAAATCTACATCTGACTTTAACCATTTTTTTTGACCAAACTATTCGTAAAATTCTTTTTTCATGCATGGTATAAAAGTATAATTGAAGTTTACTTATATGTTTGAAGTTTGATAATGCCTTTGTTTAGCAGTTATAAACACTAATATATTAGTAGTTCTTAAATACCAATTTATTTTCTTTGGTAAATTGACAATTAAGTTGAGAGAAAATGGATGTTTCAAAAAAGCGATATAGGGTTCAAGAAACATTATCCACAGGGCAGTATCTAATATTAAACTTTTGAGGGAATCCATATATTTTTTTTCCTTACCTTTGTAACGTTCAAATAACAGTTGTAATTTTAAAAATAGACATCAGCAAGTATCCCTCAGCACTCCCCGATCAAGGTTGCAAGTAGGGGGATCTAACTGAAGTCAGAAGTAGGGACGAATGGTAATTCGCTCGTACATTTTTGCTGTGACTATATTAGGACTTACGCAAAGAAACCGGATTTCTCGGATAAATCATTGTTTTGAACAACAGATGTCTACGCTCGTACCCGGTTTCTGGTTTCACCTGCGTAAGTCCTATATATTTGAGAGGAGCGAGAATGTCTGTGCTAGTAATAGCGGACTGCTATACGTAGCACTACGCGCAAGTCAAAAGTCACTCATACAAAATTCAATAACCTACGACTGAGTTTTTGCGTTTATCCCTATGGGAACTCTAGATGCGTAGCACTATGTCCGTACCTTACAGCAGTTTCGGAGTTAGTGAGGTACAGAGTTTGATCACTCTAGTAAATATGGAAGAGAGATTATTTTTCAACTGTACCTCACCATCCTAAAAAGTGTTGTAAATGCGCAGCACTATATCAGTTTCTGCCACAAATTTTATAACCTGCTACTTCTTGCGGAACGTTTCATATTGACGGTTGCTAAAAACAGCGATCGCCAACATAAAAGCATAGCAAGTTCTGCGCAGCACAAATATTGCACCACAAAGAGGCGTTTATTCTGAGCAAGTGTGGAACGCTTAAACTCTTAATTTTTAGTCGATCTTTGTAAACCCAAGCATTCCCAAAAACCAGAGATGCTAAAAATGTCGATCGCTAATTAATACTAGAGTCAGTATGAATAAGTCGGGGTTGAAGAAGGGAGTCAGGAGTTGGTGCGATCGCTTGGAAAATTTCTACCCCTACCCAATTGATACACTGCAAATAACCGCAGTGGGGTTATTCACCCTTTTGGTGCTAGGGAAATTGTTTCCTTACTGCGTCCCGAACATTGCATTCAAGGTCTCTACCTACTCTTTGCTCCCCTCTACCGAAGGTGTTGAAAATCACCAGAGGCGAATAGAGTGACTTCATACCCACAACTAATTCATCTGTTAATCAAGTTAATACTAATACGATTTTACTGTTTCCAATGGAAATAACTTTTTCCCATTGGGTAGCTATTTGAGCAACCAATATACTACCAACCTTCCAAACAACTACTGAAAAGAAAATTGTTAGAAGTAACGTTTTTTCAATGGCTTAAAGAACAGATAAAAAGCTTAATTTCCATAGTAAATGTGTTTAATTTTTTCACAAAATAAAGCTGATTGCTGACTGCTAATAGCTGAATGCTTACCTTAGCTAGAGGTACTGATAACTGATAACTGATAACTGATAACTGAAATGACTTCTTGCCACTTTCTTGACTGAGACTGACGGAATAATTTCATGGTTGGATACCAAGGAGTATTTTCTCCTTTTTGTAACCAACGCCAGTCGGAATTCAAACATAATAAAGTCCATACATTTTTACCTAATGCTCCTGCTAAATGTGCGACGGAAGTATCAACAGTAATTACTAAATCTAGTTGTTCTATTACTGTTGCTGTATCGGCATAATTGTTTAATTGAGAACTTAAATCTTCTATTTTAATATTGCTAGAAAGTTGAGTTAATTCTTGGCTGCGTTCTCCTTTTTGCAGACTATAAAATTTGATTCCTGGTACTTGCAAAATAGGTAAAAAGTCTGTGAGTTTACAGGAACGATTAGAATCGTTTTGATGAGTAGGACTACCACCCCAAACAATGCCTACTTTATATTCAGTATTGGTAAGATTTATATGATTACTATTTGTAGATTGGAGATAGGGAATATCGGCAGGAATTGTTTCTAAAGTTGTGTCGAAAATATAGGGCAAACTCATTAAGGGTACATAGATATCAAATTCTGATAATTGTAGTTCTCCGGGTGGCATTAATTTATCAATTCCTGGCACATTTTTAAATAGAGAAATTAACTCTGGCGGACATATTAATATAATGCTTTGACAACGTTTTGCTGCCCAAGGAATATAACGGATAAATTGAATAGCATCTCCTGCTCCTTGCTCCGTATGAATTAATAAATTTTTATTGCTAATATCTTCCCCTTTCCATCGGGGATGAGGGCATTGAAAGGGAGTAAATTCTGCTGTTTGCCACCGCCATTCACATTCTGCAAATCCTCGTTTTAAGTCTCCATTTTTCAATAATGTCATGCCTAAATTAAAATGTGCTTTGGCAAAATTACCGTTGAGATTAATTGCCTTTTCATAATGTTGAATTGCTCTTTCTAATTCACCTTTTTGACTATAAGCATAAGCAAGACTATTATGAGCATCGGCATTATCTGGTTCTGTATTAATTACCTGTTGTAAAAGATTAATTGCTGCTTCATATTGTTGATTGTCTCCTAAAGCTACTCCCAAATTATATTTAGCTCTTGTCAAATCTGGTTGTAACTTCAAACATTCTTGATATGTAGCGATCGCTTCTACTAATTTACCTTCTTGATATAGTTGATTTCCTTTGGTTAAATGAGTCTCTGCCATAGCTATTTCTGAAGTTGGTTTGACTGTTTCTGCTAAAGCTTCGTCGGGTAAAACATAGGAACTTGCTAATAAATTTTCATCCCATTCAATAATTTCTGGGAAACGAATATTTGGCAAAACTGCGACAGAAAATATTTCCTGAACCCCAGCTTCAAATCTTAAAAAAGCGACAGTTTCTCCAGTCAAAATATTTACTACCCAAACCCCACAAATTCTTTCTTGAAGTTGAGTAATTGGCATTCCACTAAAAACGGCAGTTTCTCGAACTTGAGACAAACCAATAAATGCTAAATTTCCCCAAAAATCTATACCGCGAGTAAAGCCTGGTAATTTAGCAATTGTTTCTAATTTTCTCTGGTTTAAATCGACTTTTGCCAAGCTACCATTGCCCGATTCTAATAACCATAATTGTTCCTGATACCATCTCGGAGAATGGGGCATAGATAAACCCCGCATTAATATTTCATTTGTTTCTATATCCATTAATATTCCACCATTAGCTTGATTCTTTCTCCACCCTGCTGAAGTATCAGTTTCTCCTAAAGCTGTGACATATTTTGGTCGATCATTTTTTAAACATAATCCATTCAAATGACAGCGGTCTGTTAAGTCATATCCAGTGATAAAAGGAGGTCGCCATCTAGGCACGAAACTATTAGGATGACCGAGAGTACAAAGGCAAGAAAAACGAGTATTAATAAACCATAATTCATCTTTTGCCCAAGCCATTTCGTGAATATCAATATCTCCAGTTATATGAATATTTCTGGGTAAATAACAGGCGTCATGTTTGCCTCGCGGTTCTATTTTTTCTGCTACTGCTGGAACATTGCGAAAATCCCAAATTTGATAAGCAGTTCCCAAGGCAATTTTTTCGCGAGCAGCTGCTAATCCCATAGGTTTATTAAAGGTGCGAAAATGAGTATTAATTACCCCATTATCGGGACGCAATACGATTAATTTACCTGCTTGATAAGTGGAGACGACTAAAGAGATTCCTAACTGGTCTAAAATTTGGGGAAAATTGTTTGTATGTACGCTTCTTAATAAATAATTGTCGGTATTAACAGGAGCATTAGTTTGATTTTTCATTGTCAGGCGATCTAAAGTTAGGGTCAAAATAGGTATAAATTTATTAAACAGTGAATTGAGGTAAAAATCCGGATTTTTAGCAAAAATATATTAACTTTAGACTTGAATGGTAGGGTATTTTAGCGGAACAAAGTGGAGCATAATGCACCGCTTTTATAAGGATTTAACTTTACGTGATCGAGAAAATTGTCAGGACACAGATAATGCCGATAATCGTCACAAACATTACTGAACTATTATAGCGTTTCTCAGCAATCGTGAGGTACACCTATCTTTATTTGTTCCTATTTCCTATTCCCTGTTTCCTATTCCCTATTCCCTATTCCCTGTTCCCAGTTAAGTGTTCCCTGTTCCCTAAAACCAAGGAATTTTGTACCTCACGCTTCTTGGGAATTGCTATACTACTAAATAATATATGTTTAAA
>NZ_JAAHHT010000201.1:0-7229 GCF_010672085.1 Okeania sp. SIO3I5
TCGATATAAAAGGGTACAAGAAGATGCAACTCAGATGGCTTTTTTTCATGGTTGGTTAGCACGTGATTATAGTTTGTGGGGTTACGTGGAAAAGTTGAAAGATAATTAGGTATCTCCAGAAAAGAGGGAGTAGGAAGTAGGGAGTAGGGAGTAGGGAGTAGAGGGAAAGAATAAATGTTTTCTGCCCGATAATTGATTTGATTTTTTATTTTTGAAAATGTCTATTAGAGTTTAGTTATATCATGTCCGGATAAGAGCGTGATAAAAAAAAGTTCCATATTCAACCATTACCAAATCTTCCCACACTTCCCACACTTCCCACACTCCCCACACTCCCCACCCTCCTTCCTCGTTATTTATAACTATTCAACCGGACATGATATTATTGCTCTGCTGATTAAATCTCAAAGTATTTACAGCTAAAGGTTTTAGCCATTTTAAGTGGTGAAAAAGTATCATTTTTTCGGTTAAAAGAGCTGCATAAAGTGAGGACTTTGGGATAACTAGGGCAGAAAAATCAAGGAAAAATTATTTATCCTACCATCCCTGTCTTCCCACACTTTGCTTTTTTCAGCAAACCCTAATTATATCATGTCCGCTAGTATCCTTTGCGTAAACCCAAGGGTGAATATCTACAAGGAAATTTACAGCAGTTTCGGAGTTAGTGAGGTACAGAGTTTGCTCACTCTAGTAAATATGAAAAAGAGATTATTTTTAAACTGTACCTCACCATCCTAAAAAGTGCTGTAAGTTGTTTCGGGGTTAATACCCTTAATTCTCAAATTTCTAATTTCTCAAATTTCTAATTTCTCAAATTTCTAATTTCTCAAATTTCTAATTTCTAAATTCTATTTAGCAGCATCTGGCAAGACAAAACGCTTTTCTCCAGTTTCAGTTATTTCCACTTTCCCACCAAGTTTGATAATTTCTTGTTGAGCGCGTTCCTGTACCCTTGAGTCTCTTGTTTGATAATATACCCATAACCAGGCGTTAAACTTGATTAATTTACTATCTGGATCTGTCTTGAGAAATTCTGCCGTGTTTCTAAATAGAGAGCTGAACTCCTGGTATGATGTATTATCAGTCCATTCTGCTGCCATTTCGTGAGAACGAATTGCGCCCGGAATATCACCTGCTAATAATAATTGATCCATCCCTTTAAATCTCCATACTTGCCAAGCTTTCGGATCTATTTCTGGGGAAAGTACATTGGTGCCACGAGTCATATATTCTATAGCTACTTTGGGTTTAGCTTCATATATAGATAAGGAGTTGGAAAGGAATAGGTATATATCAACCCATCTAGGATCTAAGCGGGTGATGATATCAAAGTAATCTTCACTCAGGGAAAAACCTGTTTCATTTCTAGCAGCGTCATCTCCAAAATATTGGAGAAATTGCAGAAATACCCAATCTGCAATCAAATTATCAAATCCAAAAGTGGGAGATGCTTTCAATAGGTTGAGTTGTAAAGCTTTTTTTTGTTCGGCTAAAACTGCATCTGTTGAGTCTAAAACGACTTTCTCTTTTAAGGGTGAATCTTCTGGTGGCCAGAATACTTGTAAACTGATGATACCTACTAAAGCTGTTATGGGAACTGCTAGATTTACTAATGAACCTAGCAAATTTGGGGTTTTGGTTTTGGTTTCTAACATCTCTTTCCTTTAAGTAAATTTCATAGTTAGTAAAAGTATAGCGTTACGCGCTAGGGAATAGGGAATAGGAGAAAAAAGTTCAGTAGGGTGCGTTAGCGCCAGCGTAACGCACCGAAACATTCTAGATTTAGTGGTGCGTTATATCAAATCCGCTTGCCACACTGAGAATAAGGTTCTATTATCAGTATTGGCAAAAACTCCAAGTTTGGTAGGGGTTTGGTTACCAAACCCCTACAATATTGAATTGTACCGATACTATCGGATTTGATATTACACTTCCAGGACTTACGCAAAATTACAAATCATACACCATTTGTAGGGGCGAATGGCATTCGCCCTCTACTAGATATGATGGTTCTGCGTAAGTCCGAACTTCGTTAACGCACCCTACTGGACTGGGATGTTGGGGGTTGAAAAGATTTCGTCATATTATTAATAAATTGAAATTACCTGAATCTGAGTAACTCGGTGCATGGGTTTACTTGTTTTTTCTGTTGTTATTAATTGATCAGAATTTACAGAAATAGCAGCAGCAACGTGAAGAGCATCTATTGCTCCTAAACCAAAATCAGAAGCTAATTTTTGTGCAGATTCTACAATTTTTTCTAGTTCGTTTGCCCAGATAGTACAACCTGCAAAAAAAGTTTCATAAAAATCAACTTCTGCTGGTTGTTTATTATAGATAGCTTTGGGTAATACTTCTAACTTTACAAACAAGCTAGTAGCATATTCTCGTTGGGGATCATCAAGAATTTTTGTTGCTTTTATTCTTGTGGGGGTTATGCCTCTAAATGCTGCAATAAGCACGCCAGAATCTATGTAAGTTTTGGTAAAATTCAATGCCTTTCTCTCCGACTTTCTGATATCTCTTCATTTATTTCATCCAAAGTTAGTAATTTAGATTGCTTGGTTAGCGATCGAGAACTAATTTCCCATAATTTTTTCCCCATCTCTGTTTGAGGTTGATAAATATTTTCCTGGTTAATATCGTGATTTTGTCGATAAAGTTGTTCGACTAAATCTAATACTTCTTGCTGTTTTTCTAATGGCAAAGTCCGCCATTTATTGAGTAAAATTTGTTCCTTATTCATTTGTGTTTTGATATCTATTATTTCCGTTAAGAGCTAGTAGGGTGGGTTTTGCTAACGCAAAGCTCCGCTTTTTATGTCGCGCAGCGAAAACGGCTGTTGCCGACATGAAAAGCGCCAGCGTAACCCACCGAAACATTATAGATTGGGCGGTGCGTTAACGAAGTGTAACGCACCCTACAAGATTACTTCTAACTTCTGACTTCTAACTTCTGACTTCACCCCTCCCCCCGACGCCAAACTTTGATGACTAAATCTCCTCCTAGACTCACCATCGTGTTGCCGTCTTCGCTAAAGATGACTTGTTCGATGGAACCGGAATGAGCAGGGAGGGTTTCTAATAGTTTGTCGGTGGCAGCGTCGATAATCTCCAGATTCCATGTTTCCCTGATTTCGTCGTAATTTGGTTTGACGAGAAGAGAGCGATCGGGACTGGTTACGGGAAATTCGCGATTTGCAGGTAGGCGGTTTCCAGCGTGAGGATACCACAGTTTGATGATGCCACCATGATCGGCACTAGCCAGGAGTTGCCCGTTGGTACTAAAGGCGACAGAATTGACAGGATTTGAATGCCCGTTTAAGGTATGCAGCAATTCTTTAGTGTTGGGATCCCACAGTTTGATGGTATTGTTAGCAAGGCCACCAGCCAGGAGTTGCCCGTCGGCACTAAAGGCGACAGACCGGATGCTATCGAAAGCAATTAGGCTCTGCAGCGATTCTCCGGTGTGGGGGTTCCATAGTTGGACGATGCTGGAATTAAACTTTCCACGGTCTTCACTGTTTATACTACAGTAGCCACTAGCCAGGAGTTGCCCATCGGCACTAAAGGCGACGGAACTGACACTAGCTGACTTTTCTAGGGTACGCAACAATTCTCCGGTGTGGGAACCCCATATTTTGATAGTCTTGTCATAACTGCCACTAGCCAGGAGTTCCCTGTCGGCACTGAAAGCGACAGAGAAGACTAAATCTGAATGCCCTCTTAGAGTACGCAGTAATTCGCCGGTGTGGGGATGCCATATTTTGATAGTCTTGTCACTACTGCCACTAGCCAGGAGTTCCCCGTCGGCGCTGAAAGCGACAGAGAAGACCGCATCTGAATGACCTTTTAGAGTATGCAGTAATTCGCCGGTGTGGGGATGCCATAATTTGATGTTATTCTCCCAACTGCCACTAGCCAGGAGTTGCCCGTCAGGACTAAAGGCGACGGAACTGACAGTATGTGGACTTATTAGAGTACGCAGTAATTCTCCCGTATGGGGATGCCACAGTTTGAGGGTGTTGTCATTACCGCCACTGGCCAGGAGATCTCCGTCGGGACTAAAGGCGAGGGAGAAAGCGCATAGACCACATACACTTAGAGTAGTATGCGTCATTGGTAAATTGCGCCACATATCGAAATTACTGCGATAGAACACCTGCCAATCTTCACTTAAACCCTTGAAACGTAACGAATCAAATGCTCCAATCAATTTCCCTGTCTGCAAATTCCAAACCTTCGTTATTTTCCCATCACCCCTTTCCCCAGCCAACTTATTCTCATCAACATTAATAGCAACCAACCTATATAAATCGTCAGAAAACCCCGTAAAACTCAGAGTACACTTCCAACTAACAGCCTCTCCCCTCTCAAACTCCGCTTCGTAAGCATCTCGCTGCCGTTGCTGCACCTCCTGCAACATCTCAATATATTCCCTCACCAACTCCTGGGGAAACCATTCCCGCGCAAACTCCTCCTCCAACTCAAACAAACGGGGTTCGTAACTCGCCGTCGCATCAAGATTGAGATAATACAAATCCACAACAAACGCCGCCAACAACTTATGAACCATCACAATAATCTGCCGAATAATCCGCAAACTCTTCTTTTCATCAAAACCCGCCTCCTCTAGCTTTTCCTGCGCCTGTTCCCAATCCCACGCCTGCATCGGCAACAAAGAAACATGATCATCGTGCAATCCCCAATGCCCCAGATGGAAATTCACCTCATAATCGCTAATCTGGCAGTAAAGCACCACCGTCGGCACTGGTGCTAACAACTTCTGTAACTGCTTCACCCGAAGATCGGAAATCGGTTCCTTAAAATAATCCCCGTAAAACTCCACGGGGCAAGGAGAAAAATTTTCCGTCTCTGGATTAAAAGGATAATTTTTATGCAGAAACTCCTTTAACTTGCTCTGGATTTCCATTTTTAAGTTGTTGTGAAAAGACTGGGGGCAATCTTCGCTGATATCGGGAGGCGATGCCAGTACCAACAACCGATATTGCTGCTGCCCCTTGCGCAAAATATCCTCCGTTTCCTGGCGACTCAATTTCGAGAACCAATTTTCCAAATCCCAAATCGTTTCAATTTCCGTCAGTTGCACCTTAATTGTCTCAGCGTGCAACTCCCGCATCAAATCCAGTTGCAGGCGAGCAAGTTCGCGCCGATCCTGTAACTCTTCATCCTTGATAGCGAGGGCACGTTCTTGGAGTTGTGCTTGAAGTGCAGCGATATTAGCTTGTAGTTCTAACCCTTCCTCTTGGAGTTGGAGGGCGCGTTCTCCTCGTTGTGCTTCACCTGCGGCAATATCAGCTTGGAGTTGCAATTCACTTTGTTTGAGTTGGAGGGCGCGTTCCTCTCGTTCTGCTTTACCTTCAGCGATATTAGCTTGTAGTCCCAATTCATCTTGCTTGAGTTGGAGAGCGCGTTCTCCTCGTTGCGCTTGATCTCCAGCAATATAAGCTTGTAAGTGCTGTTGTTCTGCTTGCAGCTTTTCTAACCGTGCCTCCCTCTCCTCTCGTCGCTTGAGATATTGAGATTGTGCTTGTATCCATTGTGCCTGTTCCTTAGTTTGCTGCACAATAGCAGTCGAATTAGACGATTCCTTTTTTTTCGATTCGCTCCATTGCTTGGCCTTTGCCTCTGCCCAGCCTTTAGCCACTCCGTTCGCAGTACCTTGGAAAGCCGTCTGAATAAGCTGACTAACAGCATGAATTATTCCTTGTACGGGCATAGAATTTAACCTCTTTTTTAAAGTAGCAGTATTTTTAGTATATTGCAGTTATACTATCATAACAAGATTATTGATTGGTAGACCAAAAAATAGGGACGTTTCACTGCGTGACATGAAACGCATTTTTGTTATGCAACGTCCCTACAGGTTATCATTATAATATTTGAGCAAATAATAACTATGCCAAATCTAACAACAAAAGACCTAGAAAAATTAACAACCGAACACCCAGATCATCAAATGGAATTAGTAGGAGGAGAAATCATCGTTATGAGTCCGTCAGGTTTAGAATCAGATGAAGTAGCAGCAATGATTATTCACCTATTATTAAACTGGGTGCGACCTCGAAAACTAGGCAGAATAACAGCTTCCAGTGCAGGTTTTCGTTTACCAAATGCAGATGCAGATGTCCGCGCTCCAGATGCTGCTTTTATTCGGAGCGATCGCTTACCTCAAACCACAGAAAATTATGCCGATATCGTACCGGACTTAATTTTTGAAGTCAAATCTAAAACTGATTCTGTAACCAAACTCCGAGAGAAAATTCAACAGTTTCTAACTTATGGCACCACTGTCGGAGTATTAGTAGATCCCCGCACTCGCACAATGGAAGTTTATCGCCCGAATCACGAAAAAGTTGTGCTTAGAGATGGAGATGTTTTACAAGTTCCAGAATTGTTACCAGGGTGGGAATTGCCTGTAGTTGAGGTCTGGGCACCAGAATTTTAAGATAGCACTCGCCTTCTTGCTCATGTACGGGAGCAAGATGCTCCCACTATCCAACAAATGACATAATATTTATATTAGGACTTAGACATGAGGAACGCAATGTTGACGTTTGAGATTGCTTTCCTAACGGACTGCTCCGCAAACGCTATCCCTCGCAATAACATATTTCTGTTATTTTGTGTAAGTTATGATAATATTTATATTGAGAAATAATTAATAACCATGCCAAATCTAACAACAAAAGACCTAGAAAAATTAACAACCGAACACCCAGATCATCAAATGGAATTAGTAGCAGGAGAAATCATCGTTATGAGTCCGTCAGGTTTAGAATCAGATGAAGTAGCAGCAATGATTATTCACCTATTATTAAACTGGGTGCGACCTCGAAAACTAGGCAGAATAACAGCTTCCAGTGCAGGTTTTCGTTTACCAAATGCAGATGCAGATGTCCGCGCTCCAGATGCTGCTTTTATTCGGAGCGATCGCTTACCTCAAACCACAGAAAATTATGCCGATATCGTACCGGACTTAATTTTTGAAGTCAAATCTAAAACTGATTCTGTAACCAAACTCCGAGAGAAAATTCAACAGTTTCTAACTTATGGCACCACTGTCGGAGTATTAGTAGATCCCCGCACTCGCACAATGGAAGTTTATCGCCCGAATCACGAAAAAGTTGTGCTTAGAGATGGAGATGTTTTACAAGTTCCAGAATTGTTACCAGGGTGGGAATTGCCTGTAGTTGAGGTCTGGGCACC
>NZ_JAAHHT010000201.1:7329-17429 GCF_010672085.1 Okeania sp. SIO3I5
CCCGCACTCGCACAATGGAAGTTTATCGCCCGAATCACGAAAAAGTTGTGCTTAGAGATGGAGATGTTTTACAAGTTCCAGAATTGTTACCAGGGTGGGAATTGCCTGTAGTTGAGGTCTGGGCACCGGAATTTTAACATCAGCAGAGAAACCGGGTTACTCCCTACCTCACCATACTAACATCTACCTCCCATAAACCCGGTTTCTGATAACACTTCCATGAAGAGCGGATTTAATATGACATAATCAGGACTTACGCAGAAACTCCATATCTAGTAATGGCGAATGCCATTCGCCCCTACATATGGCGTATAATTCCTTATGTTGCGTAAGTCCTGATAATATTATTTAGAAGAGGTTTGATCGCCGGAATTTTAACGGCGACTTTCATCATTATTCTTGGTAAATTTTCTGTATATCGATCGTTATCAGTCTTAAATATTATTTATGAAAAAATTTCAACTCGGTTGTCAACTAAATTATACTATTTCTCAACCAACAACTCTACTATTTAATCTTGAAGTCGTTAATAATAACTATCAAAATATTTTACACGAAAAACTACAGTTAAATCCATCTTTAGCAATAGATAAATATATTAGTGATTCCGAAAAAAATCGGTTTATTAGAGTTAACGCTCCTACTGGAAAAATTGAAATTTCTTATCAAGCAACTGTAGAATTATTTCATTATTATGCTAATAACAATAATATTGCAGAAGTTCCACTTGCTGAGTTACCAATAGAAACACTTCCTTATCTTTATCCTAGTCGTTATTGTCAGTCTGATTTGTTATTTGGTTTAGCTGAATCAGAGTTTGGAAATTTGAATCCTGGTTATTCTAGAGTTATGATGATTTCTGACTGGATTTATAATAAAGTAAAATATCTATTTGGCAGCACAAATTCCCAAACTTCAGCTTTTGATACTGCTACACAAAGAGTGGGAGTTTGTCGTGATTTTGCTCATTTAGGAATTGCTTTTTGTCGGGCATTAAATATTCCAGCTCGTTTTGTTTCTGCTTATGCTTATAATCTTAATCCTCCAGATTTTCATGCTTGTTTTGAAGCTTATTTAGGCGATCGTTGGTATTTGTTTGACCCGACTAAATTAGTACCACTTACAGGTATTATTAGAATTAGTACAGGTCGGGATGCTACTGATGTTTCTTTTGCGACTTTATTTGGCACATTTGAAATGAACGATCAACATTTATTTGTAGAAGATATTTCTGATGTTCAAGAAAATCAAAAAATAGAGAATTTTGAGGCAATTTCTATTTCTTGAAGAAGGTTTTAAGTTGTAGATAATTGTAGGTTGGGTAGAACGAAGTGAAACCCAACTAAACATAGATAATAGCAGATTTTTCAGTTTAATATAAAGTCCTGTAACATCGGTATTTTAAATAATTAATAATTAATAATTACCTCTTATTTTTTAGAAGGAAGTTTTCACTAAAACAGTCTAGTAGGGTGCGTTAGACAACTACAATCTAAGCTATAATAGATATTTAATAATCTGTCCTAACGCACCATTTTATATTTTTCGATCTACTAGGTAATTTAATATTTTTGGCTTTAACTATTTGAAGCAGGGGCGTTGCTGAATTAAGGGATAAATATTAAGTGGAAGCAAGATGCCCATTCCACAAAACTATTAAAATTATCAAAATTATTAAAATCATCGCGCATTTATGCAACGCTGAAGAAGGTAATAGGTGAAAAAAATTTACCGAAAAATTATGCTTTAAAACCTTTCGTTTGCTGCGACACTATCTGTCGTTATAGAGGAAAAAAAAGAAAAAAATTTTCTTTTAGCTAATCTTTTTCTTTTTGAGAAGAGGTAATTATTAATTGTGAATTATTAATTGTTAAACTACCAAATATTAAAGTCTAATTGTTGCACCTAGTCCGATGGAAATTCCGAAAATAAACCAAAATATAAATAAAGCTGACAATGCACTATTTTAGGCGTGTCAGTCTACTAGGTAATTTAAGATTTTTGGCTTTAACTATTTTAAGAAGGTAATAGGTGAAAAAAGTTTACTGAAAAATTATAGTTTAAAACCTCTCTTTTCCTGCGACACGAGTTGTCGCTCTACAGGGAAAAAAAAAGCAAAAAATTTCCTTTTAGTCAATCCTTTTCTTTTTCAGAAGAGGTAATTATTAATTGTGAATTATTAATCGTTAAACTACCAAATATTAAAGTCTAATTGTTGCACCTAGTCCGATGGAAATTCCGAAAATAAACCAAAATATAAATAAAGCTGACAATGCACTATTTTAGGCGTGTCAGTCTACTAGGTAATTTAAGATTTTTGGCTTTAACTATTTTAAGAAGGTGATAGGTGAAAAAAGTTTACTGAAAAATTATGGTTTAAAACCTCTCGTTTGCTGCGACACGAGCTGTCGTTATACAGGAAAAAAAAAGCAAAAAATTTGCTTTTAGCCAATCTTTTTCTTTTTCAGAAGAGGTAATTATTAATTGTGAATTATTAATCGTTAAACTACCAAATATTAAAGTCTAATTGTTGCTCCTGGTCCGATGGGAATTCCGAAAATAAACCAAAATATAAATAAAGCTGACCAAGATAATAAGAAAGCTAAAGAATAAGGTAACATTGTGGCAATTAAAGTTCCGATGCCTGCATTTTTATCGTATCTCTGAGCAAAGGCAACAATAATCGGAAAATAACCCATCAAAGGCGTAATAATATTAGTTGTAGAATCCCCAATTCTATAAGCCATTTGTGTAAATTCTGGGCTATAACCAACTAACATTAACATCGGTACAAATATAGGAGCTATCATAGTCCACTTAGACGATGCAGAGGCAAAAAATAAATTAATTAAACCACTAACAATGATAAAACTTATTAGCAAAGGCAAGCCAGTAAAACCAGTAGCTTTCAGAAAATTTGCACCATTAATAGCTAAAATAATTCCTAAATTAGTCCAACTAAAATAAGCAATAAATTGAGCAGCAAAAAAAGACAAAACAATATAATAACTCATTATATTCATTGCTTGAGTCATACCTTGAGCAATATCTTTATCGCTCTGAATTGTACCTGCACCTTTTCCATAAGCAATACCTGGAATTATGAATCCTAACATTATTATTGGTACAATTCCTTGAAATAAAGGAGAAGGAATAATTGTCAAAGTTTCGGGATCGCGTAAAATTCCTTCCGGCGGCAAAACTAATATTAATAAAAACCCGATAAAAGCTAATAAAGAATATCCAGCCCAACGTAAACCTTTTTGTTCAGCAATAGTCAACTCTTCCATTTCTTCTGAATTAATTTGACCATTATATTCACCTAGTCGAGGTTCTACAATTTTCTCTGTAATATACCAACCAACTAAAGTAATTACTAATGTAGAAGCTGCCATAAAATAATAGTTAACTGTCGGATTAACGGTATATTCAGGATTAATTAATTGAGCCGAACTTTCAGTAATTCCTGCCAGTAAAGGATCCATAGAACTAACTAATAAATTAGCACTAAAACCTCCAGAAACTCCCGCAAAACCAGCAGCTAAACCAGCAATTGGATGACGTTTATATGCTAAAAATATTAACGCAGCAAGAGGAGTTAAAACTACATATCCAGCATCCGAAGCAATATTTGACATCACTCCACAAAAAACAATTACAGGAGTAATAAATTTTGCCGGAGCAATTAGCACGACTTGACGCAGTAAAGCAGAAATTAAACCTGTAGACTCTGCTACTCCTACTCCTAACATTGCCACAAGTACAGTACCCAGGGGAGGAAAATTAACAAAATTGCTCACAGTCTTAGTAACTATTTTGCGGATACCGTCAGGAGTCAACAGAGAAACTGCTTCAATAGTTTCTTTGCTTGTAGGATTGAGTGCAGAGAGATTTGCCAAATTAGCGATCGCGCTCACCACAATAACTGCTACAGATAGATAGAAAAATAATGTAATAGGATCTGGCAGTTTATTGCCTACTTTTTCAATAAAAATTAGCGCTCTATTAACTATGTCTAGTTTTTTCGACTTTTCGGAGGAGGGTGTTTCTGCCATCTTAACTGTTTCCTTGAAATTCAAACCTGCTAGTTGAACAAATTTTTATTTGATATAGTGATACTGTAGCAAATTTATTAGGTAGAACATAGGGTACCTATTTATCAAAATAATTGAGTTGCGCAACCCCACCTTGATTGGTGAAAGTTTTTTGGAGTCTTGCTCAAATCCCCTTTACAAAAACAATTTCTGACTTCTGACTTCGTTAACACGAGTGAGTACAAACACGGTTCATACAGAACAGAACTTAGTAATCTTTTTTTTGCTCGATCGCTATATTTGTCAAAAGACCTCTTCGGAAAACAGGGAGTAGGGAGTAGGGGGAAATAATTGATGATTTATACGCATGGGATTGATTTTATTTTTGATTATTGGAGATATCTAAAGGAAACTGCTCTATAAAACTGACACAAAGCAAATTTAGGACGGGTAGCAGACACTTCCCAAAAAGATACAAGTACAATTATTCCTCCTACTTTCGAGCATCTCCCCACCCTCCCCACCCTCCCCACACTTCCCACACTTCCCACACTTCCTTTAGACACTACCAATTTTAACTTCCCTGGCGGGAAGTCCCCCGCTCTCCCGTTGGTGGAGCCTAGCGGCAGCTATTAGGGGAGCGAAGAGATGGGAAAGCCAGGTCAGCGGTTGGGTGTCTCCACAAAGAAAACGTTCTTCCGACCTTGACAAGCAGGAGGTATTTTATTATAATATAACCAACACAGGGGAAGGACATCACCTCTGTCTAAACAGCGGTCAGGGTTTCCCAGACTGAAGAATCCCTATAAGTCCCGTAAGGGCAACGTCGGGAGTATGTCAAAATAAGGCTCATGGAACATTGCAGGAAAATTTTCTAATATTGGTGCAAAATCAGGTTCATCAGAGGCTTGAATCGAATCACAAATTACAAAAACTCCCCCCGGTTGAGTTACTCGAAAAGTTTCTTCTATGACTTTTTGACGTACCATTGGTGGTAATTCATGGAAAGTAAAAACACAAGTTGTTGCCTGAAAATAGTTATCTTTGAAAGGTAAATTCTCTGCATTTCCTTGGCAAAGCTGAGGTAATTATCCCAACTCTTCAGATAATAATTGATTGGCTTTTTTTTAATAATCAGGTGATAAACCTAAACCATAAAGAGAGGCTTTTGGCAAAGTAGCGCGAATAAATTTTAATATTCTACCAGTACCACAAGCTATGTCTAAAACTCGTGGTTTTTGAGTCGCGATCGCCTCTAAATTTTGCCCAGAAAACAGTTTTTCTAATCCTATTTTTAATGGAGGTAAAATTCGTCTGCGCATTGCATCGGCAGTACCATTAAATAAAAGCTCTACCTGTAAATCATAAAGATTAGCAGACATTTCACTTAAGTATCCATCAGTTTGATAATGGAAGTTTTGTAAATAATAATTAGGATAATCTTCAGTATCTATTTCTTGAGGAAATTCTTGATATTTCTTTTGTCTAATCCTTTCCCAAACGCTCGGTATATCTAGCCAAATATTAGGATAATAACTTAAAAAATCTGCCCATGGATTATCGAAGATAATATTAACTGGATATATACCTTTTTCTCCATCTGCTAAATCTTTTTCGAGAATTTCATCAATACGTTGCTGCATTTTTTGGAGAATTTCAGCAGATAATGGTTTGGTATTTAGTTTGAGGTTTGGATAAATAAATTTTCTGAGTTGAGTGGAAATTTTTTTGTGAGCTAAAGCAAAGTAAATTTTGCTTTGTTGAAATGTTTGATAAGTAAGTTTTGTGATTGTATCTGGCATGATTATCTTGTTATTTTAATGTTTTTTTTTACCGAAACAATTAAACAATTAAACAATTAAACAATTAAATAATTAAATAATTAAATAATTCAGGTTTAAAGCCTCCCCAATAAAGGGGAAAAAGCGGTTGTTTGCGGAGCAGTCCGTAGGATGGGATGGATGGGTTACCTAAGCATATCCAATCAACCAAGAGAAATAAATTTTTTCCTTAAATGTCAATCCTCGACCTAAAAGGGAGAGGTAATTATCCATTATCCATTATCCATTATTGAACGGATTTTTCCAGGTTTTAAGTATAACAATACTTTTGATAATTGGTAGGATATCAAACCAGTTATTATCCCTACAGTTTATATCTCGTAGGGGTTTGGTCTCCAAACCCTTACCAAATTCTAAATTTTTGCCCATGTAGATTTTCATCCTCTAAAGTAAGCGGACTTAGTACGAGACCCAGGGTGAAAAAGTAGTTGAATAAAAAGTCATGCATATAGGCGAGTAGCCCCAGTTAATCTTTATGTTATCAAAATTTTGTTGAAGATGCAACCAAAAATCCTTCGCGATTTTTTCAGGAGCTTCACAAAATGAAAATGTTGATGATTTTCTACTAGGGAGTTGAAAGGAAGGGAATTTAATCTGAAAGGCAGAAAAAATAGCCTCCACTTTCGGAAGGCTAATAAAATGAAATCGCTATTTTGATGATTTAGCAATCATAGTACAGAGAAAATTCATAAGGATGAGGACGTAGACGCATAGGGTTAACCTCATTATCCAACTTATACTCAATCCAAGTCCGAATCAAATCCTCTGTAAATACCCCACCAGTAGTCAAAAATTCATGGTCTTTTTCCAAAGCTTCCAAAGCACCCTCTAGGGAACCAGGAGTAGAAGGAATCTTACTCAATTCTTCAGGACTAAGGTCATAAATATCCACATCCAAAGATGCACCAGGGTCAATTTCATTCTTAATTCCATCAATACCAGCACAAAGCATCGCTGCAAAAGCAAGATATGGATTACAACTAGCATCAGGACAACGGAACTCTAGTCGTTTTGCTTTAGGATTAGTACCAGTCAAAGGAATACGAACAGAAGCAGAACGGTTTCCTTGGGAATAAGCCAAATTTACTGGAGCTTCAAACCCAGGAACCAATCGTTTATAAGAATTAGTGGAAGGATTAGAAAAAGCTAATATTGCTGGAGCGTGCTTGAGGATACCACCAATATAATTAAGAGCCGTCTTACTCAAGTTAGCATAACCATCACCCCAGAATAAAGGTTGTCCCTCTTTCCAGATTGACTGGTGACAGTGCATTCCAGAACCATTATCGTTAAATACTGGTTTGGGCATAAAAGTAACTGTCTTGCCATACTTTTTACCAACATTTTTGATGACATACTTATAAATCATCAAGTTATCGGCAGCTTCTACCAATGTACCAAAGCGGAAACCTAATTCATTCTGACCACCTGTAGCCACTTCATGGTGATGCTTTTCAATGGGAACTCCACACTTAGCCATTGTTAAAAGCATTTCTGTCCGTAGGTCTTGCATAGTATCTGTAGGAGATACTGGAAAGTAACCTTGTTTGTAACCTGGTTTATAGGCTTTGTTTCCTCCATCTTCTTCACGACCAGAGTTCCAACGACCCTCTACACTATCAACATAGTAGTATCCTTTATTTTCTGTTTGGTCGAAACGAGCATCCTCAAATACAAAAAATTCAGCTTCGGGACCAAAGAATGCTGTATCTCCAATACCTGTGGTTTTTAAATAATCAATTGCTTTCTGAGCTATAACTCTAGGACAACGACTATACCATTCGCCAGTTCGAGGTTCTTTAATACTACAGGTGATACTTAATGTAGGTTCGGCCATAAAAGGGTCGATCCAAGCAGTAGTTGGATCGAGTACCATCATCATGTCTGACTCGTTAATATTTTTCCAACCACGAATACTGGAACCGTCGAAGGCAACTCCATCTGTAAAAGAACTCTCATCAAGTTGACTTTTGTGAACTGTTAAATGTTGCCAAATACCAGGTAGGTCAATGAATTTCAAATCAATAACTTGAATGTCTTGACTATTAATCCAGTTCAATACATCTTGCGCTGTTTCTGCCATTAATTAGCTCCTAAATTTTAAATTTTGATTTTCTTGAACTTGCTTAATAACTGCCGTTACTGTTCCAGAAAACTTTAACCAAACGTCACAAATTGACAAATTGATTTTGTACTTAATGATGTTGTATGTAAAGTTTCTATGGCTTCAACCAAGTGTTGAAAATAAGCATGACGGTAATACCAAATGCAGTTAGCTCTGAGAAAAAGTGTGCTTAAAACGAGTAATTGTCTCTCTGTTCGTAACAGAAATAAGATGTTTTTCAGGTCAATTAATTGACCTCAAAACATAAGGTTAGACAAAAATTTGGACAACGGTTGCTCCCGTTTTGCAAAAAATGCGTCAAGTTGGTCTCGCCCAGTTATTTTGGCTTTTAAGAGAGCGGCTCGACACACTGGTTTTTCAAATCTTTTTACCTGTTTAATGCCGAACAACTTCAGCTTCAGGACTGGCCTCGCATCCCAAGGTGTTATGACCATTTTTGAATTCAAAATTCAAAATTCGCGCATTCAAAAATTTGGGCTGCCAAGTTATTGAATAATTGTTTAATCAAGGATTCAAGCCTCATTCTTGAGAACGAAAAAAAATTAAAAAAGATTTTCTTTGTTTCAAGTCTTTGACTTTGGACAGAGGTGATAATGAGCGAATTGATAATTTTGAATTTTGAATTGATTTGACTAATCGGGACGTTTACTCTCAAAAAAGTGGGCTGGACTAACCATGTTCGCGACTTGAGCACTTTGATTAGATTTGTGGTTAGTCTAATAAGAATACATCTGGCTAATAATAAGAATGAAAATTGTTGAGCTTTTGTATCTAATATTACTATATTTATAAGGCCGACTCTAATGATTCTGCTAGGTCTCAATTTGTAGTAGGCTAATATGGAAAGTTTAAGAAATTGTTGGGAGAATAATTTCATGCGGGATACTGTCACCAGCTTAATAGAAAATTATGATGCTAAGGGTCGTTACTTGGATCGGGATGGGGTCGATCGATTAAAATCTTATTTTGAAACTGGTACTGCACGAGTACAAGCGGCTGCAGTAATTAATTCTCAGGCTGCTAGTTTGGTTAAACAAGCTGCAGTTACTTTGTTTGCAGAACAACCAGAGTTAATCCGTCCCGGTGGTAATGCTTATACGACTCGTCGTTATGCGGCTTGTCTGCGGGATATGGATTATTATCTGCGCTATGCTACTTATGCTTTGGTAGCAGGTAATACAGATGTTTTGGATGAGCGTGTGTTACAGGGGCTTCGGGAAACTTATAATTCTTTAGGAGTACCTATTGGACCTACTGTGATAGGTATTGGTATTATGAAAGAACTTGTTAAGTCTGAAGTAGAGGCAGCAGGTATTCAAACTGGTGCTTTTTTGGCGGAACCTTTCGATCATTTGATTAGTGAGTTGGCGGAAAAGGATATTTAATAATGGATAATTGATAATTAATAATGGATAATGATAATTGATAATTAATAATTACTTCTAGTTAAAACCGAGAGAATGAAATTAAATCTGGAAATATTATTTCTTTTTTCTCGTTCAATGGAGTTGCTTAAAGTTTCTAGGGATTAATTATCAATTATTAATTATTAACTATCAATATAGCTCCGCTCTAAATGGATGCATCTCAATGCAAGAAGAAAGCCAAAAGTTGATCGATCGCTTTTAGGAAATAAGGAACAAAGAATAGGGGACAGGAAAAAAGTATTTTGGCAAATATTGAGATGCACCCCTCCAAACCAAGCTCCAAAATGGGATTTAAAAACCAAAACCCTACAGTTTTTTTTAGAACTCAGTCATCAGTTTAATTAGTTTTTTTTACATTTCAAAAAGCTGATAGCTAGTTAATAAGTAAAATTTGTGTCTAAACCTAGAAAATATGTATGATTGGTAGAAAGAAATTGCTCTACTTTTCGACAAAAATTTTTGGTTTTGATGAGTAAATAAATTTTAGTAAGTAGGCGAATAATTGCTAAACTAGAAACAAGAAAATGAAAATTATTCATGGCTCTAGCAGCAAAAAAATATTGGATTTCTAGAGATTTTATTCTCGGAGATTTATGAGCAGTAAATCTTGGTGGAGAAACCTAGAAAATATGTATGATTGGTAGAAAGAAATTGCTCTACTTTTCGACAAAAA
>NZ_JAAHHT010000202.1 GCF_010672085.1 Okeania sp. SIO3I5
CTTAACTGGGAACAGGGAATAGGGAATAGGGAATAGGAAACAGGGAATAGGAAATAGGAACAAATAAAGATAGGTGTACCTCACGATTGCTGAGAAACGGTATATCAAGTTCAGATATTATTTATTAATAAAATTTAAAGTCTTTACCGAAACAATTAAACAATTAAACAATTAAATAATTAGATAATTCAGGTTTAAAGCCTCCCCTTTCAAGGGGAAGAAAATAAATTTTTTCCTTTTAGTCAATCCTCTGCCTAAAAGGGAGAGGTAATTATCCATTATCCATTATCCATTATCCATTATCCATTATTGAACCTTTCCTTATTACTGAAAAACTAAGGTTTAAAATATGTAATTTAAAGAATAAAAAACATCCTTTTAACCAATCATATTTTCAAAAAAAGAGGTTATTTCAGTTATCAGTTAGTAGTGACACCTCGCGAAGTGTCACTACATCTCACCATTGGGATTAAAATGATTAAAATAATGAACCCAATATTTTTTTAATCCTTTTAAAAGGGTAGCTTTTCGACCTTATTTTTGGGTAACAATTAATAATTATTAATTATTAATTATTAATTGTTAATTATTGAATTCTGCTATATATATAGTGAAGATAAACAACAGATAAAATCAAGAATGACCTTAACTTTAGTCCCACCAACCCTCCCACATCTCAATGCTCCCACCATTCGTCAACTACCAAATGGACTAACTATCATTGCCGAACACCTACCAGTTGAAGCTGTCAACCTTAATATTTGGCTCAACGTTGGGTCCGCCTTAGAATCTGAATCAATCAACGGCATGGCCCATTTTCTCGAACATATGATTTTCAAAGGTACCCCTAAACTTCCGAGTGGCGAATTTGAACGTTTAGTAGAACAACAAGGTGCCGTAATGAATGCTGCCACCAGTCAAGACTACACCCACTTTTATATCACCACCGCTCCCAAAGACTTTGCTAAATTAGCACCTTTGCAATGGGAGGTACTCCTCAACCCCAGTATTGCTGAAGATCCTTTTCAACGAGAGCGATCTGTTGTACTTGAAGAAATTCGGCGCTCAAATGATAACCCTAACCGTCGTTGTTTCCGAAAAGTCATTGAAACTGCCTTTGAAAAATTACCTTATCGTCGCCCAGTATTAGGTCCGGCAGAAATTATTTCTCAACTACAAGCTCAACAAATGCGCGACTTTCACCGAACTTGGTATCAAGGGAATTCTATGACTGCTGCTGTAGTGGGAAATTTACCAGCAGAAGAATTAATTGATATTGTCACAGACTCATTTATAGAAGCTGACAATAGTCGCAATATTCCAGAAATACCACGATCGCCCAATATCAATCTAATACCAGAGTCACCTTTTACAGAAATAGTTCGCCATGAAGTAGTAGATGAAGCTCTTCAGCAACCAAGATTAATGATGGTTTGGCGCGTACCTGGGTTAACCGAATTACATGAAACTTATGCCTTAGATGTGTTGGCAACTATTTTGAGTCAGGGAAAAACATCTCGCTTCGTGCGTGACTTACGGGAAGAACGAGGTTTGGTTTATTCTATTGGCGTGAGTAACATGAGTCATCGTCATCAAGGTGTTTTCTATATTTCCGCCAGACTGCCAGAAGAAAATTTAGCTGAAGTCGAAGCAGCGATCGCTCATCACATTCATACTATCCAACAAGAGTCGGTGACAGAAACAGAAATGAAGCGTATTCGGACATTGGTAGCGAATAGATTTATTTTTGCCAATGAGACACCAAGCGATCGAGCAAATTTATATGGTTATTATCATTCAATGGTGGGAGACTTAGCATCTGCGCTCAATTATCCTCAGAATATTCAGGCGCTTGAGTCATCAGATATTCAACAAGCAGCATTGAAATATTTATCTGTTGATGCTTATGGAGTATTAGTGTTTCGACCTACTAAGTCTGCGTAAAAAATAAAATCAGGTAGGATGCGTTTCGGTTGTCGCCGACATCAAAAGGCGGTAATAATATTTATTTGTGGCGAATAATATCATGTCCGGTAGCATCGTTTGTGTATAGAAGTCCTAAGTGTATCTCTAGAAAAGAGGGAGTAGGGAGTAGGGGAGTAGGGGAGTAGGGGAGTAGGTATTGCTCATTCATTGTCTGAGCTAGAATATTTACAACCCTACATTTTTTGAGTCCTGTACGGACCACACGGACCACACGGACCACACCTTCCACACCTCCCAAATGGGTTCTATAAAATCTAAGGTAATAATGGGGAAAAGCTTCTGCCTCCCCCCTTTCAAAGCTATGCTTTATAAACATTTTTCTCTTTTCATAAAACTTGACAACATAGACAAGTTATGATCAAGCCCCTCAAAGGCTTTTTTTGGGAGAAAAATGTGTTGAAAAATACATTTTAGGGAACAGGGAACAGGGAACAGGGAACAGGGAAGAATAATTGATAATTTATGGATAAGAATTGATTTAATTTTTTATTTTTGGAGATGTCTATTATAAGCACGAGTATTTTGATGAAATTTATTAACATGGAGCAACACCTACCAAACTTAGGTTAGTACACTATAGTTATATATAGTTTCAGGGCCCAATTTTTGATAATGATACTTGTCTTGAGGAGTTGGAGGAGCAAGTGCGACCGCTATATCGCTCTCTATTTTTAAACGCTTGCTCTATCTTACCATACGCTATATATAGTGTCTTTGCGTAAGTCCTGTCTCAATAAGATTGACAACCCACTTGTCACGGGCAATCATAAGTTCTCAGATGCAAGGGCATATCTTGGACATGACCACAGTAGGAGCAAGTTTTTGATGATGGAAAAAATCTATCAACTACCCAGAGCTTCAGAACCGTACCATTCGCACTTATATCCAAGCTGTCTTCTAAACTCATAAAATCACTATCTGCTATCTGATTTCGCCAGCTTATGATTGCGTAACATTCCGCTTACATTGTCATACTTCTATGACAACTCTGCCGTGGTTCAAGGCTTAAGTATGTTGTCAGTTTATGAAGATTGCAGGCGGGTAAATTAGACGATGCCCAGAAAGAGTATCAAAGACTCATCAAATTAAAACCCAATTTTGCTTGGAATTACTATTACTTGGGGCAGTTGTTTTTTAAACAAGGGAAATGGCAGGATGCAGTTACCCAATATAGAAAGGCAATTAAACTCAATCCTAATTCTGCAACAGCCTTGTAGGGGCGAGCAAGCGAATCGCCCCTACTTGTGATTGGTCATCATTCCTGATACATTCAGGTCTTCTATTACTATCTGGTTGTGGTTTTTAGCCTGCTGAGGTTGTTAGTTTATGCAACGTATCTTTCCTGATGTTAGCTATTCTCAGCAATGTAACTGAGCTATTTTTAGCTGTGCTTTTTTCCAGTTAGCATGAAAATTTGGTTTTATGCCTGTTTAGGTATTGCTTTTCAGATAGTTTAGATTCTAACTTTTTGTAAGATTTAGCTCCATCAAACACGAACCCTGTTGACAATGTTGCCAAAGTTTTAATTCCTAAATCTACACCAACTACATCTACTGATTTCTCAGTAATTTGACAAACTCTATCTACTTTGAAGCTGACAAACCATCTATCAGCTTTCCTGGCTTAAGTTACAGATTTAGGAGTTACATTATCTGGTAAAACTTCATAAGTTTTCACCCATCCAATTCGAGGTAGTTTTATACGATTAAAACCTACCGATCTTGAACCATAAGCGAGTAAAACTATCATCTCTACCTTTTTTCTTAAATTTAGGTTGACCAGACACTTTGGTAAAGCAGCGTTTCCAAGAGTAAAGATAAATATCTCAAAGCATATTGGGGTGCAGACTCAAGATACTTCATAGTACCAATAGTTATGTTTGTTTAACCATTGCTACTAAAAGTTTATGCAGGTCGATAGATGTGGGAAATTTAAGTTTACCATCAGGATTATTAGAATTGTGAGTTAGGATATTTCTAGTTAACCATAATCCCCAATTCCAAGCGTGACGAGCTACAAAGCGCGTGTTTAGCGAGTAAGGTTTTTTGTTGCTTATTTGGGTACAGTTCAGCGCATGAATCCAAGTAGCATAAACAGATAATCCCAGATTTTTATAGATAATACCAGATTTTAGCCAACAGTTACAAGCCCCCGGGGGATCAAAGCCTCTCTCCTCGTAGGAGAGAGGTTTGGAGAGAGGTTTTTATGAGTTTACAAACAGTTTCTTAGAAAATAGGCTATCCATAGAGGGCAAATACCATTTGCCACTACGAGAGATGGTGCTTCTGCGTAAGTCCTGTATTTATTACCCTTTACGCTGGCGTAGACGGGAACAGACACCCAAAGCACCAAGAGTTAACAGACCGAAAACTGAACCTGGTTCGGGAACGTCTTCTGCTTCCGCTGTAAAAGAACCGTAAGCGAAACCCCCGTCGCCGTCTGAGACTCGCAAATTCATAGCATAAAGGCCGGGATTTGAGAACGACCATTCGCCGCTGCTGCCTGTAAAGTCATCAAATAAACCGTCCCCATCAAAATCCCAATCAAAGGTAAGAATGTCGTTAATACCTGGATCTGTCGCCGTTGCAGCAAAATTGAATGTGGTGTTGGTATCAATAGTGAAATCCTCGGTTAAGCTGGTAATGATAGGGTCGAGGTTGTTGACTGTTAAGGTTCTCGCAAAGATGTTACTGTTACCACCATCGTCATCTCTTGCTTGACCTCTATAGGTAAAGGTTCCCTCGTCTGCAAATACCCCCAGATTAGTCCTGACGAAACGGTTGCCAGAAGTTCGGGTATCGGTGCCGATATTTTGGTTGTTCAGGAAAAAGGATATGGCGTCAGCACCGGGATCGGTGGCAAATAGTTCTGCAAATGCCGAGTCGCCCTCGTTGATGACTGCGTTGGATAGGTTAAAACCCTGTAAAGTCGGAGCTACGTTTCGGACTGTTAAGGTTTGGGTGCGGGTGTTACTGATGCCACCATCATCATCTCTTGCCTGACCTGTGTAGGTAAAGCTTCCATTGTCTGCAAATACCCCCAGATTTTTATTGATGACACGATTGCCAGAAGTTCGGTAATCAGTGCCGATATTTTGGTTGTTCAGGAAAAAGGATATGCTGTCAGCGCCGGGGTCAGTGGCAGATAGTTGTACAGACGCTGACTGGCCTTCATTGATGACCGTGTTGGACAGGTTAAGATTCCGCAGAGTTGGAGCTACGTTTTGGACGTTTACGGTTCTGGTGATTCTTTGGCTAGTAACACCGTCTTCATCTCTTACTTGTGCGGTCTGGGTGTAAGTGCCATCGTCAGCAAACGGACCTAATGCCACTGTTGTGGATGCGTTGCCAGAACTTACCGATGGAGTCCTGGTGCTTACTTTATGATTATTAACTAAGAAGTCGAGAACATCTAGGTCTGCATCCTGAGCAGATAATGTTGCCGAGACCGACTGCCCTTCAAAAATATTGATGTTTCCATTCCGACCGTTGAGGAAAAACGATTCAAGTGTCGGAACAGTTTCTATTTTAATACCGCCGTACTCAACAAAATAGCCTACGTTATTAGCTTCTACGGGATGCTTCCAACCCCAAGCTCGCGCCACATCGTTTGGCAGGTCATTCCAAGTACCACCCCCATGTTTCCAAATATGAGCATAGTCTTCGGTGTTGCTTAACAACTCGTTAGGTTCTCCTGGATGAAAATTGTTGTAACCAAGTGGCGTGCCGTTTTGCCAAAATACTCGTCCCGCTTCTGGACCTGTCACCCACCGCCAGGTTCCGTCTCTTCCAGCATCACTGGCACCGATCCATCCACCCCAGTTAGAGACACCAAATCTGGAAACGATAAAGTTCTGTTCTGCTGAGGAGGTGATGGTTGCCAGATATCCCTGCAAACCTCGATAAGAGCGACTTTCTGCCTGTGACTTGGCTTGACTCCAACTGTATCCACCACTAACGAATTCGTAGTAATGACCTGTAGAGGAATTGTACAAGATGCTAGCAGTGGCTGGTTTTCCCATTGCTAAAGCGATAAGTGTTGCTCCAAGGGAAGCTATAACTCGTTTGGTTTTGTAAATCATAGAATTGTTTTTTCCTTTATATAGTTTTTTTCACATTTCTATAAAGTCATTTATATTGAGGAGCAAAATTTATGCACCTAAACAAGAAACCGGGTTTATTGTCCTAATTATTTTCAAACCAGGAAATTTCGCCGATCAACCCGGTTTCTGGGTTCGCCTGCGTAAGTCCTGACTATAATTCCAATGGCCTGCCTATGCAACGCCCCCAAACTACCCTGGGTAAATTGAAGAAAAGCTTCATAGATTTCTCCATAAAAATAGTAATACCTCTGGAAAGATATGGTTGTAAATAACTTAGTTGTCAATAATAAACCATCAAGAGAAAAAAAAGTTGTCGAAGATCGAAAACTTTTTTTGATAAATCTAAAAATTAGTCATAGCAATACATTCAGCATAAATTGAGTTAAAATCGACAACAGTATTTTTTAACCTTGTCGAAGATCGACAACATAAACGATCGCTAATGATGTAAGATCGGCAATTACTTTTTCTTTTTGACTTTTAGTTTTTTCTTTTTGACTTTTGTTTTACATATAGCGCTATACCAAATACCAAAATCCCGTAATTTATATTGGGTTCGGGAACCTTTTTAACAGGTGTTTCTTTCAAATCTCGATCTATATAATCCTGATAATTTTCAAAACCCCAATCAGCGATCGCTACTACCCCATTTGATTCATCAAAAGAATCATCTTGTTGCGCTCTATTTGGAGTCAGATTCTCTGGAAATTCGTTACCAGTTGTGCTAAAACTCATTGGGAAAAAATTGTTAGTCTCCAATGTTTCCATTGCCCACATAGCACCATTAATCCAATCAATATATGATGAAACACGAGTGGAACCAACAACATCAGAGTAGCTTGAATTATTCCAACCATCATTTCGCCCCCACCCAAAAGAGTTGATACCAGCAATATGACCATTAATAAATAATCCGCCTCCACTATCTCCAGGAGCAATGACATATTCTAAGTCCAGAGGAATAGTGTCTGGTTTGGTAGGATCTGATCTGAAGGGACTATCGAAATCTGAGAACAACAAGCTCTCAGATAATCCCAAACTACTACCAAGTTCAACAATATTTTGACCTGCTCTTTTCGTACCTTTTGTATTGGGTAAATAACCTGTGAAACCGTTGCCTGTAGCTCCGAAGCCAACATAAGTTCCTATTTCTTCGGATTCATCAAAACCTGTGAATAGGGGAGCTAACGGTAGGTGTAAAACAGGAGTTTCCAGACGCAATACAGCAAGATCGTACCCTGCAGCAAAGTCTCTACCGCTAGAAAACCAACCCCGATGGGCAGTAGTATTTGTTACCGAATAGGGAACACCATCTGCCCAGAAAGTAGCATTGAGTAAAGTTTGGTCGTTGGGGTCGATACAGTGTGCTGCCGTAAGAATGTAATTGGGATCAATGAGAGTGGCAGAGCAGAGATGTTCATCAGAGGAGAATTTTGTGTCGAGATAACCGACACTGGGAAATAGTTCTGCTAAGGTAGTATATTGCTCGTCGGCGCGATCGTGACGGATGGTGCCTGCATGGGCAATGTTATTGAAGCAGATGGTTGCTATTAAAAGAGGAATTGCGGAAATTAAGCGGTTAATCATTAGACTTCTTGTAGAAGTCAGGGAATAGGGAATAGCGGTGCGACCCCGCGACGACGACAGTCGCAAGGGAACGCGCACCAAGAGAGGGAATAGGGAATAGAGGGAGGAAATTGTTGATTTCAGATCTTGAATTGATTTCATTATTTTTTAGCAAGAGATCTATTGTTCAATAGTTAGGGAATAAGGAATAGGGAGTTGTAATTAAGAGAAAGTAATTTTGCAATTACTGTATAACCGGATTCTATATTAACCTTCATTATGTCATTGCGAGGGGGGCGGGAATAGTAGTAATATAGCTTGCCAACTGCTCAACCCCCCGTGGCAATCTGGGATTGCTTCGGCTAGTTTAATTGTTTTCTCTGAAGGTTAACTGTTAATATTAACGCCTCGCAATGACAAGTTATATCATGTCTCTTTGAATAATCGCAATAAAAAACTTAGGGAGTAGGGAGCAGGGGAAAATTTGAAAAATATTCTCGCGTTCAAGAGAAGAACGTTTTTATTATGGCTAATTAATGAGACTTGAGCAGGACTTACGCAAATTCTTAGAAAATACGCTATCCCTAGAGGGCTTTCTTCCATTTGCCCCTACTAGATGTAGTGGTTATGCGTAAGTCCTGTTGATCTAACTTCTGATAACTGATAACTGATAACTGATAACTGGAATGACTTCTTAACATGCTCCTGATTTATTCAAGACAACCCAGATAGTTTTCCAGATTAATTCTAGATCGTATGCAATAGACCATTGTTGCTGATATTTCAAATCCATACGCACTACTTCTTCAAAATCTTTGACATGGGAACGACCATTTACCTGCCATTCTCCAGTAATGCCTGGTTTCACCTCTAGTCTTTGCCAGTGATGTGTTTGATACAGTTTGACTTCATCAATAGTAGGAGGGCGAGTTCCGACTAAACTCATTTCTCCTTTGAGAACATTCCAAAATTGGGGTAATTCGTCTAAACTGCTCTTACGGAGGAAACGACCAATGTTGGTTATTCTGGGATCGCATTCGTTTTTAAACATATTTCCCTGAGCTTCGTTTTTAACTAAATGCTTGAATTTTTCTGCATCAACAATCATTGAACGAAATTTTCTGATGTGGAAAGTTTGCCCCAAAAAACCACATCGCACTTGAGTAAAAAATAACGGACCGGGATTATCAAGTTGGATGAAAATAGCGATGGGAATGGCGAGTATTGCTGTAATAATTAATCCTACTAATGCACCAAAAATGTCAATTAAACGTTTGGTTTTGCTGGTGACAGATGGATGAGTTGTTTGTCCATAAGGATTAGCTGAGTGCTGATGTTGTAAAGCTAGAGTATTCATAATTTTAACTTTAATATTAACGGGAAGTTTGGTATCTCGAACCTTGCACCCTTGGGAGTGAGAAACCGGGTTGGTGCTAGTAGATGTCGGTTAGGCAAAATATCTAAATACAAACCCGCTTTCTGAGCAGTCTCCAAAATATTAATTGCTTTGTTCAATTTTGGAAACAATAGCTAGTAACTCCTGTTGAGACTGAGTGTTTCCTTGCTGTTGATACAAGTCTGCTGCTTGGCGGTAATCAGCGATCGCTTGTTCTAGGTTTCCTTGTTGATAATAAAGGTTGGCTCGGTTGGAGTAAATTTGAGGTATGTCAGGGTTGATTTTGATAACTTGAGTATAGTCAGCTAAAGCGTTTTGGTAATTTTTTACTGCATGATGTAGTGTTGCCCTGTTGCCATAGATTTTGATTTCAGTGTTTTTATCGGGAGCAAATTCTAATGCTTTGTTGTAGTCTGCTAATGCTCCTTTGAAGTCTGTTAGTTGTTGACGAGCGTAAGCACGGTTGTAATAAGCGTCTGCCATTTCGGGCTCGATTTTTATGGCTTGGTTATAGTCTTTGATTGCTTCTTCATAATTTTTGGCTTGGAAATGGGCGTTTGCTCGATTATTGTATAAATTGGCATCATTGGGGTCTTTTTCAATGGCTGTGTTGTAATCAGCGAGTGCCCCTTGGTAATTTTTCTGAGCTACTTTTTCTACTGCGCGATCGTTAAGAGCTTCTACTTCGCTTATTTTTTGACAAGCTACGTTTACGCTAGTGACTGTAGTAGCTATTACGAGAATGACAATTGTTTCGTAGATTTTGTTCATAATTTTTGTAGTTGGTAATTGGATAGTTTCTTGTTGGTAGGGGTGAATGGCCATTCGCCCCAGGGGCAGATCTAATTTGTCTCTGAATAGAGCGATCGCTATTAGATGTAGGTTAGGTTAAGCGATAGCGCAACCCAACAAATCCAGTTGTATTTGTTGTTGGGTTTATCCTACGGATAAGCTCCGCTTTTCATGTCGAGGAGCGTTAACGGAGTTGTGCGTTAGCTAAACGTTCCTCAACCCAACCTACGGGATATCTAATTCTTAAATGCGACATTTGTATTTGAATAGAGCGATCGCTCCTAAACCGACTATTGCAACTGTGCTTGTTGGTTCGGGAACTTTTTCTCTTTCCTGCCGCAAAGTGCTACCGTCAGCTTCGGAGGCAGTGACAATAGTCACAGCATAACCAGGACGAGAACCAGCATCATTAATAGATAAGTAACCAGGAATATTTTTGTCGAAAACAGTGTGAGCGGAACCACGCCAGTTGCTTAAACCTGCGGTGGTTAAGCCTTCGTTTACGGGAAATTCGGATGTTTCTGTGGGAATCACAACACTGTCGTCCCCAACATAGGAAACATAACCTTCTAATTCATTCTTCAAAAAAGACTTCTCATTTAACCACCACCGTTGACGAAATAATGGTACATTTGGGTTTCCATGACCATCAGGCAAAACAACAATACCCATGCCCTCTCCACTACCTGCCCAGTTAACGGCATTGATTAAAAATCCCAGGGGACCATTAGGGCGGGGACCAACGTTAAAACTATAGTGATGATCTGCATCCTGACCGCTTAAGAAAGTACGGTTGCCCCTAGCTGCGGATATTGCCTCTTTGTTATTTAAAATCCTAGTAGGATCGAAGTTAAACGCCTGAGTTTGCGTTTGAACTTTTGAACCAGTTCCGATCGCCAAAACATCATAATCAGAAAAGTTAGGTGTAGGATCTTGGGGATTCCAGAAAGTGAGATTCCAATCTAAACTGCCGTCGCCTTCGGGGTCGTATGTTGGTGCTAGAGCAGCTATTTCTGAGATTGTGGAATTGTAAGCATTTGTATGACCATACCACAGAACATTAAGGGATGCAGCATTAGCAACGGAGGCCGAAAACAGACCGAAAGTAGTAGCAACAGCTAAGATTGCTTGATTGATTAGGCGATGTTTTTGATTATTTATCATTATCTAATAATGTTAGATTTAGGTTGAATTAAGCGACACCGCAACCCAACAAAAAAAGAGTAAAGGTGCATTGTAATAGTCGTGCATTGTCATTATTTTTGTTACGAGAACAGTGGGAGCATCTTGCTCCCGTGCAGGAAATTCCTTGTTTCACGCCATTTTTATTGGTCTAAAAGTTGATTTATGATTTCCATTGAATAATTTTCTCCATAGAGGATAAAAAGGAACTACAATTCTATCTTTAGGTACTCCAGCGACAATAAGTTCCTCTGTCATACCATTTTCGGTATGATCGTAGTGAATCCAAATTTGATCGATGCGAATTTCAGCATGGACAATAGTACCACATACACGGCGGCCATTTTTCCATCCTTTATAGACTAAGAGAAAATGGTTGCCATCTGTACTAACGCTGGGGTATTTTTTCACATCGCCATAATCGCCATAGTGGTAAGGAGTATCGGCGTGGTATTGCAACATTTTCATCAGTGTTTCACGCCATTTTTTCAGGTCTAAGAGTTGATTTGTGGTTTCCATTATACATCTCCATAAAATAGGGAACAGGGAACGATAAACAGGAATAAGTAGAGATTAATTGATGCTTTATAGATAATAATTGATTTTATCTTGGATTTTTGGAGAAGTCTATTTAATAATTTCTTTAAGTTTGGTTTGGTAGGGATGAATGACCATTTGCTTCGACATATATAATTAACTACGACGTTGACGTTTATAGCCAAATAAAGCGATCGCTGCCATTCCTACCATTACCATTGTGCTAGGTTCGGGAACTGATTCTGGTTCGGGACTAGGAGTTAGTTTGGGCAATAACTTAGCATTAACAGGAGAATTAAATATGTTATCTGCGGGATTCAAAAATGCACCAGTAATTCCTGCGCTAAATTCCCCAGCAAACAGAGCAATAGGTTCATCTCCTCCTGTAGAATTGATAGTTTGAGTTGCCAGGGAATTCCTAGCAGAAAAACCACTGACAATAGTTGTGTCATAATTAACAGAAGAATATTCCGTAACCTGATAAGAGTCTTGAGCAAATAATCGGTTGGAGCGCTCTACACCAGTATTTTGCTCAAAAATCTGGAAGTCAGCATTGGGATCTGTATCAATAGGGGTACGAACAAGGTTTACTGCACCGAAAGCATACTCATTCCCAGTATCGGGGGTGCCAATCGGGTTGCCATCAATACCAAGGAGATTCCAGTTGAAAGAAATTACCTCTCCTTCGTCGAAATCATCTATTGTAACAACGAAACCATCTAGAACATTATTACCATCGTCAACGGTTTCCAAGTCAGCAATTTTGGGAGTACCAAAGAAAGGGTTGGAGTTACCAACAACTTCACAACCAGGAACTAAAGCGCAAGCATCAGGAGTGTTTCTCTCTCCCACACCGAGCAAGTCGCGGTTTGGTATTGCTCCGTTGACAGAGGTGTTAAAATCAAACTGACTGGCATCCCATTGAATTGCTGTATCAGTTGATTGAACTACTTTACCAGTGTTAATAAATGGTTGATTTCCAGGTAGGGGTTCTGCATCAGGACCATTAGGACGACCGTTATTATCAATTCCTGCTCCTGCAAAAGAGGGTCTTTTGTCGATTATGGGAAAATAATCTGTTCCTTCATTGAGGGCAATACGAACTCCTGCAGCAGGTTGGTCAGACCAGTTGAGAACTTCAAAGGCGAGTTGAAATTTATCGCCTTCTGGATCGTCTTCCACGGCTTTAATATCAGTGAATCGGAACTGGTAGACTGGAGGGAATTTGGTTTCAGGTGCTTGCCGTTGCTGAATATCTCGGACGTTGATGTCAATAAATGCGTTTGTGAAAGAGGTTGTAGTTAAACCACCAGTTCGCAGTTGGTTCAAGTTCCATGCTGCACCACCACCGGCAAGAGCTAAGTCTACATAATCTGGTTCGGTATTGAAAAAACTACTGGTGACAATACCATTTAGGGATGGAAGTTGGGTACTCGTGTATCCACCTCTACCGTCAGCAATATAAGCATTTGCTTCATGGTTAACTCCAATGGCATTATTTACGAAGTTGGCGTTGACTATAGCATTCAATAAAATATCATCTTCAGTGTTTTCAGTTCCTCGTTGTAATCCTGTTAGGATATTGGTGGAATTGAGACTAGAGTTGCCATTATCGCGATCTTCGTCTGTTACTAGGATGAAGCTAACAGCAGCATCTTCCCGAAATGTATAGTTATTCAGAGCAAAGTCAATGGCAGAATAACCATCTTCAAATCCACCAGATACCAGTAAGTTATTGGTTGCAGTCGCAAATTCAGCAGAAGTGCCAAACTTGGCTCCACCTACAGGTACAGATCGCCCCAAGAAGTCCGGGCGACTACTACCAAATCCAACAAGACCAAAGCGTTGACCTGTGAGACCTTGGGTTTGCAGAACTGCATCTAGTTGTGGAATCATGTTGCCGATCCATTCTTGTTCGCCGGACATAGAAACTGATTCATCGATAATAACGACTACATCACTGCTTCGTAAGCTGGCGGCAGTTGCAGCAGGAATTCCTGCAATTAAGAATGCTAGGTAGAAAGTCCCAGTTTGTAAGTATTGGTTCTTAAGATTCATTAGTTTTGTCTGTTGCTACCGTACATAAGAAACCGGGTTTATGGAGGGTAGATTTTAGTATAATGGGGTATTTAATCAACCCGGTTTCTCTACTTTTTTATACCGTTGCTACCGGATTTTATAAATTAACCATGACGTTTGTATTTAAAGATAGCGATCGCTACTAAACTGACCATTCTGAACATTGTCAAAAATCGACAGGGAAGATAAATCTTGTCAATATTCGACAAAAAATGTATAATTTTCGGTTTTGTAGGGGCTTGCTGGCCATTTGCCCCTACATACTATATATATGATTAACTGCGACGTTGACGTTTATAGCCAAGTAAAGCGATCGCTGTCAATCCTACCATTGCCATTGTACTAGGTTCGGGAACTGACTCTGGTTCTAGGTCACCGGAACCAACTCCACTAGAGCCACCGGAACCGGAACCGCCAGAACCGCCAGAACCAACAGAGCCGGAACCACCGGAACCGCCAGAACCAACAGAGCCGGAACCACCGGAACCGCCAGAACCGCCAGAACCAACAGAGCCGGAACCACCGGAACCGCCAGAACCGCCAGAACCAACAGAGCCGGAACCGCCAGAACCGCCAGAACCAACAGAGCCGGAACCGCCAGAACCGCCAGAACCAACAGAGCCGGAACCACCGGAACCACCGGAACCACCGGAACCGCCGGAACCACCGGAACCGCCGGAACCACCGGAACCGCCGGAACCTACTCCACCGGAACCACCTACTCCACCGGAACCACCGGAACCGCCAGAACCTACTCCACCGGAACCACCGGAACCGCCAGAACCGCCAGAACCGCCAGAGCCACCGGAACCGCCAGAACCAGAGTTACTAGCTACTAATTGAGCATTCACAGGAGTACCAAAAATGTTATCCGCAGGGTTCAAAAATTCACCAGTAATTGCTGCCCCAAATTCTGCAGCAAACAGAGCAATAGGTTCATCTCCTCCTGTAGAAATATCTTGAGTTTCCACGATATTCGTAGCAGACAAACCACCTGCAATAGTCGTGTCATAATTAACAGGAGAAAATTCCGTAACCGTATGAGAATTTTCAGCAAATAATCGTTTGGAGCGCTCTACACCAGTATTTGGCTCAAAAATTCGGAAATCAGCATCAGGATCTGCATCGATAGGTATGCGGGCAATATTCACTGTACCGAAACCATAATCATTAGTATCTCCAATACGGTCGCCAGCAACATTAAGGAGATCCCAGTTGAAAGAAAGTACCTCTTGTTCATCGAAATCATCTACTGTGATAACGAAACCATCCAGAACATTATTACCATCATCAACGGTATCCCAGTCAGCAACTTGAGGATTATTGCCGACAACTCGACAACCAGGAACTAAAGCGCAAGCACCAGGGGTGTTTCTTGGTCCAACACCAAGCAAGTCCCGGTTTGGTATTGGTCCTTCAGTAAAGGTATCAAAGTTAAGCTGACTGGCATCCCATTGAATCGCTGTGTCAGTTGATTGCACTACACTACCAGTGTTGCTAAACAATTGATTTCCTGGTAACGGGTCTGCGTCAGGACCAAGAGGGCGACCATTACCGTCAACTCCTGCACCAGCAAAAGTGGGTGCTGTACCATCAAGACCTCGTGTTCCTTCGTTGAGGGCAATACGGACACCTGCAGCAGCTTGGTTGGACCAGTTGAGAACTTCAAAGGCAATTTGAAATTTATCTCCTTCTGGATCGTCTTCCACAGCTTTAATATCAGTGAACCGGAAGCAGAAGACTGGAGGTAATACAGTTAAAGGTGGTGGCGCAGGTGGTGGATCTGCTAGAGCGACTTTAACTCCTAGACCACAAGTTGAAGCGATCGCTGCTAAAATTGCTTGAGTTAAACTTGTTAAGCGATGTGTTTGATGATTTTTTGGATTACTCATAGTTACTTCTGTGAATATGATCGAAAAAACAATAAGTTTTTGAGATTTCTAAGAAAATTTCCTGATTTTTTTCAGTAATTTGCTCAGGTATGTAAGTATTCAGCTATTAGCATTCAGTATTCAGCTATTGCCTGTATAATCCTATACATTGGTGTCATGCAGCGTTTTCCTACGGAATATGTTGGCGCAGCAGTCCAGCACGGAAAAGCGAAGTTTTCCGGTGGCAAAACAGCTATTGAAGGTAATAACTTAGTATGGTTAGATGATGACCAATTTTATTTCCTGAGTCATGCAGCGCAAACATAACTATTGTATAAAATCCGGTTAAACAGTCGTCCGCAGCGACGATATTAAGCAATCTCCGTGTGCCCCTGAAGTTGCTTTCTTTCACAAGTTATAGTCGCAATGACCAAAAAATCAGGTCTCAAGTCTCCCCCTTTCAAGGGGATGAAAAAACAGGTTCAATATTTCAATCCCAATACTTCAGGTAGAGGTACTGATAACTGATAACTGATAACTGATAACTGAAATGACTAGGGTATACAGGACTTACCCAGGCGAACCCATAAACTGGTTTTTTTGTCAATATTTATTGTGGAAAACAACGATTTATCCTAAAAACCTGGTTTATTTGCGTAAGTCCCAGTAATTATCCGGATGTAATATTACAGGAGCTACCCATGAGGTAGGAAAAATTAGGATTTGAGATTGCTTCCCTGTCGGTTGCAATGATAAAATAGGTTGTACCCGTAAACCCTATTTTAATTGGCCTTTCATAGCTGATGCCTGAATGCTTACTAAGGTCTACTAAAGAAGTACGACTGCTTAAATACTTAACTGTCAAATAGTGGGACCTCAGTAAAAATCCGATTGTTTACAATCTCATTATTTAGAATAGCAGAGGCGAACAAAAAAAAGTTGTCGATGATCGACAACTTTGGTTGACTTTAATTAGACATCTTGAAGAATTATTACAGAGTAAGCGATTCAGCATCATAGAGAGTTACAATTTGCCAAGGAATTTTAAAAGTTGTCGATGATCGACAACATTAGTGAGCAGGATGGTGTTATAATGACTTCTTATATACTTACAAAAGCAGGACACGAGAAAGTTCAAAAAATTTATCAAGAGAACAGCTTTAGTGAAATTAGCAAAAAAGCTGATTTACATCGGACTACTGTGAGCAAAATCATTGTTGGAAACGAAGGAGTTAGCTCAAAAAGTATCAAAATATTTTCTAACTACGTTACTACTAATTATCCATTCTCTTTTGAAGAATGTTTTGACTATGAAGAATGTGAAAATAAATCCAGAAAAATCAAAAAATCTAATCCTGTACAAGATACTAATTCACCACACTATATCCAACGCCTATTAATCGAGCAAAAAATTTATAAAAGTCTGTTATCAACCAACTATATCCTCAGAATCAAAGCACCTAAAAAGATGGGGAAAACTATGTTGATAAATCGATCGTTAGAGAAATTAAAAGCAAAGAAAAAATACCGAATTGTATCTATTAGTTTTCAGGAAGCTGACAATAGCCATTTATCCGAATTGAATAAATTGTTGCGTTGGTTATGTGCCAATGTTAGTAGTCAATTAGAACTACCTGTTAAATTAGATGACTGGGATAATTTAACTAAAGAATTCGGCAGTAAAGTGACCTGTAATAACTACTTTGAAAAGTATTTATTGCCAGAATTAAAATGCCCTATGGTTTTATTTTTAGATAATTTAGAATTGCTTCGTATCAACGAAATCGA